>NZ_JBHMVA010000114.1:0-515 GCF_042436675.1 Quyinboa ferrireducens | reverse complement strand
TTTTTATAATCCTAAGCTCTTATTATTTCTTGATAGAATTACAATTATAATCCCAGTTATTAAATGAATAAATATGAACATTACAATCCAACAATTGAAATTAATGAACATATTAATAGTACTTAATGTAATCAAGCCTAAGCCAGAAAATCGATAAATGATTAAAGAACTCTCAAGGTTTTTTAATAAGAATATTCCTGCGAAAATCGAAGTTGAATATAAAATTATGATTAGATATCTACTTATTGTATTCATACAATCACCAGCAAAGTAATCAATTAAGAATAAACTCATAATCTCTGATAATATCAGTATTAGACTAATAAAAATTGTTGAGAATCCTATTAATCGTCTTTTTGATATTTGTTTCATCGAGTTAAGCCTAATTATTAATTTCTCCAATTTTGAACTGATTTAATATAAATCAAGCCTAATCTATTCGCAAGATTTCTTCTGGAATCAATATTTGTTATGAATTGTCGATGCAAATTGGTCATCTTAAAATTAGCTACAAC
>NZ_JBHMVA010000113.1:0-524 GCF_042436675.1 Quyinboa ferrireducens | reverse complement strand
GACAGTCAACCGCACGACACCATACCGCGGGAACGTTAGGCTTTATTGTGAAAAATGGAAAAATTTGAAATAAAATACTATACATTCTGGAATAGATTTTTAGTTAAATCTGCTTTAATACATTTGACTTTATTACTTATAATATTGAATGTGTATTTATTTCTTATGACAGATACGAGTTCCCTAGAAATTAAAATATTTGAATATATATCATGGTCATTATTAATAATTCTAGTCTTAACAAGGTATATAAGATCAATATATTACCTAAGTAGTGTTGAGTTTCAAGAGAACAACTTAAAGATAAACGTTCATAAATTTGATCTCCCTTTAGAGACTAAAATAATTGACTATAAAGATTTAGACATTGATATATGCATAAACTTTTTAGAAGGAGTACATCAAAATTCTTATCGATTAGAGTTACGACAAAGAAATGAAGAAGACAATTTTACACTTGATTTAATCCATAAACAGTATGAAATTGGCTATTGGAAAAGAGAAAGTATTAAAAAACTGTTCTC
>NZ_JBHMVA010000112.1:0-538 GCF_042436675.1 Quyinboa ferrireducens | reverse complement strand
GACATGGATGTTACAGCCCCTAATCAAGTCTGGGTGTCTGATATAACCTATATCCGTACCATCAACGGCTTTTGTTATTTAGCATTAATTACAGATATGTTCTCTCGAAAGATTGTAGGATATGACATCAGTGATTCGTTGGAGTTGGCGGGTTGCTTGCGGGCCCTTAAACGGGCCATAAAGCAAGCACGGCCAAAGGCCGGTTTGGTTCACCATTCTGATCGAGGGATACAATACTGTAGTAATCAATATGTAGAACAACTTAATAAGCAACAGATAAAAATAAGTATGACTGAAGAAAATCATTGTTATGAAAATGCTATTGCTGAGAGAGTTAATGGAATCCTAAAAGATGAATTCTATCTCGATCAAACATTCTTTTCTAAGAAAATTGCAAGCAAGGCAACACATAATGCAATCTATATTTATAACAATAAAAGATTACATATATCTTTAGGGTATAAAACACCAAACATGGTCTTTAAAAATGTAGCTTAAATTCAATTATTAACCTGTAGCCATATTTCAGTATAAGACA
>NZ_JBHMVA010000111.1:0-548 GCF_042436675.1 Quyinboa ferrireducens | reverse complement strand
ATATAATCATCTTTGCTAAGTTTTAAGAATTCGTCAATCATCAAATTATCTGGATTCTCAGATTTCAATTTCCTCATTTCATCTTTACCTTCTTTTTCATGTCCTAAAAGTATCAATGAGAATGCGCGATTAAGTCTATTTGCAGCCAAATCCTTTTTGTTTTCGGGATTATTAATTCTATTATCAAAAATCTCGATACTTTTTTTATAGTATTTTATCGCTTTTAGTGAGTCTCCTTGTTTATCGTAAAGCATTCCTGCAAATGTCCATCCTTCAGCAAGGTCAGGCTTTATCTTAATAATCTTATTATTTGCTTGCAATGCTTTATCAAACTGTTTCCTACTTAAATAAATTCCTGTCATGTTTGAATAAGGTAAATAATAATTTTTATCAATCTTGATGGCTTTGTTAAACAAAATTAAAGCGCTATCATATTCCATTCGTTGCATTAATTGTACAGCTTTGTCGTTAAATTCAATTGCTTTAGGATTATAAACAGGTTTCTCATGCTGTACTTTGCAAGATTGTAAAATCGAAATGAAAATCAA
>NZ_JBHMVA010000110.1:0-580 GCF_042436675.1 Quyinboa ferrireducens | reverse complement strand
TTTAAAAGTACTGCCATGCACTATGACCGCGTGTTGTGTGTATGTGCATTTTTATAATATATCTTCAGGTTTTAATCCTCCAACTTTAATTAGTTTTTCACAAAGATTCAAAAAGTCAGATAGTCCACGTTGTTTTGTGTCACAATCTGGAGACCAAAATTTATAAGCTACTGTACTTCCATATTGTCCAAATTCAATATA
The DNA here is from genome assembly GCF_042436675.1 of Quyinboa ferrireducens. Lineage (NCBI taxonomy): Bacteria > Pseudomonadati > Bacteroidota > Bacteroidia > Bacteroidales > Quyinboaceae > Quyinboa > Quyinboa ferrireducens. The sequence continues at coordinate 379 of NZ_JBHMVA010000110.1, read as the reverse complement.
ACACTCAGTTCCATCAAGTCCACCAGTCAATGCTTTGTTTAAATCTATCTTATTTAGAATTGACATGTCATTTGCTAACTCAATAAATTTCTTTGAATCAATTGAAAACGTTGTATCAACTTTTGTCTTTTCCCATTGTGTATTGCTATTCATTGGGTTGGACTTCACTTTCACCACAATCTCAGATTGTCTTTTAATTACCTCAATTATAATGTTATGATTGGGAATCCGTCTTGAATGCTCAAATTTAAAAGCGATATACTTAATTTTATCATTTGTTTGTTGAGCAAGACAAATACCTGAAATCATTGTCAAGATAGAAATCAAAATTATAATTCTGTTTTTCATGGTAATCGTCTTTTTTGCATTACACACAACG
>NZ_JBHMVA010000109.1:0-602 GCF_042436675.1 Quyinboa ferrireducens | reverse complement strand
GATAATGATGGTATAGGTGATAATGCGGACACTGACGACGACGGCGATGGTTACAGCGATGCAGATGAGATTGCCAACGATACCGATCCACTGGATGCAGAATCTGTACCGGCTGACAACGATGGTGATATGGTCAGTGACCTTAACGACGATGATGATGATAATGATGGCATAATCGATACAGAGGATAAATTCCCGACAGACGCTACAGAAACTGTTGATACCGATAATGACGGAGTAGGCGACAATGCCGATACCGACGATGACGGTGATGGTTACAGCGACGCAGATGAGATTGCCAATGACACCGATCCACTGGATGCAGAATCTGTACCGGCTGATAACGATGGTGACAAGGTAAGTGACCTGAATGACGATGATGATGATAATGATGGTTATTCAGATCAGGATGAGATTGCCAATGGAACCGATCCACTGGATGCAGTATCTGTACCTGCTGACAACGATGGTGATAAGGTGAGCGACCTGAATGACAATGATGATGATAACGATGGTATTATTGACTCAGAGGATGAATTCCCGATGGATGCCACAGAATTTGCTGATAGTGATAACGATGGCATTGGAAATAATGCTGATAC
>NZ_JBHMVA010000108.1:0-603 GCF_042436675.1 Quyinboa ferrireducens | reverse complement strand
CGTTAGGTGCAAGCGTAAAAAATATCATTATGAAACTGACGAAATCTCAAATTAAAGAAATGGCCCAGAATCTTGAGGTTGGAATGAATATTTTCATTAACAGAGAAGATTTAGAGATTCGTACAATTTTTGACCTGGATGAAATAATTGGAGATACAGAATTTTGGGAAGAAGAACTTGAAAAATTAAAAAAGAATGGACTGACTATTTAGTGATTGAGAAAATGAAACCCGGAGAGGCTTTTCAGATTATGAAAGATTTCATAGAAGAAATTGACAATAATAGTTTTAAGGAAAATTTGGGAGAAATTTTAGTACGAAAAAAGCCATTTGCAAATTTTAAGCATATTATTGAAAATTCTGAATATCGTGAGAAATGGTTTAATTTCAAGACTCTTAAACATGAAAATTATGTAAGAGAGATTCTTGAGAATGAGAATATTGAATTTGAATAAAAAAGAAACGCCAGCACCTAACACGCAGTCATACTGCATGGCAGTACTTTTAAATAAAACATTACAACATTCGCAGTCGGGCTATTTTGTCCTGACAGTTCCTTTCCCGTCGGAAAGAAACTGCCACGACAGCATACTGCGGGAACGTT
>NZ_JBHMVA010000107.1:0-619 GCF_042436675.1 Quyinboa ferrireducens | reverse complement strand
AAAATGAGAAAAATTATCATTTACATATTCATTCTACTCTACTCATGTTCAACTGTTGATCATGAAAAGGAGATAGATAAATTGGTGAATAAAAAATTAACTGATGCATTTACAAAATCTGATTCAGATCTATGGAATCGTATTGAAAATAAAACATTTCGTCAAATTGAGAATTTAGGTGCTTTTGATAAAACTGACACACTAAAAACTTTTCACAATCTTGACTCCTTAATTTTAAGTATGGGATATCCAGATGGTTTCTTTATTGATACTGTTTTAACTGACACAAAAAAATTAATCTCAGACTTAGAAATGACTGAGTTTATTATTGGAGATGAATGTGCTTACAAATTCTTACATGATCTTTGTGTCCCAATTGTCGCTGATTATGAGAGAGTAAACCAAATGACTTTAGACTCTTTAGATTTGATTAAATTTTTGACGCTTTATAATCCTGATTCAGTAACGGTAAGTTTCCAATTTAATATATGGTCATTTGAGCAAGATCCTTCTTATTTGGCAAAGTATTTAAAACTACCTGGACAAAAGAAAGTAATAATACTGATGTATTTTAGTAAAATGATTGACAGTACATTATAAAAAGCACTACCCACAACAC
>NZ_JBHMVA010000106.1:0-627 GCF_042436675.1 Quyinboa ferrireducens | reverse complement strand
CGCTAACGTTCCCGCGGTATGGTGTCGTGCGGTTGACTGTCCCACGAAGTGGAGACTGTCAAGCCGTAAAGACGGCATACGGGATAAGGTTTTACAAGTTATAAAAAACCGCATGCACTATGACCGCGTGTTAGCTGGCGTATTTATTTTTTTTCAAAATCTTTATTTGAAATTTCAAGATTATATATATTGGTTCCAGTTTCAATTAATCCCAAATGTCCAATGTCACTATTATAACTCCAACTGTCTCGTTTTAAATAATCTAAAAGTAATTTGGAAGAATCTAAAGCAGAAATACTCAATGTATCAAACATTATAAGGAAATCATCTTTTTCATCATGAGGATTTTTACCCCAAACTTCTGTCTCATATATTAGTATTTCAGTATCTGGGAGAACAGTTATTGTTTGTGTTGAGTCATTGAATCCCCGCCCTTTAAAATATACTTTTAATTCTTTATCTGATGCATTATTAAGGTAATATTCATATCCAATTGCAGGGTCACAAGAGGTCAAAATACAGGTCAACAAAAGGAGTGAAAATCCAAATAATTTATATGTTTTAATCTTCTTTGGGTTGAGAATTCTAGTCATTGTATTTTGAGTTTCATCTATATGACAGCTAACG
>NZ_JBHMVA010000105.1:0-638 GCF_042436675.1 Quyinboa ferrireducens | reverse complement strand
GATCCATACAATGATCCGATTGTGGAAATGCTGAATGCAGATGATAACTTTGAAGTAACCGTTATTCAGCTTGGAGCAGGTGATACAACAGATCTTGGCGGATACGATGTAGTGGTAGCCCAGGAAACCTTTGGTTCAGGAGATGCAGTATGGATGCCGGGTAAGGTACTTGGACTTGCCAGTATCGAGGTTCCATTTGTATATAATAAAGTATATGCATTAAGAGAGAATAAAGCCTTTGCATCAGGCACAGCCGGAGGCGTAGCAGAAGTAGCAGATTCTCCTTATCTGGTAGTTGATCCGGCAAATCAGTCACATGCCCTGTTTACAGGAATGACCTTTACAGATGACAAGATTATGATTGTAGGAGAAACAGCAGCAGATGATGGCGGAGTCGGAACCAAATCCTTGCAGTATGGAACTGATCAGGTTATCTCAGGCGACAATACGCTGTTAGGTTACCAGGAAGGTGCAGAAGGCAATGTAACCATAGGAGTAAACTATGTGCCAGCAGGTTCTACTATTGGTTCAGAAACGACTAAGGCTGATGCCGTACTGATTTGTCAGAACTATGGTTCAATTATACGTAACTGGGGCAATAACCTGACAAGTGAAGGTTTGACATTATGGCGGAATGC
>NZ_JBHMVA010000104.1:0-648 GCF_042436675.1 Quyinboa ferrireducens | reverse complement strand
GTTTAAAAGTACTGCCATGCACTATGACCGCGTGTTGTATGCCGTTTTTTATTCATCTAAGTTGATCAACTCATCTTTAAATTTCCAATCATAAAATTCTCTTACATCGGATTTTGGAATTAATTCAAGTTCTTCCTTGCATCCGTAATAAAATTCTGTGTCTTGGTTAATTACATCAAATAGTAGATTAATTATTCGATTGATGTTTTCACTGTTAGTCTGCAACTTGCTAAAATCTTTCCAAGTCGATGAGCGTTTAATAACTATTCCAAAGTCAGGATTCCAGAACTGTGTGACACAACCGTCAATCACAGAAGGATTCTTTACATACTTGTATACCCAGAATAATTCTCCTTCAATTAGATATTTTCGGTTTGATACAAACTCAAAATCAACTTTTTTTCTATTGTAAAAGTATTCTGGTTGAAAATACTTAGATTCTTTCACAATGATTTTAACGGTATCGTTTTTATCAATTAGTTTGGGGATATAGGTCAATGAATAAATACTATCATTTAATACCTGGTGATATTCAATTCGTGTTGTATCCAAGTATAATTCTGTATTACTCTCCAAGTTATATTGCACATAATAATACTCAACAGGAACTTTGCTACTTTGGGAATTATTTCTTTGACAACTTAAAGT
>NZ_JBHMVA010000103.1:0-652 GCF_042436675.1 Quyinboa ferrireducens | reverse complement strand
AAATGACTGATTTTGTAATTCTTTCTATCTGTTGCTGCAATAAATTTTATTAATACGGATTCTAAAGAAAACTTCTGCGAAAATCAGCGTAAAACATCAGCGAAAATTTGCGGGAAATAAATGAGGTTCTCGCAGACCCGCTAATGCGGGACGCGGATTAAAACGCAGAGTTGCGCAGAAAAATCAAATGACTGATTTTGTAATTCTTTCTATCTGTTGCTGCAATAAATTTTATTAATACGGATTCTAAAGAAAACTTCTGCGAAAATCAGCGTAAAACATCTGCGAAAATCTGCGAGAAATGAAGCAGGTTCACGCAGACCCGCTATCGCATGACACAGATTAAAACGCAGAGTTATGCAGAAAAAACAAATAACTGATTTTGTAATTCTTTTTATCTGTTGTGCAATAAAGTTTTTTAATACGGATTCTAAAGAAAACTTCTGCGAAAATCAGCGTAAAACATCAGCGAAAATTTGCGGGAAATAAATGAGGTTCTCGCAGACCCGCTAATGCGGGACGCGGATTAAAACGCAGAGTTGCGCAGAAAAATCAAATGACTGATTTTGTAATTCTTTCTATCTGTTGCTGCAATAAATTTTATTAATACGGATTCTAAAGAAAACTTCTGCGAAAATCAGCGTAAAACATC
>NZ_JBHMVA010000102.1:0-661 GCF_042436675.1 Quyinboa ferrireducens | reverse complement strand
ACAACGTTCCCGCGGTATGGTGTCGTGCGGTTGACTGTCCCACGAAGTGGAGACTGTCAAGCCGAAAACGACGGCATACGGAATATAGGTTTGCAGTTTAAAATAAAACCGCATGCACTATGACCGCGTGTTGGCGGTAGTTATTTTTCATTTAATTCTACTTCAAACTCTTTTCTCAATTCGGTCTTGATATTCACCTTAATTGGTTTAAATTCAATTGGTATTTTGTTTGCTTCCAAATATGCTTTTGCTCCAGTGGTGTCTTTTTCAAACTTATCAGGAAACATGTTTAGTCCAATCATAAAATTCAGAGTTACGATTGAGTCTGTTGTCTGAAAATAGCAAAACGTTTGTGCCATACTAAGTCCATGGTAATACCCCAAAGTATCTTTTTGATTATTTGTCACAAAACACCAAATTTCTTTAGGTCTCTTTAAAATCTTGTCTGGCAAATAACCTTCACTTAGTCCTAAAGTATCAGTCCAGTCAACATAATACAAGTTTCTGTCATAGTCTTCAGGAATAATTTCATATTTCAACTGAATTCTGGTTTTGTCAGGTTTACTTGTTTCCTTGCAACCAAACAACATCATAATCAGAAGAATTAATATGTCTATCCGTCTTGTCATTTTTTAATTACCGCCAACGTTCCCGCGGTATG
>NZ_JBHMVA010000101.1:0-684 GCF_042436675.1 Quyinboa ferrireducens | reverse complement strand
CAACGTTCCCGCGGTATGGTGTCGTGGCAGTTTCTTTCCGACGGGAAAGGAACTGTCAGGACGAAAGGAGCTGGCAGCGAACGTTGAATTATATTGTTTAAAAGTACTGCCATGCACTATGACCGCGTGTTGTGGGCTGGCATTTCTTTCTTTTTTATTCATAATCAAGGAATTACTCTCTCAATTGTTTTACTGTAAATGTGCCTATTTCATGTTCTAAATTTCCTACGTCTCCATAATAAACTTTGTATTCGCCAGATTCTAAGTCACCGATGGAAACTGCTTTACATTTACAGTCTTTGTTTTTATTAGTTGCAATTCCAGTCACTATTTTCAAATAAATATAGTTTTTATTAATTGTCACTTTTGTTTTTATACAGGATATAGCAGAATTTAGAGTCGTCGGATTTACTGTAATTGAGTCTAGTCCCGATACATTGCATAATATTGGCAAATAGTAACCATCTTCTGTCTCCAAAGGTGTATCAGTTTTTATTCCTCCTACATTTTGTATATAGTCCCATTCAGCTGTCTCTCTGGTAAAGTTGAAAAATAGGAAAGTAAGAGTCAAACTCAGCAGTGTAATTGCACTTATAATAATAATCCATTTCTTACTCATGGTCTAATGCAAATCTTTAAGTCTTTTCATGCTTGCCCACAACGTTCCCGCGGTATGGTGTCGTG
>NZ_JBHMVA010000100.1:0-699 GCF_042436675.1 Quyinboa ferrireducens | reverse complement strand
CGCGGTCATAGTGCATGGCAGTACTTTTAAACAAAACATATCAACATTCGCGGGCTGTCTCTTTTGTCCTGACAGTATACGCGGGAACGTTGTGGCTAATTTGAAAAATGACAGAAACCTCTAAAATAAAGCTGAATTACTTTAACACGATTTGGAGAGAATACCAATGGTTCCTGATCTATGAATTTCAAATGACAGGAGCAGACTTTTTCCTACGGACAGATAAAGAAATTCTAAAAACGTTAATTGAAACTCGAGTATTAGGAAAAAGTCTTTATCATCCGGAGATGGATGAAAAGGAAAAAGAAGTAGCAGTTAAAAATTTTTCAAGACCATACGAGTTTGAAAAAATTGGAATCTCTGACTTCAAATTCTTGCAATTTAAAGCCGACTTTGAAAAATGGTTCATCAAATTCAAAACTATTGATTGGAAAGACGACAGAGAAGATGCTAAAATTCTCATTGAAAAAGCAGAAAAAGTGATTTGGTCTCGGACAAATCTTAAAAATGGAGTTTGGCAATTATCAAAAGAAAATTTTAAAGAAGACTCAGACAAACTCGATGAAATTCATTGGATCTACCTGCACTTCGAAACTTTTATTGAGATTGACCGAGAAAATAAAATTATCCGAACTTTTGATTTTGGATACGATTGAAAAAAAATAAAAAACTGGGTACAACACGCGGTCATAGTGCATG
>NZ_JBHMVA010000099.1:0-709 GCF_042436675.1 Quyinboa ferrireducens | reverse complement strand
ACAGAAACTGCCACGACACCATACCGCGGGAACGTTGTGCACAATATTAGAATAAGATTAAAATGCTGATTAATTTAATTTCATAAGAGAATTTAAAATTACAGAATATAGATAAAGATGAGAAGAAGTTATGAATCAAAAATATACATGCAGAAACAGTCGATTCTTTCTCATCTAATTATTCTATTATTGCCTTTAATTGAACTTAGCGTTGCTATTATATTTTTAAGTTCAAATATTGGAACTTTTGGGTACATAACTGTAATAGTATTTTTATGCGCAGACTTTGTTCCGTCGTTGATTTTATATCTGAATTACTTATTCCATAGAACTAGATTGAAATTTAGAATTTCTGAAACGGAAATAGAAATATCAGATGGCAATTCGAAGAAAACAGTGACTAATTCAGAAATAAGAAAAATTGAATTTCAAGGAATTTGGAATACTGGGAACTTTTATCTTACCTGGTTTTCATTCTATTGGGGTACAATAGCTCTAAAAAATGGGAATAATTACGTATTCACCTCTCTTGATGGATTTTATATGAAAACAAGACTAAAAAAAATGAAAGGGGTTTTTTATAATAAGGTGAAGAAGTTTCCATTAATCCCATCCGGAAAGAAATTTTCTAATCTGAAGGATTAATATTGTTACTGAATTGAAGGATAAAAAAATACTGTGCACAACACGCGGTGCATAGTGCATGCGG
>NZ_JBHMVA010000098.1:0-722 GCF_042436675.1 Quyinboa ferrireducens | reverse complement strand
AACGTTCCCGCGGTATGGTGTCGTGCGGTTGACGGTCCCACGAAGTGGAGACTGTCAAGCCGAAAACGACGGCATACGGTAATAGAATTTGCAGGTTAAAACAAAACCGCATGCACTATGACCGCGTGTTGTGCAATGTGTTTTCTAATTCATCCATGTGCAACGGGAATCAATCTGTTTCCATTTTTCATCAAACTTTTTAAAAACAAGTATGCCGCCACTTCCACACTCATTGCCACACCAACTTTTATATTTTACTATCATTAATTTATTGTCAGATGAAAATAATGGAATTGAAATTTGGGTAAAATGTTTTTTATCCTTAGTCCCATGGAAAATATCAAATTTCTTTGTAGAATAATTTATAGAGCTGTACGACTTTTGAAAGTCATATAAAGCCGATTGTGTTATTAATGTATCATTATAAGTCTGCACAAAACATAAATCTTGATTTTTAATCATGAATAATTCATGCTTTTCCCAATCTAGAATCTCAGGAATGATGTTGGTTTTGTTAAAGTATAAATGACCTTTTTTGAAAAAAATGTGATACTTATTTATTCCACAAAAATTCTTTCTCAAAAATGTGTTTATTTCTTTGTCATTGTTTGTCTTAGTGTATTTCTGAGAAAATGCCTCTTCAAAAAACGACAAGCATATAATTAGTATTATTATGTATTGTAATCTTTTCATGACATTGTGCACAACGTTCCCGCGGTATG
>NZ_JBHMVA010000097.1:0-738 GCF_042436675.1 Quyinboa ferrireducens | reverse complement strand
AACGTTCCCGCGGTATGGTGTCGTGGCAGTTTCTTTCACCCGTGAAAGGAACTGTCATGACGAAAGGCGCTTGCAGCGAACGTTGAATTATTTTACTTAAAAGTACTGCCATGCACTATGACCGCGTGTTGTACCCCGTTTTTATTCATCAATTAATTTAATAGTTATGGAATCAGAATTAATTTTATCAAGTTTTTTTTCAATATTTAAGATTCTATCTTCAATATTGGAAATCTGTTCAGAATTTTTTGAGCCTTTTTGGTCAACATATAAACTCATGCCTGTAATTGCCAAAATTGCAATTGCATTTACTATAATAGCAATCTGTTTAGATCTGTTATATCTTTTTCGACTTATATTTCTTTTAATTAAGTCTTTATACGGTCGGGATGATTTTGATGATCTATATTCAAGATAACCTTTATATGTTAATCGATAAACTGAAAATTCGTCCCATTTATTTGGTTCTAAATTTAAGAATCCATCTAATGCTAACTGCTCAAGAGCCATTACTATGTCGTTATAATGGAACTTTTTGGAATAGTTTTTTTCTAACTCGGTATGAATTGTTTTCGTGCTACCGTATCTACCTCTCATTTCATACATGTGACGAAATACAAGGTCTAAATAGTCTTCGTTTAAAATATAGTCAGGTTTCATTTCTTAAATGGGGTACAACGTTCCCGCTGTATGGTGTCGTGCGGTTGACTGTCCCACGAAGTGGAGACTGTCAAGCCG
>NZ_JBHMVA010000096.1:0-750 GCF_042436675.1 Quyinboa ferrireducens | reverse complement strand
AGAAACTGCCACGACACCATACCGCGGGAACGTTGTGCACAATAAAATGAAACGACTTACAACATACATATTATTGATTTCCATTTTGACTTCTTGCGGAATAAGAATGGAGCTTGGCGAATTATATAAACAACCGATTGAGAATTCATCTCAAGTAATTTATTATTTCAGACTTCTAGGAAGTTTTGCTACAAGTAGCGATTATACTGGATATGTGATATTAGATTCAACCATTGAATTCTCTGTAAGTAAAATTAAAAAAAATGAGCTCCGAGGTGGATTTGTCGAATCTATAAAAGATAATGAGATAAAAATGTTAAACTTGACCTGGGATGAGAATTACGATAAGGAGAATGATTCTATTGGTTATTTCATTGATAAATTTGGAGATATAGAAGTAAAAACATCAGAGTATAATTCTGGTTGGAGTTTAGGTAATAAGTACTACTTTGATAAAATAACTGACTCAAACAAAACAGTAACTTTTATTGGACTTGAAAAAGAATACGGGCACGGCCAAGATTTACCTGATTCTGTGACTTTTAATAAAGGAGGAATATTTATTCATGATAATGACGGATTGATAGAGTATATACATCTTGGCAGGCTAATGACTAGAAAAAGGAAAGATGATACGATTCAATATGGAACACAATCATATCAATTCTATCCAAGAGATTCCGTTAAGGTTTCAGAACTTTCTGATTATGGATATTTTAAGAGAATTAAATAAATTACTGTGCACAACAC
>NZ_JBHMVA010000095.1:0-755 GCF_042436675.1 Quyinboa ferrireducens | reverse complement strand
CTATGACCGCGTGTTGTGCGCTGCTTTTATTTAATATTGGCTTGATAAATTAACGGAAAACTCAAGTTTCGTTGTCAGAGGTTTGCTATTTTTTTCCCCTGGAAACCAACGAAAGGTTTTAATATATGCTTTAATAATATTTTCTAATTTCTTATTTTCATTTGTGCTGAATGCTATATCAGTTAATTTGCCATTTTGATCAATAGTGAGAATTATTTTTGTTTTTAAAGAATATAGTTCGTTCCCTAAGTTTTTAAAGTATTGGGAATAGTCGCCAATATCTCTACCAAATTCATATAAAAAGTATTCTGTTCCACCTACACAAGTGGGAGGGATGTCTAGTTTAACTTTTTGTTCAATACTGCTATCAATTACAATGTATTCTTTATTGTCGAAGTCAGATGGTTTGAAATAAATAAGAGAATCAGCACTCCAATTATATATTTGAACAGTATCACCTTTATAACCAAAATAACACCATTCTCCAACTTTGTTATCATCTTTATAGAATCCAGTTGCTTTAGGACCTTTATAAAATTTACCGTAGTATTGTTCTTTCCACAATCCAGTTTTTTTGTTAAAATTATATGTGCCTTCTAATAAAATTCTTTTACCAGAATATGCCTTTATTTTGTAATCACCGTGTTTAATTGTATCATTAGAAGCAAGAACGTAATACTGAGCTTTACCCTCTCTTTTATTCTCACTTTTTTTCTTTAATTTAAAATCTTGTCCAAATAGGGTATTTATTTGGG
>NZ_JBHMVA010000094.1:0-756 GCF_042436675.1 Quyinboa ferrireducens | reverse complement strand
AACGTTCCCACGGTATGCTGTCGTGGCAGTTTCTTTCCGACGGGAAAGGAACTGTCAGGACAAAAGAGACAGCCCGCGAATGTTGTAATATTTTATTTGAAAATACTGCCATGCAGTATGACCGTGTGTTGCCTGTAGTTATTTATTAATCATAATTATAAATATTTCTTTTATCAACAGTTTGCGATATGTTATTTTTTTAAATTCCTTGTCAGGTATTATTTTTATCAACTCTTTTAAATCTTCACAATCAAGTGTACTCCCTTGAGAATTTTCATTTAACATTAAACTATAAACTTTATAACGAAAGTCTTGTCTGTTGACCAGATTTAAATCTTTAATTATAAATTCATAGCAACCTAAATCAATTATATATCCTAAAGGAGAATAAAAACACTCATCGAAAATGTAATAGTCTTGTCCTAATTCATTTTTTAAGTCAGGAATTAAAGAATCAATTGCAATTTTATTTATCAAGTCAAAATATGAACTTTTATTAATGCCATCTAGATAGTTTGAATACAAAAGATAATTTTCAAATCCAGTATGGCAGTTTAGATAATAAGCTCTGTTTGTGCTATCTCCGGAATTATCATAAATTTGGTTTAACCTGAGAAAATAATTCTCTTGCATTTTCTCATCTACTGTGGAGTTTTTTGTTTTTTGAAGTAAAGAGCAAGAATTAAAAATGAATATGAGAAATAACAAATTTATTTTAGTCATAATATTTTAATCTTTTTATAATTACAGGCAACG
>NZ_JBHMVA010000093.1:0-759 GCF_042436675.1 Quyinboa ferrireducens | reverse complement strand
CATACCGCGGGAACGTTAGGGGCAAGGGTGAAAAAAGATAATTAACCATTCAGTATTTGAGAAATTTTAAGACTTGCTATTTATTAACGCTATTAGATTAAACTTAAACATAGATACCATGAATAAAATATTTAGACTGTTTTTAGTTATTATAACTCTATTACCTTTTATTGACTGTTTTAGTACAAACCCAATAATATTGACTACACAGCAGAAATCAATTTATCAGTGCATGAGATTCTGTGAGATTCAGGATTCAATCAAAAATATCGAAAATGAATTGTTACTTAAAAATGCAGGAAATGAACTAATAAAAGCAGAGAGAAAGTTTTACTTAGGAGTGTCATTGATTTTTGTCGGAACAATTATATATCAACAAGGCCATGGAGACAAGTTCATTTCTGCATTAGGAATAGGCATTGGTGGTGTTGGTGCATTTTTCTCTATAAAATATATGAATCATATTGGAAATGCAGGTAGAATTTTAAACGGGACAAATTTAAAAAGAGGGACTGGACTACATATAAAAAGTGATAATGATGGTTTAGGCTTGGCTTTTAGGTTTTAGCACTGAATGATTATTTATTTTCTGAGAGTCAGGAACTAATTGAAAAAAGAACCCCAGCCCCTAACACGCGGTGCATAGTGCATGCGGCTCTTTTAACCTGCAAATCCACATGCATCCTGGCGTCGTTTTCGGCTTGACAGTCTCCACTTCGTGGGACAGTCAACCGCACGACACCATACCGCGGGAACGTT
>NZ_JBHMVA010000092.1:0-760 GCF_042436675.1 Quyinboa ferrireducens | reverse complement strand
TGCCGTCGTTTTCGGCTTGACAGTCTCCACTTCGTGGGACAGTCAACCGCACGACACCATACCGCGGGAACGTTGTATGGCAGTTTGAATAATGTGGAGGAGTTATTTTGAATATATTAATGGATTACAAAAAACTACTTGAGTTATAACAATAATATGAAAGAATCCGATTCTCAGTTTAAATCTTTCTACAACTATGCTTCAATTTCGTTAGTATTTACATTTCTATTAATCGTTTTTATTCCAGTCTATAAAACTCTGGAAAAGAAAAAAAATGAAACAGATTTTTATTCACTTTATAAGATTGAATTAAAAGACAGGATAATAAAAAAAGAAATGAATCACGGAACTTTATCATTAAGATTGAGAACTACAGGAATAAGATTTAGTTGCAATAATCCATATAATTATCTTTTAACACCAAATAATTTATACGATTGTATTCATTATAACGATTCTATTTTAAAACCTGAATCCTCGTATGACTTTTACATAATACGTCCAGAGGGAAAGCTTAAATTTATACTGAACAGGGATATCAATGAACGATTTAAATAAAAACCGCCATACAACACGCGGTCATACTGCATGGCAGTAATTTTAAACAAAACATATCAACGTTCGCAGGCTGTTTATTTTGTCCTGACAGTTCCTTTCCCGTCGGAAAGAAACTGCCACGACAGCATACCGCGGGAACGTTGTGCACAATGTCATGAAAAGATTACAATACATAATAATACTAATTATATGCTTGTCGTTT
>NZ_JBHMVA010000091.1:0-789 GCF_042436675.1 Quyinboa ferrireducens | reverse complement strand
ATGCCGTCGTTTTCGGCTTGACAGTCTCCACTCCGTGGGACAGTCAACCGCACGACACCATACCGCGGGAACGTTGTGTACCATGTTGTGACAAAATAGATTCTTATGAAGAATATTATTAAAAGCTTTCCTCCAAGCATACTGATATTAATGTTTTTATTGAGTTATTGTCAGACAAGAAAAAATAACTTTACTGACTTAGACTCGAATGTTTATATCGCACATGGAAACTTTGGAGGAATTAATAGTCAAATTTCAAATAACATATTAGACTCTTTAATTAATGTTTTACCTTATTGGAGACTTGACAACTATAAAACGACTAATTTTATAGAAAGCCTTGCTGTTGACTTATTAAGAAACAAACTTGAATTAAAAGAACTGAAAACAAGTGAATTTTTAATTTTTGAAATCACCATAGAAAATGATTCTATATTCGTATTTCATCTAGACCATATTGACAGTTACGTTTATAAATATAATCTTGATAAAGCAAATTCAGAATTATCAAAAAAACCTCTACCTGATGGAACTATCGAAGTAATTCCTCCAATAACGGGGAATGTATCTGGTCATGAAGGTTGGTATCGAGTTGATTTAGATAGAAATGAATTAGAAGTAGACTATGCACAATAAAACACGGTACACAACACGCGGTGCATAGTGCATGCGGTTCTTTTATCTTGCAAATCTATATGCATCCTGGCGTCGGTTTCGGCTTGACAGTCTCCACTTCGTGGGACAGTCAACCGCACGACACCATACCGCGGGAACGTTGTATGTCATTTT
>NZ_JBHMVA010000090.1:0-812 GCF_042436675.1 Quyinboa ferrireducens | reverse complement strand
CTGATAACCGCTGAATCCAGATCGCCATCTAAATCGCTGATGGTGTAAATAATGGAGTCTGAACCAAAGAAATCTGCATCAGGTGTATAATCTATGCTTGAGCCAGCATTAATGGAACCTGTTCCATTTACTGGTCCGGTGATATGCGTAATGGTTAAACCGCCACGATCCGGATCAAGGTCATTTACCAATGGAGAAATGTTAATGCTGTTATCCTCCAAAACTGCAGCTGCATCATCAATTGCAACCGGAAGATCGTTCACCGGAGTCACGGTTATATGAATCCATGCCGTGGCAGTCTGATTATTGGCACCTACTTCTTCAACCTGATACTGTATAGAATCCGGACCATTGAAGTTTGCATTCGGTGTATAAGTCAGATCCGAACCGGAGATCACAACAGAACCACTATCCGCAGCAGTCAAAATACTTATCGTCAATCCTGTTCCGTCAGGATCATTATCATTAGTTAATGGAGAAATCACAACAGCCACATCTTCATCAGTAGTAACTGTATCATTTACAGCAACCGGTGCATCCGTGTCATCAGGTGTAACAGTAAACCTGATAACCGCTGAATCCAGATCGCCATCTAAATCGCTGATGGTGTAAATAATGGAGTCTGAACCAAAGAAATCTGCATCAGGTGTATAATCTATGCTTGAGCCAGCATTAATGGAACCTGTTCCATTTACTGGTCCGGTGATATGCGTAATGGTTAAGCCACCGCGATCGGGATCAAGGTCATTCACCAAAGGATCAATATTAATACTGTTATCTTCAAGTACAGTTTCAGTATCATCAATAGCAAC
>NZ_JBHMVA010000089.1:0-819 GCF_042436675.1 Quyinboa ferrireducens | reverse complement strand
CACGACACCATACCGCGGGAACGTTGTATGGCATTATGAAAATGACCTTGACTATTAAATGAGAACTTATCCTGAAAATATTGAACAACTCGAAAAGAAACATAATATTAGATTTCCAGTTTCAGAAAAAGTGCTGGTTTTAATATCTGAAAATATAATTTTGAGACATGATTTAGCTTTCCTTTTTCTTAAAAACAGAATTCTTGAATTATTAAAAGAAAGGAATATTACAAACATTAGTCTTGATTCTCCATTTGAAATTCTGATAGGCAATAGAAATCAAAAAAGAAATTTTAATGCTTTGAAAGAAGTAATCCCTTTCAGTTTAGGGCAACTTGAAAGATCTATAATTTTTAGTTTATTACTTTTCATTATATTCATATTTCCTTTGATAGTCTTTATTATGTACGCTTCAGAAGATAAGACCATGTTTGCATTCTCCTTTGCATATCCTGGATATTTAGCTATTTTACTCTCTATTTCATCTTTGCTTGTTTGGGGTTTGAGTTTTGTTTTAGGAAGATTTTTCAAGAATAACAAACTCCCTATTGATTATAGAGATTTAACCATTAATGAGTTTATAAGTAAAATAATTAGCAAAAACAGACAGAATATTAAAGATGAATTTATAAAAATATTTAAAACCGACATTGAGACGTTGAATGAAGAAAAATAATAACGCCATACAACACGCGGTGCATAGTGCATGCGGTTTTATTTTAATCTACAAAACCTTATTCCGTATGCCGTCGTTTTCGGCTTGACAGTCTCCACTTCGTGGGACAGTCAACCGCACGACACCATACCGCGGGAACGTTA
>NZ_JBHMVA010000088.1:0-855 GCF_042436675.1 Quyinboa ferrireducens | reverse complement strand
GCGGGCTGTCTCTTTTGTCCTGACAGTTCCTTTCCCGTCGGAAAGAAACTGCCACGACAGCATACCGTGGGAACGTTAGGCTTCATTATGAAAAAACAATGAGAATTTCTTTATTCAAATTATCGTTTCTTATCATTTTCATTCTCTTATTTGCATGCAAGGATGAGAATAAAAAATCTGAATTAAAAATGGTGAACGTTGTTGACTTGAATGGAAAATTTCAAGTAAAACTCCCGGACAATTGGGAAAAGGAGTTTAATACAACTAAATTTTCTTCGGGGATTATTTCGTCTGACACAACAAGAGAATTAAAAAACACACTAATAATTAATATCAATTGGAATCAAGATACTGTTTTTATCAATCCTGACCTAGCGCAAACACTTGACTCTCTTAATTCAACAGTTGGACTAAAAACACAAATGCATAAAAGTGGAGAAATAGGTGATTATCGGACAAGTTTTAATTTTAGTTCTGGTTATGACTCGACAGAAAAAATGCAGCGGAATCAGTATTTGTATATCTTAAAAGGAGATTCAATTAAAGGACATATACTAATGACAGCAACAATTTTTGGAGATTCAATCACAATTGAACAATCGGAATTAGTTGCAGAAATTGTAAAGACAATAAAAATAAAAAAATAACGAAAGCCTAACACAGTGTATAATGCAGCGGTTACATTATACTTTAACAACTCATTTGTGTATTGCCGCTCATGTCGGGCTGAAAGTCTACACTTCGTTTGACTGTTCACCGCCGACATCATACACAGGAACGTTGTGTGTAATGCAAAAAAGACGATTACCATGAAAAACAGAATTATAATTTTGATTTCTATCTTGACAATGATTT
>NZ_JBHMVA010000087.1:0-884 GCF_042436675.1 Quyinboa ferrireducens | reverse complement strand
TATTCTTAAATGATCTGGAAAGGCTTAAATTTGAGATAATAACATAAATTCAAAAAGAAAGGAAAACCAGTAAGTAAACTATTCCTTTTGGTAAGCAGGTGGCTTATCTCCTTATTTAGACTTACCGGTTTTTCTTGAAATAAAGACCTATATAAGAATTTAGCCTTCTGCAATTAAGGTTTTTAGGATTATTTCAAGTTCCCTTCTTTTCTTTTTGTCTTTGCTAATTTCAAAGTTATGAAGAAGATTTTTATTGGCATTGATGTAAGCAAATTAAAATTGGATTTTTGTATCTGGCAAGATGGTAACTATGTTGATGAGACCATTATTTCAAACCATTGTGATGCTATTAAGTATCATTTGAAAAGCATATTAGTGGATACACCAAAAGAAGATGTCCTGGTATGCGCAGAGTATACCGGTCAATATATTTATCCTCTGAGTTGCGCCTGTGATGAACTTAAAGTTGATCTATGGATTGAAAATCCAGTTCAGATTAAATACAGATCTGGACTGAAGCGTGGTAAAAATGATAAAATAGATGCCCGAAAGATTGCCGCTTATGCGCAACGATTTCATGACCAGGCACGCCTGTTTGCTTTACCGGAAAAATCAATTCAAGCATTAAAGCAATTGGTTAGTGAGCGGGATATGCTTGTCTGTGATAAAGCCAAATATCAGGGACAACTTAGCGATCAGAAAGATTATATGGATCAAGAATTGTATAAAAATAAATACAACCGATTGTCTCAACTTATACATAATCTTGGACAGGCAATTAATCAAATTGAAAGCCAAATCCAGTTAATAATTGATGGCGATGAGACATTATCCAGACAACACCAGCTATTATGTTCAATCGACGGAATTGGTGAAAGAACATC
>NZ_JBHMVA010000086.1:0-913 GCF_042436675.1 Quyinboa ferrireducens | reverse complement strand
GAAAGAAACTGCCACGACACCATACCGCGGGAACGTTGTGCCCAATAAAAAGAGACCGATGAAACCAATATTGACAATAGCCTTAATGATTTTCAACATAAGTATTTTTGGACAATCATTATTTTTCAATGAGTTTAAAGTGATTAATTTCAATGTTCCTCGTTCAAGTGACAGTTACGAGTCAAGGATAATTAGAATTAGTAATGATACTTTAATTACAAAGGATACTTATCCAATTGGACTTTACTGGAACCCGATTAATGATAATGAAATAATTGGTTGTAATGCATGGACTATTGGAAAATGGAATATACAATCCGATTTATATGATACTTTATATCATAATGATAAATTGGTAATAGTTGAATTGACATGTAATGATAATTCATGTTTTGCAATAACTACACCGGGAGAACAGGATAGATTTTATGATTATAATATTTTAAAAATCAATATTGAAAATAAAAGAATTGAGAAATTTGATTTCAATGATGATTACAACATTATCAATTTATATGCATCAAATAGATTTTTATCATTTATTGATTATGACTACAATGAAGAAACTGATTTGATTTTAACAAAGCTGATAATTTATGATTTGATTAAAAATCAATTTAGGGAGATTGATAGAGCAAATTCTGATAATAACGAATGGTTTGGAGGGATTGAAGAAAGGTCTGTTATGTGCTGGAAAAATGATAACGAGTTATATTATTTCAAAAAAGAAAGTGATAAATCAAATGGGTCAATTTTCAAATATGATATCAAAAGCAAATTGAGAACCAGAGAATTTGAGCTTCCACTTGAGAATATTTATAGCTTTACATTAAAGGATAACGGGATAATTATACTTAATGATGAGAAATTGATATTTATGGATAAGGAAGGGAATGAAAAATTAATTTATCAA
>NZ_JBHMVA010000085.1:0-933 GCF_042436675.1 Quyinboa ferrireducens | reverse complement strand
GCCAGCTCTTTTCGTCCTGACAGTTCCTATCCTATCGGACAGAAACTGCCACGACACCATACCGCGGGAACGTTGTATTTAATACTGACTCATACGGAATAATGGCTACACAACACGTAGCAATTATGTATAAAAATGATGGTATCGTAAGAAGGTACAGCGAGGGTTTTAAACTCAAAATTTTATCAGAACTTAGTACTGGAAATTATTCCAAGAAAAAGCTTGGAGAAATTTATGGTATTAACCGGACTACCATAAATGAATGGATAAAAAAGTACAACCGGAAAGATTTAATGAATACCAGGATACTCGTGGAAAATCAAGATGAAACAACACGGCTCAAAGCCTTACAAAAGGAAATCAAACAACTAAAAGAGTTGCTCATTAAGAAAGACTTAGACAAGTTAGTAATGGACTCATACCTTGAAGTAGCTGCTGAAAAATTAGGTTACAAAAGTGTCGATGAGTTAAAAAAAAACTTAAACCTTTAAGTTTGATTAAGTCAGTAGAAAAAACAAAACACACTGGACAGGCAAGCGTTGAGCAAACCTGCCAGTGTTACCATATGCACAGGGATGCTTATTACAAATTAAAGGATCGAATACAAAAGCAGGATCATATTACAAATCAAGTAATACTGCTTGTTAAACAAGAGCGTATTGAGCAATCACGTGTGGGTACAGTAAAGTTATACAAAGCTTTGAAAGGTTCCTTCGTAATGGCAGGATTAAAAGTAGGCAGGGATAAATTGAATAATATCCTGCGAGAGCATGATATGCTTGTTAGACGTAAAAAAGCTTCGTGCAAAACAACCGATTCGTATCACCGTTTTCATAAGTATAAGAACCTGGTAAAGGACATGGATGTTACAGCCCCTAATCAAGTCTGGGTGTCTGATATAACCTATATCCGTACCATCAACGGCTTTTGTTA
>NZ_JBHMVA010000084.1:0-943 GCF_042436675.1 Quyinboa ferrireducens | reverse complement strand
AACGTTCCCGCGGTATGGTGTCGTGGCAGTTTCTGTCCGATAGGATAGGAACTGTCAGGACGAAAGGTGCTTGCAGCGAACGTTGAATTATTTGGTTTAAAAGTACTGCCATGCACTATGACCGCGTGTTAGGCATTGTTTATTCATCCTCTATTTTTTCAAAAGGTATAATTTTTTTCTCAATCAATTCACGTTTAATCTTGTCGGCGTAATTATGAGCAAATTTTTCTTTCTCAGATTTCGGCAATTTAAAATATAAATCATATCGCTTCTCCCAATCTTCATATTCTTCATTTTCAGTTCCTGGTCTTTCCACAAATTCTTGATAATGTGCGAAGTGTCCGAATTCATGAATCAATGTGCGATAAAGTTGAGTTGCTCTCACATTATCAAGTTCATAATCTGCAACGAAGTTTCGTTTGTCGTCAATAATTTTATGTCCGTCTTCTCGTAATCTTTCTAGTTCTCTCTGACTTTCTACCGATAATTTCGTAGTCCATTTGAATTTTCGTTTAAAATCCATTGCCTCGATAACTATTGCAGGAAAATAATCGTCCTCAAACTTATATGAATAAATCAGTCTACCCCAAACTGGAGATAAAGTCTCCTCTTTTCTTTTTGGCTGTCTTAAAATAATCAATTTTAAATCACCATAATCTTTGGTCGGGATATTTTCTAGAATCTTTGAAACGTCATTAATCGAGCAAGCATGTTTTGAAGACTCTCTGGTTTCTTCAACAACGAATAAGAAATCATGTCCGTTTATAGTCCTTGGAATTTTATTATAATTATCCAAACGCTCATAAAAGCTTTTTAGAATCAAAGCAGGCTGCGGAATTGTCAATTCGTTATCCTTTCCATGACCTTGCTTAGATGTACCGATATTCCTATTTCTTCTTGTTGCGTCTCTCATTTGCAGTATCGACCTAAATAATGCCTAACG
>NZ_JBHMVA010000083.1:0-950 GCF_042436675.1 Quyinboa ferrireducens | reverse complement strand
ACTTTCTTAACCTGAGAATTAACTTTTACAATGTAAATACCACGGTCAACTGAAATATTTTCAGCATTTCTTACGGTTACCTGACGTCCAACCAGGTTATACACATGAACACTCTCGTCACCTTTCAGATCCAGAATTCTGATCAGACCAGGTGTTGATGTATCAATACGAAGATTACTTTCTGTACGTACTTCTTTTACAGGTACTGATAACAAATAAGCTGTTTGAAGTTCATCAGTTAATCCATTCATAGTACTTACTTCATCTGGTGTAAGTGTTTTGTTGAATAATTGGAAATCATACATCATGGCTTTTGAAAGGTAAACATCGCTCCAGAAGTTTGATTTTCCCAGGAAGTTATAGGTGGTTCCTACTAATCCGGCCTTAGGAATGTCGGTATTGGGCCACTTTTTGATAGTAGATGTATCTATAGCCACACCGTCAATATACATTATTCCTAATGTATCATCCTGAGTATATACATACTGGTGCCATTCTCCCTGTGTTGAAATATCACCTCCTGCAGTTCCAATCTGGTCGCCTCCCCAATAATCTGCAGCAATATTATAGGTTTTATACGATGCACGACCAAACATGTATCCATTCCGTTTTTCTGAAGAAGAATCACTGTTTGAGAAAGCATACAGGAAGTTTCCGTTATCTGCTAAATTAGTCTTTGTTGCATCTACAAAGTAGTATGCACTTATAGAGAAGTGACCTTTCAATGCATAAATTACCTTACCAACTTCGTCACCCATATCAAAATAAGATGAGTCACCTGCAAGATTCAACACACCAAAATCTGAAGTACCTTTCAGTATTCTGTTTCCTGCACCATTCATAAATGTACCCTGGAAGTGCTGTTCCGAAAGGTCTGTTACAGTGTTACCACTTATATTGGCATCATCAAAATTGAAATGGAGTAAAAGATCAGAAGTATACTTGGTAGC
>NZ_JBHMVA010000082.1:0-975 GCF_042436675.1 Quyinboa ferrireducens | reverse complement strand
TATATTTAAGTATCTGACATTTAAATATATAGCAATCAAAAACCTTTCATATTATGATCGATAAAATTACTGAAATTTTCTGTTTAATTGATGATTTTTGCAAAGAAATTGACTTGGTAGAGGAGGGACATATCTTAAAAGAGAAAGTAGCTCAAAAGCAAAGAAACAGACAGTTTAAGATGTCTGATAGTGAGGTTATTACCATTCTGGTTTTCTTTCATCTTCATCACTTTCGAAACCTTAAGCACTTCTACATCAATTATGTACAGGTACACATGAAGAGTGAATTTCCACAGACTGTATCATACAATCGCTTTGTTGAATTGCAACAAAAAGCCTTTCTTCCAATGTGTGTCTTTCTCCAGACATCCTGTTTGGGGAGATGCACTGGCATTTCTTTTATTGATTCTACTCCGATAATTGCATGTCATATTAAACGGGAAAAGCAGCACAAAGTATTTCAGGGATATGCCACAAAAGGACAATGTTCCATGGGATGGTTTTATGGGTTTAAACTGCATCTGGTTATAAACGACAGGGGTGAAATCATAGATTTTCTTATTACCCAAGGTAATATTGATGACAGAGAACCATTGAAGAACAAAAACTTTCATGAAAAGCTTTTTGGTAAACTCTTTGGGGATAGGGGCTATATCAGTCAAAATCTTTTTGAAGAAATGTTTATTGATGGAATACACCTGATTACCAAAATACGAAAGAATATGAAAAATAGCCTGATGCATACACAAGACAGGATCCTGCTTAGAAAAAGAGCAGTAATAGAATCTGTAAATGACGAACTTAAAAATATTTGTCAGATAGAACATACCAGGCACAGGAGTGTCAATAACTTCCTTTCAAATCTAATCTCAGGACTTATTGCCTATCAGTTCTTACCTAAAAAGCCATCAATTAATACGGAAGTTATTGATGAACATAGAATTACAAAAAATGCTTAGCTCGAACTCACGTTAA
>NZ_JBHMVA010000081.1:0-976 GCF_042436675.1 Quyinboa ferrireducens | reverse complement strand
GTCAACCGCACGACACCATACCGCGGGAACGTTACCAATAATTATAAGCAGAGAAAATAGTACACCAATAAAAATTAAATAGATATGAAAAAATTACTTTACTTACTACTTGCATCTTTCTTTATTTATTCATGCGAAAAAGATGAATCAGAAGCAAAAGATGAATTTGATAAACTTATTCAACCTTTAGAAATAGGCTATAGTTGGACTTTTATAGATTCAACTTTTACTAATGAAGGAACCCTTACTAAAGTAGATACATCAACTGTATCTGTAATTGGAAGTGAAATAGCAAATTATGACGGAAAAGAGATAGAGTTATTTTATTGGAAATGGGATTTTTATGATAGAATTTGGCTAAAGGCAAATGAAGAGGGAAATAATTACATATATGGATTAAGAGAGGATGACAAAAGTTATTTAATTACCAAGTCATTAAATCATCCTTACCCACTAGACATTGGTGATACTTGGAGTAAATACAATTTTAGATTACAAGAAGAAAACGATACTATATTTGGCGTAATTTCTGATACCACTGAAACGGAATGTAAATACAAAGATTACTTCTTTAACACTATGATAGGAGATTTAGAATGTGTCGTTTCTTTTTATACCAGACAAATAGATAATGATTTGAGTGAGAAATTTATTTATTACAGTCCGAATATCGGATATGTTGGATTAGAAAATAAGGTAAATAGTATAGTCACTTTTAAAAAAACGTTGATGAATTATGACTTTTCAAACAAACAAGATGTAGCAACAGGTCTGAAATCAGCTCAAATCAAAATCGATAAGGAAAGGACTTCTGACTCTTATGGTATGAGAATTAGAAAGTAACTATTGGTAACACGCGGTATAGTTAATAAGGGGCTCAGTGGTTGTCGAGGCTCATTAGCCCGCTCCAAAATCAGCTGTAACTTGACAGTAAAGAAGCCCGCAATCCCTTACTAACCATACCGCCATCCGTTGT
>NZ_JBHMVA010000080.1:0-1024 GCF_042436675.1 Quyinboa ferrireducens | reverse complement strand
ACAACGTTCCCGCGGTATGGTGTCGTGCGGTTGACTGTCCCACGAAGTGGAGACTGTCAAGCCGAAAACGACGGCATACGGAATAAAGGTTTACAAATTAAAACCAAACCGCATGCACTATGACCGTGTGTTAGCACACGTTTTTTCATCTGTTCAAAAAAATTCTTTCTAAAAATATTTTTTCATATGATTTATTCGCAAGGAATTTTTCAATATAATCAGTTGGCAAGTCAAATTGTGATTTATTAATATTCCCTTTAAAGTTATCAGAATATAAAACCGTATTACCATTTCTCATTTTAAATCTTAGTTCAGTTTCAAAACTTCCAGAATATTTTATTCCCTTAATTAATGCAAAATTCTTTGGTAAAAGCATTACTGTCCCGTAACTATTTCCACAAGCACTATACTCCCAATATTCAATTGGTTTCCATTCTCCTTTTTCATTTTTCGCTTCTTGAATCATAATAACTCTTCCGTCTTGTTGGTCAAGATACAAGGTGTCTTTAGTAGGATTGAAAATATATATTGGGATTGCCTGAAAATATTCTCTCCGTATCTCTTCCCGTTGTTTTAAAGACTTGGTAGTTTTAATACTGTCAAAATTAAAGTCTTCGTTAGAATTTATTAAAGCTGGTGGTGGAGGAATAGAATTATCTTTTAAACCTATGGTTAATAATTGTTTTGGAGAAATTATAATTTTAAGTTTTTCATTCACAATTATACTGTCTTGAAATCCATGATAATCTAAATAGCTTTCATAATCATAAAAACTGAATTTATTAATATTTACTGTATCAGATAAGGGCCCTAAATAATCAATATCATTGTTTGGAACTCTCATTTTAGTAGCCTCATAGTCTTTAATAGTCGTTTGTAAACTGTCAAGAATATATGGTGTTAACCAATGGTTTGTTTTTGAAAAGTCATTCTTGTTAGCAGGTTTTCCACAGGCTAAAAGAAAAATTGTCAATATGTAAAGAATCTTCCTCATTTAAATGTGTGCTAACGTTCCCGCGGTATG
>NZ_JBHMVA010000079.1:0-1026 GCF_042436675.1 Quyinboa ferrireducens | reverse complement strand
GCGGGCTGTCTCTTTTGTCCTGACAGTTCCTTTCCCGTCGGAAAGAAACTGCCACGACAGCATACCGTGGGAACGTTGTAGCCAATTGTAAAATGAGATACTTTATCACCTTTATATTGTTAGGTTTGTTTTTATTCTGTAAAGCACCGAATGAAAAGAAAACTGAAAAAGTTGATGTTGTCGGAACTATTATTTTCAAGTTTATACCAGACAAAAAGTTCGAGGGATATTATTGTAGCTTAAAACCTGAGATTTTAATTAATTCAAACAGATTTGATTTTGTTCCGAATAGAGCAGCAAATTATTACATATTGAAAGAGAATCCAGAATTATTAGATTCATTAACTAACCTCGACAGTTATCAGTCAAAGTTTGAAACTAATTTAAACTTTCGTAAATGTCAAAATTGCAACAATGAGAAAATTAATTGCGATTCTATTATCAAGGAATTTAGAATGTATAAAATTTATGATACAGCATTCTATAAACCTGACTACTGTGAAAATATGACTCTAAATATATTTAGTAATAGTATCTATAATTTTAAAAACTCAGATTCAATTTGTATTGTATTTTCATTTTCAGGAACAGTAATTAAATATGAGAATATTGTCTATGGTGAACAAACAGATTATAGGATTCAAACTACTAATACAGGAACAAAGGTATTTGATAATTCCCATGGCACATGTCCCTTTGAGAGATATGATTCTACTTTCATTGTCATGGACATGATCGACAAATATGATAGAGTTAAACCTGAAATAATCGATTCTCTTAATTTAAAAATGACAGCTTTGAATAAAGTTAAAATATTCTTATATGAATAAGAACAACTGGCTACAACACACGGTCATAGTGCATGCGGTTTTATTATAACTTGCAAAACCTATTTCCGTATGTCGTCGTTTTCGGCTTGACAGTCTCCACTTCGTGGGACAGTCAACCGCACGACACCATACCGCGGGAACGTTGTGGGCAAGCATGAAAAGACTTAAAGATTTGCATTAGACCATGAGTAAGAAA
>NZ_JBHMVA010000078.1:0-1055 GCF_042436675.1 Quyinboa ferrireducens | reverse complement strand
TCTGAAGGATTAATATTGTTACTGAATTGAAGGATAAAAAAATACTGTGCACAACACGCGGTGCATAGTGCATGCGGCTCTTTTAACCTGCAAATCCACATGCATCCTGGCGTCGTTTTCGGCTTGACAGTCTCCACTTCGTGGGACAGTCAACCGCACGACACCATAACGCGGGAACGTTAGCTGCAATAATAGGAAACGCCCCGAACGAAACAGAATAAGATTGAGATGAAAATATTTGATTGGTTTAGGAGAAAAAGGAGTACTGACTTGACAGAAGCATTAAAACTTCATGTCGCTGGTGCTACCGTTAGACATCGAGGTAAATTTGACAGTTTGGAGTCTTATTCTAATGATAAGGAAATAACACAGGACTTTATTGACAAATGGACTGCCCCTTTTTACTTTAACCTAAATAAAACTGATGAAGAATGGATTAACCAAATAATCGGTTTGAAACCAGAAATAACGGATGAGATTATTTTAACTAATCTTGGTGATTTTAATTGGAGAACACGACAGACTGGTGCCTTCTTTTCTGCAATTATGGACAAAAAGGATTTTATAAAAATAATAGGAACTCATCTGATTAAAAGTGAAGTTTGCTACGCTGGGAGTGAATATGCAAAAGTTTTGGTTTCTTTTAATACAGAGGAATCAATATCCTATTTAGACCAATATTTAGATTACTATTTACTTCAAAAGGACTTATATTTTGACCAAAGACAGGTCTTAGAGGCTCTAAAATTCACGGATTTAGTTAATAATACAAATCGAACAGAGAGACATTTAGACAATTGGAGAGCTTTTATTTACGATAAGAGGAAATCAGAACTAGAATCCATTGAAAAAATGAAAAAGGAAAATGGAGACCCAAAAATGATAGAGCATTTAGAAAAAAATTCAGCTTGGTTGGAGGAATTAGATACTGATTGGATTAAAGAGAGGATTGATACGATAGAAAGAATTAAAGCAGCTAACACTATTCTAAGGAAAAACCAAAATATTGTGCAATAAATTAGGCAGCAAATCTACTTAAGTCTACATACGGTGAT
>NZ_JBHMVA010000077.1:0-1058 GCF_042436675.1 Quyinboa ferrireducens | reverse complement strand
TGCCGTCTTTACGGCTTGACAGTCTCCACTTCGTGGGACAGTCAACCGCACGACACCATACCGCGGGAACGTTAGCGTGCATTTTGAGATGAATAGACACCATGAACTTTAAAATAAACCCTATGATGACATCTAAGAAAACTTATTTACTTCTTTTCAGTTTCATTACATTGATTGGATGCGGAAATTCGCAAAGTAAAAAATCAGACACGGATTTTAAAAACTACTTTTTTCAACCTAATTGGTTTGAGGTACCAAAAGTCTATAGGTATGAATTCAGTTCAAAATATAATGATGAAAAATATAATGCATACAGGTATTTTGAAAAAATTGATAATAATCAGTTAAAAATGACCGTATATGATAAAGACTTTAACCAGACTTTAATTATTGTTTATGAATATCTACCAGATAAAGTAATTTTAAAAAAAGTTACAACTGTTGAAACCTGGAATAACAATAAACATGTAGAGGAGAAACTCCCTGATAATGTTGTTTTTGATTATCATAAAATGAATGAGGATTTTGGATTTACACACACCTCAAGGATTAAAGGTTATTCAGATGTAACAAGATATGTGACTCGGAATATTAAAAAAACTGAGCGCAGAGAATTTAATGAAGCTGAAGTAAATGTAGCAATAGCAGACGGGAAAACTGATATAGAAATCAAGACAAGTACTGATGATATTAAATTACATAATGATGATGTGCTTATATATGCAGAAAATATCGGAGTAATTTACCAGGAGTCTAAAAGCCAGAACAACAAAGTAGTTGCTAATTTGACTCGAATATTAACTTTAGACGAATTTGAAAATATGAAAAACGCACGCTAACACGCGGTCATAGTGCATGGCAGTACTTTTAAATAAAATGTATCAACGTTCGCAGCCAGCTCTTTTCGTCCTGACAGTTCCTATCCTATCGGACAGAAACTGCCACGACACCATACCGCGGGAACGTTGTAAATAATGCCGTGATTAGTTGTTTGATTATTTTAAAACTGGCTTCCACCCTCTTTCGGCTGAAGCAGGGAACGTTCTTTTTAAAACTGG
>NZ_JBHMVA010000076.1:0-1059 GCF_042436675.1 Quyinboa ferrireducens | reverse complement strand
ACAGTCATAGCTTACCTTTACTTTTCCCATAACCATTGTACATATTGTTATCTGATTGGAAAAGATTGATTGATTTATAGTAAAAAGTAGTAGAATAATTAAATATCTCATTTTATTTTTTGTATTACCGCTAACGTTCCCGCGGTATGGTGTCGTGGCAGTTTCTTTCCGACGGGAAAGGAACTGTCATGACGAAAGTGACAGCTACGAACGTTGAATTATTTGGTTTAAAATAACTGCCATGCACTATGACCGCGTGTTGTGTGTAGTAATTATTCTGATTGAGTTTTTATTGTTCTCTTTCTGAGAGCATTTTGTTTTTTTCTGAATTTAACGAAATTGTCATTAATAGGAATCTTTAGATGAATGGTGCCAACTCCAAATCCTATAATAGCACCACCAATGTATCCTAATGCACCTGCTGTTATCCCACTGAGAAAAGCTCCTTGTGAAGCATTCTTGTCTGCTGCAAAAATGAGGAAAGTTAAACCTCCCAATGAAAGGCCTCCTATCATACCTCCTTTTAGAGTAGAGCGCTTTAGTTGATCATTTTTTCTAACCGATATTTGCTTTATATCAATAATTGGATATTCCGTAGTAGTAAATTTTCTCAAACGATAATCCATATAATCGAAGCTGTTTGATAAAACAACAGAACTGTCACTGATATCAAATAGTGCACCTTTCACCATTTCTATAGTATCATTATTAAAGTGGATTTTTGCTTTGTAAATATCATTTTGTTCAATAGTAAGTCCTTGATATTTTTTATAATCATATTGACCAAAAGAATTTAATGGAATGATTATAGATATTAAAAACAGGATTAAAAATGGTTTCATGGTTTTCAATTTTATTATTACACACAACGTTCCCGCGGTATGGTGTCGTGGCAGTTTCTGTCCGATAGGATAGGAACTGTCAGGACGAAAGGAGCCGGCAGCGAACGTTGAATTATTTGGTTTAAAAGTACTGCCATGCACTATGACCGCGTGTTGTGCGCTGCTTTTATTTAATATTGGCTTGATAAATTAACGGAAAACTCAAGTTTCGTTGTCA
>NZ_JBHMVA010000075.1:0-1061 GCF_042436675.1 Quyinboa ferrireducens | reverse complement strand
GTGTTAGCGGTAGTACTTTTTATTTTCATCAATAATCTTTTGTTCTAAAATTTGATAATCTGGAATCAATATATCATCGTCAATTAAATACATAAATTTTCTTATTGTATTAATTCCTTTAAAGTGTTTTCCTAAAAAAGTTGATCGGTCCCTGTAATCCGAATTATATCCTAAAACTACTCTGTTATTGACAACATCTTCTTCCACTATGTATAACCATGGAGCTTTAAATGCATGTCGCTTTGATAAGTCTCCACAATATCCAGATATTTGCATATTGTTTGGTGAATAACTAAAATGACCTTTGATTTTACCAAATTCATATCTGTCATGCATGACGTAATCATTTTTAGCTTTATAAACATCAGAAGGATTGAAATAGTAGAATGTACTGTCTGAATCAAAAATGAAGTACCCTAAGTGTTTTGTCCTTAATACGTTAACGATACTGTTTAGTTTTAATAATTCTTTCCCGTCGCATGTTATAAAGAATGTATCATTTCTAAGGGAATATATTGTATTAAACCTCTCATAATTGTCTCTGACCCATTTATCTTCATTTCCACGATAATACGTCTTGCTAATGCATGCCTTCATATTTTTATTTAATGGTTTTTCAATAATTTCTCTTTTTACGGAGTTGTCAATAATTTCATCACCAAATAACCAAATTTCATATTCACCAGAAGATAAAAGTTTCTTTCTAAAACTTTTATAGTTCGAGATAGCATAATCCACCAATTTTAATGTTTTAGAAATTAATTCAGTTGAAGACCAGGCAATAATATTTATGGTTGAATCCTGTATCTTAATTTCATAATCTTGGAAATTAACATCATATTGATGAATATCTAATTCAATGTATGGTAACGAAGAATATTTAGATTTCGATAATGAACTATACAAGTAATCATTTACTATTTCAGCAGCACAAATTTCATAAAACGCCGACTCACTTTTTATAACTCCGCCATCTCCGTAACTACAGTCATAGCTTACCTTTACTTTTCCCATAACCATTGTACATATTGTTATCTGATTGGAAAAGATTGATTGATTTA
>NZ_JBHMVA010000074.1:0-1063 GCF_042436675.1 Quyinboa ferrireducens | reverse complement strand
CCACAGGCTAAAAGAAAAATTGTCAATATGTAAAGAATCTTCCTCATTTAAATGTGTGCTAACGTTCCCGCGGTATGGTGTCGTGCGGTTGACTGTCCCACGAAGTGGAGACTGTCAAGCCGAGAACGACGGCATACGGAATGTGGGTTTGCAGGTTAAAATAATACCGCATGCACTATGACCGCGTGTTGCCCACAGTTAATCTTTATCATTTTTTTATAAACTCGATAAATTCTATCCCAAACTGAGTTATGCTCATCATTTCAAAAGGATCTGTATCAATCCTTCCAATTCCCCAGTCTATTAGCAGTCCTTTAGAGTAAAGTCTTTGTTTATAAAAGCCAAATTTCTGGTTATCAATATTGTAGAAATCCGATTTCCTATATTTGTCTAATTCCGTATGTTTTGTTTTAATTTGCTTTATTTCCAAGGATAAACTGTCAAATTCCTTTTTATATTTTGATTCGATTACTATTATAGTTTCTTGATCCATTTTTTTCTTGACTGTAGCTAATTTAGCTGTAAGCTGATCTAAATTTTTTCTTTCAGCGTCATATTTTGTATCAAATTCCCTATGGTGATAGAGTATAATAAGTTCTTCTTCTGAAAGTGTAGTTATTAAATCTAAATATAGGTCAATTAATTCTGTTTGTTCAGTTGGATTTTCTAGTTCTTTGAGCAAAATGTCTTTAAAACGTATAAGTTTTAAATCAGATTTTGTCTGGACAACTCTTCTTAACACTGATTCAAATAGGTCATTGAAATTTTCAGTTTTTATGTTCTCTATTTTGACATTTGCATCTTCGGTAAAAAACTCTACCAAAATTTCAATAAAATGGTTTAAACGATTTTGCTTAATTCTGCCATTGTATTCAAAAAATAACTCATCAAGTAATGCGCCTCCATATGGGATAACTCCGAATATTGATTTGGCTGTACTTATTACAATTTCTTTATTCGTGTCTTTCATTTTTATAATTGTGGGCAACGTTCCCGCGGTATGGTGTCGTGCGGTTGACGGTCCCACGAAGTGGAGACTGTCAAGCCGAAAACGACGGCATAC
>NZ_JBHMVA010000073.1:0-1074 GCF_042436675.1 Quyinboa ferrireducens | reverse complement strand
CCAGTTTTAAAAAGAACGTTCCCTGCTTCAGCCGAAAGAGGGTGGAAGCCAGTTTTAAAATAATCAAACAACTAATCACGGCATTATTTACAACGGTCCCGCGGTATGGTGTCGTGGCAGTTTCTTTCACACGTGAAAGGAACTGTCAGGACGAAAGGAGCATTGTGCGAACGTTTATATTTTTGGTTTAAAAGTACTGCCATGCACTATGACCGCTTGTTGTGTGCAGTTTTATTTTATTAATATATCCAAATCTTTTCTAAATTCTGCCCAATTATCAGCAGAGGGGGCCTCTTTTATGTTTTTATTTTCTTGTAGATATATAAACACCAAGTTCATAATTCCTTTCAAACTATTTTCAATATTATTTGATTCATCAATAAATTCATTGCACAATTGAATACACTTTTTAAAGTTTTTATTTGGTATGCTTCCATTAAGCTCTTCTCTCCATAAATTATGTATTATATAGTTGCGTTTTTGAACATAATTGTCAAGTCTTTCGTGATTTATAAAATCAACTTTCTTTAATTTGTTTGATAAGGTACCTAATGTTTTTTTTCTGATCTTTCTGCCTCTTTCAGAATCTTCTAAATATACTTCTGGTTTATACTTTTTAGCTTCTTTGTCTGATAAATATAAACCAAGAACATTTAAAACAATTTGAAGAATAAATTCAACTCTTTGTGATGCAAATAAGCTAAGTCCCATTTGGTTAAAAAGTACACCATATTGTGAATCTTCACTTTCTTTCATTTTTAATTAAATTTCTTATGATCATTAGTAAATGAGTTTAAAAATTCAATCAGTATTTTTATCTAAATTGCACACAACGTTCCCGCGGTATGGTGTCGTGGCAGTTTCTGTCCGATAGGATAGGAACTGTCAGGATGAAAAGAGCTGGCTGCGAACGTTGAATTATTTGGTTTAAAAGTACTGCCATGCACTATGACCGCGTGTTGTAGGGCGTTTTTATTCATAATCAATTATTTGTTTTATATAATCATCTTTGCTAAGTTTTAAGAATTCGTCAATCATCAAATTATCTGGATTCTCAGATTTCAATTTCCTCAT
>NZ_JBHMVA010000072.1:0-1091 GCF_042436675.1 Quyinboa ferrireducens | reverse complement strand
GGGGCTATTCCTGAATAACATGCAAAGCTTTTAGCATTATTTATCCGGGTAAAATTTTCAGTATAGATAATGATATACTTGGCCAGTACAGGACCAATACCTCTTACACTTTGAATAAGTTTATAATTATTATCCCACTCTGAAGATGATTGAATAACTTCTTCTATTTTGGTCTCTATAAGCTTTATTTCTGTGTTCAGATGTTCTATCATGCGCTCTTGTGATTCTTTAATTAAAGTTGTTTCACCATGAAAAAATGAATCCTGAATATCCTTAATTGAATTCTTATAGGCTGTCCGGTGACGAATAAGTTTGTCGCGTAAAGCCAGGAGTTGACGTAACTGTGCTACCATCCCTGAATGAAGCCTGGTTGGTTTCAGTTCATCCCTTTTTCGCCAGGCATACAAGGCGATTGCTTTTGCGTCAAGCCTATCTGTTTTACCCCTTTTCATTCCCATGGATCTTTTGATATCCATGGCTGGGGCCATAGTAAACAGAATATCTGCCTCTGAAAAGAATACGGCTAATAAACGGCTGTAACGTCCTGTATTTTCAAAACAGAAATATAGATCATTTACTTTGCATTTAAGATGTTTACATGAGGTCTCAAGTAACCCTGAGAAGCCTTTAGGAGAATTAGGAACTACTAAATAAACGTTAACCTGATGAAGGTAGATATCCAAAGTATCTTTTGAAACATCAATACCAATAAATCGTTTGTTTTTCATAATTTTACAATTAACATTTAACAATGAGTTGCTGTAACTAGTAGCTTTTAAAGGCCTGTTGCCTATGATTCTAAATGGTTCTCAGCAACTAAGAAAGGAATAGGGACTAGAAGTGTTGATAGGTCTGCTAACCTACGCGGTCATAAAGTTCACCCTATTCCTTTTGTAATTATCAACATATAAACAACAATTAACAAGAAAAGAAAAAGTAGCAAAAAGAAAAGAATATCAATCATTTACATCATTATATGATTCCTTTTGTTGATAAACAGGTGTAAATATAAAGCGCGGTCATAGTGCATGGCAGTACTTTTAAACAAAACATATCAACATTCGCGGGCTGTCTCTTTTGTCCTG
Source organism: Quyinboa ferrireducens (assembly GCF_042436675.1). Classification (NCBI taxonomy): domain Bacteria; kingdom Pseudomonadati; phylum Bacteroidota; class Bacteroidia; order Bacteroidales; family Quyinboaceae; genus Quyinboa; species Quyinboa ferrireducens. The sequence goes on along the minus strand of NZ_JBHMVA010000072.1, from coordinate 6 downwards.
ACAGTA
>NZ_JBHMVA010000071.1:0-1100 GCF_042436675.1 Quyinboa ferrireducens | reverse complement strand
GCTGCAAGCACCTTTCGTCCTGACAGTTCCTATCCTATCGGACAGAAACTGCCACGACACCATACCGCGGGAACGTTGTGCGTCATGCTGTGCAATGCTCAAGAATACTGTTTTGTTGGAGTTACCCCAAAATTTAAACAATTTTTGGTATTGATAATATTCCATTATTTTTTTAAATTGACTTTAATTATTATAATATTATATATGCTATTTGTTACCTATTAGTTTTACTATAAAAAAATAATGACGATTTAGACCATTCAAAAAGTTTAGTATTATTTATTTAATGTTTCACTTCCTTAAATTTTAATATTATGAATTCAGCAAATGACAACAAAGAAATTAGAAATCAGCTAAAGAGTCTTGATGCTAAAGAAGTTATTTCGTTATTAATAGAAATCGAAACTGACCACAAAGAAGTTGATGAAATCAAATCATTTCTAAGTTCAAAAAGTATGCATTCCATTCGAACTGCTTTATTAGAGATGAATCTTGAAGTTGATCAATCGAAAATTAAAAAAGTACAAAAAGAGATTAGTAAGTTTGATAAGGATTCTATTAAACAAGCTTTCAGGGATACAATACTATCAGATCCCAGTTTTTCTGCTCTCTATTCTGAAGATTCAATCACTAGGACTTTAGAGTATCAATCAGACATGTTTCCTGTAGAAATTTTACATAAATTACCACAATGGATCATTGACGATTTAAAAAACCTCCGAATTATAGGCAGACATGGTGGAGGAGTTATAATTGATGGATGACCACAACCTCACTAGGCATTATTTTTATTGAAAATTTTATTCTATACTCTTAGAAACTGTTTAAAATTTATACAGTTTCTAAGTTGATTTAGTAGCTGTCATACTTAAAGTGCATCAAATGCCTGATGAATAATTCTAGTTATAAATCAATTAGATTAAAAGAAAAATATAAGAAAACAGGTTATAGAATGCACGAACGCACAACAATGTATATAAATCATTGCCACCCTGCGGGATGGCAACGTTTCATATACCCATCCGTTAGGTGCAAGCGTAAAAAATATCATTATGAAACTGACGAAATCTCAAATTAAAGAAATGGCCCAGAATCTTGAG
>NZ_JBHMVA010000070.1:0-1216 GCF_042436675.1 Quyinboa ferrireducens | reverse complement strand
TTTCTTACTCATGGTCTAATGCAAATCTTTAAGTCTTTTCATGCTTGCCCACAACGTTCCCGCGGTATGGTGTCGTGGCAGTTTCTTTCCGACGGGAAAGGAACTGTCAAGACAAAAGAGACAGCCTGCGAACGTTGAAGTATTTTGTTTAAAAATACTGCCATGCAGTATGACCGCGTGTTGTATTTAGTACCTTCTTTTTTTCTCTCACCGGAGCTCTTTAATTGAACGGTTTCGCAAATTAAACACTTCGGTAAATCAAATGAGATTCAGCCGCCCATAGCCGGATAATGTAAATCAAAAACTCTACGATATTGCGTCAACCCCAAACGATATTGCGTCAAACTACGAATCTTCAAAGTTGTGTAGACTGAGATTCCACCCGACACCTGGTTTAAATCAAACGATGATCCAATTTTAAAAAGAACGTTCCCGCTTCAGCCGAAAGAGGGTGGAAGCCAGTTTAAAATAATCAAACAACTAATCCCGGTATTAAATACAACGTTCCCGCGGTATGGTGTCGTGGCAGTTTCTGTCCGATAGGATAGGAACTGTCAGGACGAAAAGAGCTTGCAGCGAACGTTGAATTATTTGGTTTAAAAGTACTGCCATGCACTATGACCGCGTGTTAGTGGCTGGCGGTTCTAATCTCTTTATCAATCAGTTTCAATAATTTTTTTTGTTGATAATTAATCATTGAACTATCAATAAAATATTCTAAAATGAATGAAAGTAATAATGCTCCTCCAAATAGGAATGTATTTTCAATATTTTTGTCCGTAGTTAGTCCAGAATATATAGTTATTATAACTAGTGTCAAAGTGAATAGTAATGAAAACCTAAAACCATTTTTGATATCTGTAATTATAGTAATTTTAATTAAGTCAACATCTTGTTTGAATGATAATTTTCCATCGCCATACTTTCTTTGAAAAGATTCAAGTTCTTGATCTTTGATATCACATTTAAATAGAACAGTATCATCATTAACTTTGATATTTTTAAATCCAATTGATTTTAAAGAATCTGAAATTATTTCTGGTCTGAATTGGTCTATCGTAATCTTGATACTATTCGTAAATCTTAATTTAATCATAGGTAATTTTTATAAATCCAATTACTTTTTTCCCGCTTGCCACTAACGTTCCCGCGGTATGGTGTCGTGCGGTTGACTGTCCCACGAAGTGGAGACTGTCAAGCCGAAAACGACGGCATA
>NZ_JBHMVA010000069.1:0-1233 GCF_042436675.1 Quyinboa ferrireducens | reverse complement strand
TGAGCAATTTTTTTAGTAACTATTTCTTTTCTTTTTTCCGTATTGTTTTTACAAGATAAAAGACTAAAAGTCATTATGAAAGTCAGAATTATGGTTTTAAAATGTTTCATTTCTAAATTGGGTACAACGGTTTTGCGGTATGAAACGTTTGGGAGAGCGGGCCGCGTTCGTATCCACCGTTGCAAAAAGTTGATGCGTGGCAGGATGCTCGAATAACCACTTCGCCCCAAATGTTTTATGACCGCATGTTAGCAAACGTAATTTATTTAAGTTCTAAATCTATTAATATCTCTTCAATATTTTTCTCAATATAATCACACATTTCTTTTGAAGTCAAGTTTTCTCCTTTTAATGAATTAAACTGAAATCCACGATTTATATCATATATTTTAATTTCAAAATCCCAAGTGTCAGTACCCATTTTTCCTGTCTGTGTTCTCAAATCAATTTTGGATAACACAATAAAGTCAGTACTTACTCTTTCAAGTATCGGTTTACAATATTTCTTATCGAAAATATTTTGGTAAGCAACTCCCATCATATCTTTAAATGAAAAAGGAATTAGGTTTATAGAATCAATCGAGGACAATTTATTCTCAATACATTCTTGAATATTTGGAGAAATACCTCTATTAGCAATCTTGTCATACGGTGGTAAAACAAAAACTTTTGGGATTTTAATCTCTTTAAGGCTAAATAAATTTTCACGAATATTCCTGGCTTCTTCTCTATCGAGATGCATTACCTTATCAGTTGGAATCTGATTCCATAAATCAGGATTAAACTCAAACCAACCTTTTGAAATTAGATATTTGCAATCTGTATTTACTTTGAGCAATTTTACCAAACTATCTTGATGCACCAAACATAATTCATATTCCCATCCACAGGGCATCCTTTTATTCGTAGAATCAAATATCCATGTAGTTTGAATCGAATCCAGAACAGAGATTGACTCTATATAAAAATCTTTATGCAAATCAAAAAAATCACTTCCGCCACCTTCGTGTATGAATCCATATAATCGATACTCTCCAGTTTTAAAATCAAAATCGGAGAACGGTTTATAATCAGAAGGATTTTTACTACAACTTATAAAAATCAATCCAATTATTGTCGTTAATATGTATCGTGATGCTCTCATTTTATGTTTGCTAACGTTCCCGCGGTATGGTGTCGTGGCAGTTTCTGTCCGATAGGATAGGAACTGTCAGGACGAAAGGTGCTTGCAGC
>NZ_JBHMVA010000068.1:0-1245 GCF_042436675.1 Quyinboa ferrireducens | reverse complement strand
GGATTTGGTTAATATAAATTTAAACGTTCCTCAAATATAATTAAAAACTGATTAAGGATCATGCCCCAATCTCTGATAGGCATGGTCCACTTTTTAGTCACTTCATTAACAGCAAGAAAAACAGACTTCATAACAGCTTCATCCGTTGGGAATGAAGTCTTGTTTTTGGTATATTTTCTGATTTTACCATTAAGATTTTCAATGATATTAGTTGTATAAATGATTTTACGGATCTCCATTGGAAAGTCAAAAAATGCGGTTAGTTCTTCCCAGTTTTTACGCCAGCTTTTAATAGCATAAGAGTATTTAGAGTTCCAATTATCTTCCAGCACATCAAGAGCTGCCCCAGCAGCTTCTTTATTGGGAGCTGTATATATTTCCTTCATATCAGCAGCAAATGCTTTCTTGTCCTTCCAAACTACATATTTTGTACTGTTCCTGATTTGGTGGACAACACAAATTTGCTTGGTTGACTCAGGAAAGACTGTTGCAATGGTTTCTGTAAATCCATTTAGGTTATCTGTGACAGTAACCAGGATATCCCTGACACCACGGGCTTTCATATCGGTCAGGACAGACATCCAAAATGCTGCAGATTCATTCTTGCCAAGCCATAAACCAAGAACTTCTTTACGACCATCCATCCGAAGGCCTATGGCGATATAAATGGTTTTATTGATGACTTTGGAGTTTTCTCTGACCTTGAAAACAATACCATCCATCCAGACAATTAAGTAAACCGGTTCCAGTGCCCTGTTTTGCCAGGCAATGATGTCAGCTGTAATGCGTTCGGTAATTCTGGATATTGTGCTGGAGGATACTTCTATATCATAAACTTCCCTGATTTGTTCCTCAATATCACTGTTTGACATGCCCTTGGCATAAAGCGATATGATAACATTCTCTATCCCATCTACCATGTTTTGGCGCTTACGAATTAGCATGGGTGAATAGCTGGAATCCCGATCACGGGGAACTTTTATCTCATGTGTACCATGATCAGTTTTGATTTTCTTTGTGTTATGTCCATTTCGGGAATTGGGATTATCTGACTTTTGGTACTTGTCGTATCCCAGGTGGGCATCAAGTTCGCCTTCTAAAAGTTGTTCGACACCTCTTTTTTGAAGCTCATGGAGAAACTCTTTTAATTCATCTCCGGTTTTAAACTGCTTTAGAAAATCACTGTTTAATAAATCTTTTTTATCCATTGTGTGTCCTCTGATTTGTCAAAGTTATCTCCGATTT
>NZ_JBHMVA010000067.1:0-1308 GCF_042436675.1 Quyinboa ferrireducens | reverse complement strand
ATGATATATTGATTCCAGATTATCAAATTTTAGAACAAAAGATTATTGATGAAAATAAAAAGTACTACCGCTAACACGCGGTCATAGTGCATGCGGTTGTGTTTTAACTTGCAAAACCACATTCCGTATGTCGTCGTTTTCGGCTTGACAGTCTCCACTTCGTGGGACAGTCAACCGCACGACACCATACCGCGGGACCGTTGCCAGTAATGCCAAGAAACGACAGTGCAAATTGAAAATGACAAAATATTATTGATTCTTGATTTGGATGAAACTCTTATTCATGCGGATAAAGGAGACTGTGGGTTTACCCCTGACTTTGAAGTTTTTGACTATAAGGTTGTGAAAAGACCATATTTAACGAATTTTCTTGAAAATTGTAGTAAAGACTTCATGATAGCTGTTTGGTCTTCAGCATCGGATAAGTATGTAGACGAAATTGTAAGGATAATAAAACCAGATTTCCTTAACCTTGAATTTGTGTGGGGACGTTCAAGAGCGACATACAAACCAACAATAGATTTGAGCGAAACGGGATATTCTGACCTTGACCATTTTCACTATGTCAAGAGACTAAAAAAGATTAAGCCACTCGGATTTAAATTAGAAAAGACACTAATCGTTGATGATACGCCTCATAAATCAAAGGAGAATTATGGGAATGCTATATATGTAAAAGAGTTTAATGGAGAGTCGGGAGATAATGAATTGCGGATTCTAGAGAAATACCTTCGAGAGATAAAAGATTGCGATGATGTTCGCAAAATTGAAAAGAGAGGTTGGAGGACTAAATATGAAAAATAAAAAATTGACTAAACATATAATTATAGGAACGATACTGTCAATTTTAATATTCTTCTCGTTATCCTTTTTGACTGTTCTTTTTCAAATTAATTCTCCATTAAACCGAATTCATGATTATTATGAATTAAAGATTGGATTTCCATTTCAGTATTATCATGAATTTATGGTTGATTGTCCGATTCCAAATTCTGGATGGAACATTAATAACTTGATTCTTGATAGTACTATTATTTGGATATTTGTGACAGTACTATATTTGATTATAAAACGAAATAAATAAAGCACATACTGGCAACAATGTATATACAAAATAGGCGAAATAGTAATAATTTCAAGGGCTGTAACCCGCTTCGAAATTGTAACGATTTGATAAGTTTGAAGCCCGCAATCGCCTACTTTGCATATACTCGCCGTTGTATGCAATTTGGGTACGATATAGGGACATCCTTTACAAAGTTATAGTGACATAGTTTACACTTTTTAAGTTGTAATTTGAGAAATAAA
>NZ_JBHMVA010000066.1:0-1310 GCF_042436675.1 Quyinboa ferrireducens | reverse complement strand
ATGCCGTCGTTTTCGGCTTGACAGTCTCCACTTCGTGGGACAGTCAACCGCACGACACCATACCGCGGGAACGTTGTGTGGCATAAAAATGAACGATGAAACAAAGAGTTAAAACAACATGGATTCTGATTCTTTTTCTTGGATTCTCAAATATTCTAATAGCATCTGATAATTCTACAGCTGATTCAATTAAAGTCGCTCAGATTGTAAAAGGATTTTATGATTGGTACTTGACTTCGATTAGGGAAAAGATAGATTCTGATTTTAAGCCAAAATTCATAGAATCTAAAAACGGAATGACCACACTTGATTACTCAAAATATCTTGACAATTTAAAAGCTCACGGATTTTCAGATTCTTTGTTAATGAAAGAAAAGCAAAGCTATTCCGAATGTATTGAGAATTTAGAGAAAGTGAAATTTTTTGACTTTGAAAAAACGACCTTTATCGACTTAGACGAATATGAACAAGCAAATTGTGATTTTGGAAACTTTTATCGATGGACAGGCGGACAAGAGCCAGTTGACGGGATTAGAATAATTGACATCAAGTTTATTTCTACTAATAGAGCTTATGTTACAATTGATTATTTTGAGTTTAATTCAGAAAAGAATAAAAAATATTATTGGGGTAAAAACGGCTTAACTTTAATAAAAATTGACAGTGATTGGTTCATTGACAAGATTGATTCTTGGATAAATAATTGAGGGTTATGGCACATATGAAAAAGGGACAAGAAATGAATAAAAGATGAATTTTTAAAACATATTAAAATGAAATTAGTAAGATTCATATTTGGATTTACAATTGTATTAATTCTAATTAGTTGCGGAAAAGAACCGATTGCAGACTTTACTTGGGAACCAAAAGAACCAAAAGCTGGGGAGGAAGTAAGGTTTACAAATTTATCGACTGACGCAACTTCGTATTCGTGGAATTTTGGGGATATGTCTATCGGTGATGACACCAATCCGACACATATTTATGAACGAAAAGGGAACTATATCATTGATTTACGAGCTCAAAATGGATTGAGATCGGATGAAAAAACTATTACAATAACTGTAACCGATTAAATGGATATGATTATGATTCATTAAGATATTACTCTTAATAAATTACGCCACACAACACGCGGTCATAGTGCATGGCAGTATTTTAAACCAAATAATTTAACGTTTGCTGCCAGCTCTTTTCGTCCTGACAGTTCCTTTCCCATCGGAAAGAAACTGCCACGACACCATACCGCGGGAACGTTGTATGGCATTATGAAAATGACCTTGACTATTAAATGAGAACTTATCCTGAAA
>NZ_JBHMVA010000065.1:0-1312 GCF_042436675.1 Quyinboa ferrireducens | reverse complement strand
GCTGCAAGCGCCTTTCGTCATGACAGTTCCTTTCACGGGTGAAAGAAACTGCCACGACACCATACCGCGGGAACGTTGTGCTTAATTTATGAATCAGGCTTCTAGAAATATCGAAAGTATACAAAAAGAGGTGAAAAACTCAGTCAATGACCTACTTCTAGAAAATGGATATTCACTTGTGACAGAGGAAAGGTTCAGCCAAGATTCAGCATTACTGCTACAGTGGGCTAATCAGGAAAGAAACCATGCCTTTCAGTTAATTTGGGATATTAAAGAACATTGGTTTGACTTAGGAGAATTTAATAGAACTGGTGACCTCAAATATATTGATTCAAAAGCCATTGACATATTCCCATTTAAGGTAATTGGTGTTTTCTTGCGAAATAGGTACACTGAAAAATACACTGCAAAGATTAGATCGAAAATTGAAGAAAAACTAAGCACAACACGCGGTGCATAGTGCATGCGGTTTTGTTTTAACATGCAAATCCACATTCCGTATGCCGTCGTTTTCGGCTTGACAGTCTCCACTTCGTGGGACAGTCAACCGCACGACACCATACCGCGGGAACGTTAGCAGCAATATAATGAAAGCTTCGAATTACATATTAATAATGTGTTTTCTGACTCTAACTTTTAAGATTGGAGCAAAAAATAAATTAAAAATTAGCCAAAAGTTTGACCCAATCTCCCAGACTTCAATATGTACAGATTTTCAAATTCCCCATTGCATTGAAAATGCGGAAGCAAAGCTTTCTGAAGACACACTAATAATTGAATTTTATAAGGTTACAGCGTCAACATTCGATGACTTGAAAATTAAAGTTATTAATGACAGATTTATGACAAGCTATAAAACTGTTTACATTGCAGCCCAAAATGGCAAGAATATATGGATTCCTAAGAATGAGTGTTTAAAATTGAATTCAAATCAATTCCTTGAAGGTAAAATATTAAAAGGAACTATAGACTTCGATTTTCAGGAAATCTTTATAAAGCCAAACGGAGAAAGAATCAAAACGAGAATAATAAACTTTAAAGGTGAGTTTAAAACAAAAATAAATACTGCTGCTAACACGCAGTCATAGTGCATGCGGTTCTTTTAACTTGCAAAATCGTATTCATCCTGGCGTCGTTTTCGGCTTGACAGTCTCCACTTCGTGGGACAGTCAGCCGCACGACACCATACTGCGGGAACGTTGTGCAGCATTTAAACAAACTAAATGAGAAAGAACAAATTGATATTAATAATTGGCATTCTTCTTTTCATCAGTTACGTTTTCAAAGACTACTTATTTGAGGAATTCTGGAT
>NZ_JBHMVA010000064.1:0-1314 GCF_042436675.1 Quyinboa ferrireducens | reverse complement strand
GGTACGATATAGGGACATCCTTTACAAAGTTATAGTGACATAGTTTACACTTTTTAAGTTGTAATTTGAGAAATAAAACTCAAATTATTATGCCTTGGAAAGACACAACAGCTATGGAGCAAAAAGTAGAGTTTATATGTGAATGGAATACAGGAAAGTATACTATTACGGAATTATGCAAAGCCTTCGACATCTCCCGTCCGACGGCTTACAGATTGATTCGCAATTATGAGAATCATGGAATTGAAGGTCTTTTGGAGAAGTCAAAAGCCCCCAGGAGCCATCCCAATAAGACAAAAAAAGAAATTGAGGATAAGGTGTTAGAGCTGAAAGAAGAATACAAACGCTGGGGAGCTAAAAAGCTTCATAAGTTATTATATAACGACTTTGACGCTTCAGAAATCCCAACTATTTTAACCGTTCATAATATTTTATTACGGAACGGCCTTGTATGTCCTCAGAAACGATGTAGGAGGGTTAAACCGGTTCACCCAATCTATGACCCCAAAGAATGTAATGAAGTATGGAGCGCTGATTATAAAGGGAAATTTTTAATGGGCAACAAGAAGTACTGCCACCCCTTAACAATCGCTGATTCTAAGAGTAGGTATTTGTTTACTGCAAAGGGGCATTATGGGGAAAAGTTTAAACCCGTAAAAGAAGAATTTACCAGGGTGTTTAGAAAGTATGGGATGCCCAAACAAATACACACAGATAATGGTGCTCCATTTGGTGCTGTAGCTGCAATACAGCGCTTCACGAGATTGTCCTATTGGTTTATAGATTTGGGGGTTATGCCAGTATATTCAGATCCTGCGCACCCTGAACAGAATGGAAGACATGAGCGCATGCATCGCGACTTAAAGGCCTCATGTGCCTCTCCTTCTAACTTTGATTTAAGGTCTCAGCAACGCAAGCTGAACAGCTTTGTAAGAGAATATAATCAGGTTCGCCCACATGAAGCTTTAGGTATGGAAACACCAGCTAAAGTCCATCAATACTCCAATAGACCTTTTCCTGAACGAATAAGAGACTGGGACTATCCAAGTAACATGAAGGTTTTAAAAGTTACCAAGAATGGATCTGTCCGTTGGGGAGCTTACTGGTGGGTTTATGTATCAGCTAGTCTGATGGATAGATATATTGGAACAGAGGAAGTTGGCAACGGAATTTGGAAAGCATTTTATAGAAATGTATTTTTAGGTTACTTTAATGAAAAAGATATAAGAGACAAAGAAAAACCAATAAGGCTAAGCACTAATTTAGTGTAAAGCATGTGCTTATAACTTTGTAAACCATGTGCTTTAACAAACA
>NZ_JBHMVA010000063.1:0-1493 GCF_042436675.1 Quyinboa ferrireducens | reverse complement strand
AAAGTTTTGTAGACTGAGATTCCACCCGACACCTGGTTTAAATCAAACGATGATCCAGTTTTAAAAAGAACGTTCCCCGCTTCAGCCGTAAGAGGGTGGAAGCCAGTTTTAAAATAATCAAACAACTAATCACGGCATTATTTACAACGGATGGCAATATGCGGAGGCCGGGATTTCGGAGCTCCAACTTGTCAAACCGCTACAATTTTCATTAAATGTACAAAACTTTAAATTGCCCACATCCCCCGGCTTACGTATATTGCGTGTTGTACACCGTAGTTATTTAGTTGTCAATCTTTTATGTAATCTATATGAATAAATTATCGGTATCATCACCATTATCATAATGATACTAAAAAATACAATCAACCCGATTCCTTCTTTTTGAGGAATCAGGGATACAATTAGCCCAATTATACTGAATCCAACCATTATTTTTGCTCCAAATTGATGTGTCTTTCTCCATACATTCTCATTATCAAGTGTCCATGGAGTTCTAAATCCGATAAACCAGTTTGGCTTAACACTATAAACATAGTTTCCAATTACAGCTAATAACACGAAAGTTGAGATTCTTAAAATCTTAAGTTCATCTATAACAATCCCAATATTTGAAGCAACAAATAATCCAGTTATAGCCGTTATAAATAATGAAACTATAAATCGAATCTTATAAAATGAAGATTCAAAAGCTTCGTAATTCTTTTTTTTAGGGTCTATCCTTTGAACAAATAGCATAAGTCCATATATCAATATATTTACTCCAATAAATATTGAAATCAATATCCATATTGGAATCAGTTTAGGTTGAATCCAATTAATTTCAGCTACGTTATTTAATTGGTTGTTTGCTATCAGGATGAACAATACAGGAAGCATGACAACTACTAATATTGGTAGTTCTTTCTTTAAATTACTTTTTGTTTTCATTTTTATTATCAATTAATTCGACAATCCATTTTGAAATCTCATTGAGAACTGTTGTATTAATAGAATAAATAATGAATTGACCTTTCTTGACACTTGATACTAAATCTGCATGATATAAAAGTTCTAAATGATGAGATATTGTCGCTCGGGAAAATTCAAATTGGTCTGCAATCTCTCCAGCTGACATGTCTTTTTCCTTTAACAAATCAAGAATCTTTCTACGAGTCTGGTCATTTAATGCTTTAAAAACAATATTCATTTGATTTATTTCTATATTTAGACAAATATCTAAATATATATTTTATAATCAAAGTTTTTTATATGCTAATTTTATGCAGGATGCTTTTTCACTATGGTGTACAACGTTCCCGCGGTATGGTGTCGTGCGGTTGACTGTCCCACGAAGTGGAGACTGTCAAGCCGAAAACGACGACATACGGAATAAAGGTTTGCAAATTAAAACCAAACCGCATGCACTATGACCGCGTGTTGTACCCAGTTTTTTATTTTCATATTGGATCTCCATCAGTCCAGATTAACCAATTATTCCCAATTCCATAAAT
>NZ_JBHMVA010000062.1:0-1497 GCF_042436675.1 Quyinboa ferrireducens | reverse complement strand
TTCGCAAGATTTCTTCTGGAATCAATATTTGTTATGAATTGTCGATGCAAATTGGTCATCTTAAAATTAGCTACAACGGCCCGCAGCTATGTTGCGTGCCGCATCCGTACCTTTATGTTTGTTGATTTTCACGATGTTCAAATATACAATTTCTTGTCTTGATGACCGCTAAGCGCGGCATGCAATATAGGTGCTGTTATAGGGCGTTTTGTTTTTCCATGTTAATTTGTCGGAGAACAGAAATTCAAATCTTGACCGGAATGAAGAAAGGTAGGGAACAAATTCATTCTTTGAAATTTTAATATGTCCAGGAATTTTCATTTCTAAAATTTACTCTAAATCTACCGAATTATTAAAACATTCATTTGTCGCGAAGTAGAATTTTTACGTTGTGACCTTTATCTCAGTCTTCTCAATATGCTAAAAAGTCGAAATCCATTTCTCTTAATTCTCATTTTACAATTCAGTCCAAATATCAATTTTAATCAATGAACCAGATATTCAAAATTTAAATTTCAGAACTCGTAGCGATGGGTTGTCCGAATTGATAATTCATTTTGTTTTTGTCCCTCTTAAATGCCCTATAACGTTCCCGCGGTATGGTGTCGTGGCAGTTTCTGTCCGATAGGATAGGAACTGTCAGGACGAAAGGAGCCGGCTGCGAACGTTGAAATATTTTGTTTAAAAGTACTGCCATGCACTATGACCGCGTGTTGTGTGCTGCCATTTCTTATATTGGTCCATTTATTATTAATTCAATTACTTTCTTTTCAGTGAGATTAAACCATAGTGAAAAATAATTTGCTCCACCTCCTAAAACCATCCTAACGTTATTATCAGGCACTATTAATTTCTCTTTCGATTTGTAAAAATTAATATAAAGGCACTTATTACTTAAGGAGTCAATAAAACCAATATATTGTCTATTATAATTTGCCAACTCCTTTAAAATATAATCAATATTAGATTTCTGATAGTCATTCTTTGGTCGGTAATTTCCCAAAATGCTAAATAAACTTTGTTCAAAATCAACAATTTCTTTTGTGGTAGGAGTCCATTTTTTTATTTCATTTATATTAATATATTCAATCGGTTTTTTTAATAATTTTCCTGATTTGTCGGGACTTATGTCAATATTATAGTTTTCTTGAAATAGAGTTCCTTGATAGTCCTCTCCTGAAATCAAAATGCATGAATCAAGTTGGGCAAAAACATTATTTAAATTCCAACTAAGAAGGATAATTAAAAAACAATATTTAGAAAGTTTCTTCATCTTCTTTTTCATGGTTGCACACAACGTTCCCGCGGTATGGTGTCGTGGCAGTTTCTTTCACCCGTGAAAGGAACTGTCAGGACGAAAGGCGTTTGCAGCGAACGTTGAAATATTTTGTTTAAAAGTACTGCCATGCACTATGACCGTGTGTTGTACCCAGTTTTTTATTTTCATATTGGATCTCCATCAGTCCAGATTAACCAATTATTCCCAATTCCATAAAT
>NZ_JBHMVA010000061.1:0-1562 GCF_042436675.1 Quyinboa ferrireducens | reverse complement strand
AATTCAATATTAATATAATTAGAACTTTCAGGAATATTTTCAATAGGAATTGAAGTAAAACATCTATATAAGCCTTTGGGAATTACACTATCTGGTTGTGTTAATAACTTTAAACTAATGATTTCAGGTTTTTTTGAAAAAAAAGTATCAATTATTGCCTCTTTGAATTCATAGCAGTCGCTATCTATTTCCAAAACTATTTTATCATGATAAAATTTAAAGTCTCCATCTTCCAATTCAGTTGTAATCCTAATTCTATAATTTGTAGTAGAAGAATCAACATTAAATTTCCATTCAGTTCTAATTGAATCGGGATTAAAGTTGTAGCTATTAAGAATGTAGGTGTTTTTGTCAATTTTGTTATAAATTCCTTCTGAGTAATATCCAAAAGAGTTAGTTTCTCCATCCCAGTAAAATTTTGAATACATGAATGTTGAGTCGCTCTTAAAAATAATTTGGTGTGATGGTTGAAACATTCCACATACACCAATTCTTCTACAACCATATGTTAAAGTCAAGATTATTGTTAATGGTATAAGTTTAATTAATTTCATAAATAAGAATTGTTTCTCAACTCAAAATTGCATACAACGTTCCCGCGGTATGCTGTCGTGGCAGTTTCTTTCCGACGGGAAAGGAACTGTCAGGACAAAAGAGACAGCCTGCGAACGTTGAAATATTTTGTTTAAAAATACTACCATGCAGTATGACCGCGTGTTGTAAATAGTGCCTTCTTTTGTTCTCTCACGGGTGCTCTTTAAATTGATGCTCCACAAATTAAACACTCCGGCAAATCAAATGAGATTCAGCCACCCATGGCCGGATAATGTAAATCAAAACTCAACGATATTGCATCAACCCAAAACGATATTGCGTCAAAATATGAATCTTCAAAGTTTTGTAGACTGAGATTCCACCCGACACCTGGTTTAAATCAAACGATGATCCAGTTTTAAAAAGAACGTTCCCTGCTTCAGCCGAAAGAGGGTGGAAGCCAGTTTTAAAATAATCAAACAACTAATCACGGCATTATTTACAACGTTCCCGCGGTATGCTGTCGTGGCAGTTTCTTTCCGACGGGAAAGGAACTGTCAGGACAAAAGAGCCTAACCGCGAACGTTGAAATATTTTAGTTAAAAGTACTGCCATGCAGTATGACCGCGTGTTGTATGTAGTACCTTCTTTTGTTCTCTCACTGGTGCTCTTTAAATTGATGCTTCACAAATTAAACACTTCAGCAAATCAAATGAGATTCAGCCACCCACGACCGGATAATGTAAATCAAAACTTTACGATATTGCATCAACCCCAAACGATATTGCGTCAAAATACGAAACTTTAAAGTTGTGTAGACTGAGACTCCACCCGACACCTGGTTAAAATCAATCGTTGATCCTGTTTAATAAAGAACGTTCCCTGCTTCAGCCTAAAAAGGGTGGAGGCCAGTTTTAAAATAATCAAACTACTAATCCCGGTATTACATACAACGTTCCCGCAGTATGCTGTCGTGGCAGTTTCTTTCCGACGGGAAAGGAACTGTCAGGACAAAATAGCCCGACTGC
>NZ_JBHMVA010000060.1:0-1632 GCF_042436675.1 Quyinboa ferrireducens | reverse complement strand
GATTAAAACCTGAAGATATATTATAAAAATGCACATACACACAACACGCGGTCATAGTGCATGGCAGTACTTTTAAATAAAATAATTCAACGTTCGCAGCTGGCTCTTTTCGTCCTGACAGTTCCTTTCACGGGTGAAAGAAACTGCCACGACACCATACCGCGGGAACGTTGTAAAACATTTAAGAACACCCTGCAAACTATGAACATGACATTAAAATATAGATTGACTCAATTAACATTTATCGGAATGATTTTGTTGACAGTTTCGTGTGTGCAAAAGCGAGAAAGAGATTCGGATGAAATCGTACTTAATGAAATGGTAATTGAGAAAAACGGAATCTATTATGAGGGTGATTGTGAAATTCATGCAAAAGAGAAATTTACGGGAGAATGTAAATTCTATCATGACAATAGCAAGTTAAAAGGTGTGGTGTATATTGAGAAAGGTTTGCCGACAGGACATTGGAAATATTGGGATTCGACAGGCTTGAAAACGCTCGATTTATTTTATGACAAAGGCAAACTGATTAAAAAAGAAAAACCGACCCCCGAGATTAATTTTCCTTGGACAAAAAGTGTAACAAAAACCGCAATCGGAGCAATTTTGACTTCAATTCAGAATATTAAGAATGATTCTTTATATCACGGAAATTTTCCTGCCGACATTAATAACATGCCATTTATTCGGACTAAAAAATCAGATTTTGAAATTATTGGATATGAAACTTCTACGAGCACACCTGAGAAATTAAAAATTGATTTTCACCCGATAAATGAATATAAGTCTGGACCGCGATTTACCGTAGAGATTAATATAATAAGCGAACAAGCGATTAGAGTTTATATGACACCTGATGCTTGATATAATTAAAATATGGAGAATGCGATAAAAAATAGAATTCCGATTCATGTGGACTTGCAGCCCAATAGAGATGAAGTTTACTCAGGGATTTGTTTAAAAGACAATCAAGATGTTTTTATTTTTATTTGTTTCAACGAGGAAATCAAAGAATACGACGGATATGCAATTTTGCGAAGTAATGAGATTGAGCGTTATAGATATTGGGATAAGGAAGAACTTGATGAGATAGTAAATGATAATCATGCAGACTTCATAGATAAATTACTGCTTGATAAAATGGATTCATTTTACGAGTGTTTAGATTCGTTGAGAGAAAAGGAATTAATTGCAATTTTTACAGCCGATGATAATGATTCTTATTATGTCGGCAAGATTGAGAATTTGACTGAAACTGATTTGACATTAAAATTAATAAGTGAGTCATCGGAGTGGCTGGATTCTAAAGATTTAAAAATAAAGGATATTACATATATCGGATTTGACACTTCATATGAGACCGAATTAATAAAAACGTTTTACAACACGCAATAAAAAACATAGGGCGGAAAGTGCTAAATTTGAACGATATAACATTTAATAAACGGCTCGGTAACTTGATAGGTAGGAGCTTCGAAATACCCTACGTTTCTTATTGCCATCCGTTGTACCCAATTTAGAAATGAAACATTTTAAAACCATAATTCTGACTTTTATAATGACTTTTAGTCTTTTATCTTGTAAAAACAATACGGAAAAAAGAAAAGAAATAGTTACTAAAAAAATTGCTCA
>NZ_JBHMVA010000059.1:0-1667 GCF_042436675.1 Quyinboa ferrireducens | reverse complement strand
GCTGCAAGCGCCTTTCGTCATGACAGTTCCTTTCACGGGTGAAAGAAACTGCCACGACACCATACCGCGGGAACGTTACCTGCCATAAGATGAAAAGAAACATTCTACATATAATTATTTTTCTCCTGATAAGTCCAGTTGGATTTGCCCAAGTGGAAATTACGACACAAGAAGGGACTTATAAAATGGGTAAGGCTTCGTCAGATTTTATTCTTGGTAAAATCATGTACGAGAGTTATAAATATACAGAGCCAGAAAAATATAGGAAGGATAGAATTAAAGCCATCGAGATGATTACTGAAAGTGCAGAAAGTGGATATGCTCCTGCTCAGTATTATCTTGGTACAATTTACCTGAACGACACTCTAATACATGATTATAACAAAGCAATCGGATTTCTTAAAAAGTCTGCATACCAAAGAAATAATGATGCAATTAAACTGCTTGATAGTCTTGGAGAAGACTATGAAGTAGCGATTAATTATCAATTTTGGATTAAAATATTTGTTATTAGTTTGTTAGTGTTAATCTATTTTTTGCTTTCATTAATAGCTCATAGGAAAATAGGAAAAAGTAAGTTAATAACTCAAAATCATAAAAAGCGACTAAAAAAACTGACTTGGTTGATGCCATATTTCGGCTCTTTAATTGGACTCTTTAATAATAAAAAAGTTATTCAGCCCTTAGACAATGAAAGTATTGAGTGGATTAATAGAAGTTTTGATTGGATTATAAAAGAATTCGGAAAAGAAACAGTATTGAATTCAGAAATAATAATACCAGTAAAAAGTAAAATTCCAATTAAATTTAATGCAACAGAAGATTGTGCTAAGGAACTCATTGACTTTGTAGCCTCCAAAATGCAAATAAATCGTGATTTGATTGATGTTGGTTTTTATAACCAATCTCAAATGGAACTTGGTGGAAATTTTATTACTCAGCAATATGAGAAAGACAAATATTCATCAGGACAATATTGGGGAAAATCAAAGAAAGGAAAATATCAGATTTCATTAGAAAAATCACAGCTTAATAATCCACTTGCATTAATAGCAACAGTTGCACATGAATTAGCACATATAAAACTGCTTGGTGAAAAGAGAATTAAAGAAAATGACGAATATCTAACAGATTTGATTCCGATTATATTTGGATTTGGAATATTTAATGCAAATTCAATTTTTCAATACCAACAAAACTCATACGGTTGGAGAGCAAATTCACAAGGGTATTTAAATGAAAGAATGTATGGATTTGCACTTGCAAAGTTTGCTTTATATCGCTGTGATTATGAATCTGACTGGAGTAAATATTTGACACCAACAGTAAAAGAAGAATTTGAAAAAAGCATGTTATATATAAAAGAAAATGAATGAATTACGGCAGGTAACAAAGTATATAAAACATAAGGGCGACAGTAGGTTACGAAACTTTTGTGCGTTTATTCAAGCCCGCCAAATCTGCGATTTGACGAGTTTGTTAAATGTTTTAAATTTGTGTCAAAACGCAAATTTGACTACGTGCAAACTTGATAGGAAATCGCATTTACCCCCTTACGTTTCATATACGTAGCCGTTGTGGGTAATGCTAAAAATGAGAAAAATTATCATTTACATATTCATTCTACTCTACTCATGTTCAACTGTTGATCATGAAAAGGAGATAGA
>NZ_JBHMVA010000058.1:0-1712 GCF_042436675.1 Quyinboa ferrireducens | reverse complement strand
TATTTTATTTCAAATTTTTCCATTTTTCACAATAAAGCCTAACGTTCCCGCGGTATGGTGTCGTGCGGTTGACTGTCACACGAAGTGTAGATAGTCAAGCCGAAAACGACGGCATACGGAATGTGGGTTTGCAGGTTAAAGCAAAACCGCATGCACTATGACCGCGTGTTAGGTGGCGTTTTTATTTCATTTTTCTAAATTTATTCCACTTTTCTTTTTCCCGATGATTAATAATCCGTTCGTATTTTAAGCAAATCTTATTTGAAGTTTTTTTCATCTTGAAACCCTTTTCGTAATTTGTAACAAATTCATAATGAAAACTATCATTGCTAACCGCTTGTAATATAATCTCGTAGTCATATTTATTTACATTATTAATTCTTTGCCCTATTGGTTTGTACCCAACAATACTAATATAGATTGAATCACAATTGATTATTTTGTTTCGTGGAATTTCGGCTTTCTTCTTGTTTATATTTGACATAGTAGTATAAGCCATTTTTTTTCGTTGATATAAACTGACTACAATCTGATTAGGCTCATCTCCATGAATTGAAATAAACATTGTATCATTTTTTGATGGCCTTATTTTCTCAAGTCTACTATTTATTTGAGGTTTGATATTGTATGGTTTTATAAATAACCTTTTATTCCTGATATCTATTTCTCCTGAACCTCTAAAAATTGTGTGTAATCCATCCCCATATGATATCAATTCATATTCAATTTTACTTCCTTCGATTTTTATTTTTTGATCGTTACAGGTATATATTCCATCAAGATTTTGCGCCTTGATAAATTGAGAAAGTATTGTAAATAGTAAGAATGTCAATTTAATTGTTTTCATATTCTATGAATCATGAAGTTTTTAAAATTATAATTCTTCTTTAGTAAATGCCACCTAACGTTCCCGCGGTATGGTGTCGTGGCAGTTTCTGTCCGATAGGATAGGAACTGTCAGGACAAAAGGTGTTTGCAGCGAACGTTGAATTATTTGGTTTAAAAATACTGCCATGCACTATGACCGCGTGTTAGCCGCCGTATTTTCTATTATTAATTATTATTACTATGACTGATAAAAATTTTAATGAAGATTTAAAAGAAGTTAGAAATCTTAGTCTTTGGACAATAATTCTATTATCAATAACACTAATTCTTTCAGTACTAAGATTACTGCTATTATAAATCCTATTCTTGCGAACCATTTCGTTTTAGGATATTCTTCTAGCATTCTTTCAGATAACTCTAAATCTATTTTTGATTTTTTGAGTTCATCTTTTTCTATTTCTATCTCATCACTTAATTCTTTTAGTTTCTTAATTCCAAGAGGTTTTAATTTGGCACCTTTTTTAGTATTTATAGCCCATTCATTATCGAATATTATGTCATAAATTTTGTGAAAATCAGAACTATTAATATTATTTTTCAACAACTGAAATACCTCATATTTATCAGGTTCTTCGTTATCTTTAATAGTAGTTAATACCTGTATAATATCTTCTTTTTTCATTTTAATATGGCGGCTAACGTTCCCGCGGTATGGTGTCGTGGCAGTTTCTTTCACTCGTGAAAGGAACTGTCAGGACGAAAGGCGCTTGCAGCGAACGTTGAGTTATTTGGTTTTAAAAGTACTGCCATGCACTATGACCGCGTGTTGTACCCAGTTTTTTATTTTTTTTCAATCGTATCCAAAATCAAAAGTTCGGATAATT
>NZ_JBHMVA010000057.1:0-1827 GCF_042436675.1 Quyinboa ferrireducens | reverse complement strand
TCTTAAATGGGGTACAACGTTCCCGCTGTATGGTGTCGTGCGGTTGACTGTCCCACGAAGTGGAGACTGTCAAGCCGTAAAGACGACATACAGAATATTGGTTTGCAGGTTAAAATAACCGCATGCACTATGACAGCTTGTTGTGGGCTGGCATTTCTTTCTTTTATTCATATTCAAGTAATTACTCTCTTTCTACTTTATTGCAAATGTGCCTATTTCGTGTTGTAAATTCTCCTCGTCTCCATAAAAGACTTTGTATTCTCCAGATTCTAAGTCACCGATGGAAACTGCTTTACATTTACAGTCTTTGTTTTTGTTTGTAGCAACTCCAGTCACTATTTTCAAATGAATATGATTTTTATTAGTTGTAACTTTTGTCTTTATGCAGGATAGTGCGGAATTTAAAGTCGTCGGTTTAACTGTAATTGAGTCTAGTCCCGACACATTGCATAATACTGGCAAGTAGTAACCGTCTTCTGTCTCCAATGGTGTTTCAATTTTTATCCCACCTACTTTTTGTATAAAGTCCCAATCTGCTGTCTTTCTGTTAATATTGATAAAAAAGATAATGAGAGTTAAACTCAGCAGTGTAATTGCACTTATAATAATTATCCATTTCTTCCTCACGATCTATTGCTATTATTTAACTTTTTTCATGCTTGCCCACAACGTTCCCGCGGTATGGTGTCGTGGCAGTTTCTGTCCGATAGGATAGGAACTGTCAGGACGAAAGGTGCTTGCAGCGAACGTTGAATTATTTTATTTAAAAATACTGCCATGCACTATGACCGCGTGTTGGCAACAGTTATTATTTAACTTCATATTTTAAATTCTCTGAAAAATATAGGTTATTCAAACCATTGAACATTTGTATATACTCAATATTTAGTTCTTTAATTCCTTTTGAGTCTGGCATAATCGTAAATTTTGTATTTTCAAAATTATAGTCAATTGTATCAGAGTTAAATTTTTTTCCATTTATTAATTCTGAAACTATAATTCTAGGTTTGTATTTAGTAGGAAATCCGGTAAAAAAAACTCTTGCAGAAAATTCATCGCCAAGTTTTATCTGTTCTTTATCAGGAATGATTTCAATTTTGTATTTGTCAAGTGCTGGAGTCCAATTGTAATTATTTTTAATGTAGGAATCAGTAATTTGTTTTTCTAGCATTAATACTTGATTCAGATATATTGTATTTAATGATGTATTTATTTTTTCAGGTTTAGTCCAATGATTTATAAAATTTAAAATTCTTGATAATAGGAAATTGGGGTACGTAGTATCATGTCTAATATAATAATCAGAATAAATAAAGCTTTTTATACTATCGACACTATTAATTAAAGTTTCTTTATCATAAGTATCTTTTTGGATAAATATCTTTTTAAGATTATCAAAGTAGGGTTTAAGTTCTATTATCGATTTTGAGTAATCTTGAAAATCTTTATATTGTAATTCATAATCAATGCATCCATAATTTTCAACAATGGCATTATTTAAGAATATATTTTGTTCATCATAATTTGTTTGAAACTCTGATTCTGAGTCACAACTAACAAAAATTAGTGATGCAAATAAAACGATTATTAGATGTATTGCTTTCTTCATATTATAATTGTTGCCAACGTTCCCGCGGTATGGTGTCGTGGCAGTTTCTTTCACCCGTGAAAGGAACTGTCAGGATGAAAGGTGCTTTGCGCGAACGTTGATATTTTTTGTTTAAAAGTACTGCCATGCACTATGCACCGCGTGTTGTGGGTAGTGCTTTTTATAATGTACTGTCAATCATTTTACTAAAATACATCAGTATTATTACTTTCTTTTGT
>NZ_JBHMVA010000056.1:0-1927 GCF_042436675.1 Quyinboa ferrireducens | reverse complement strand
AAGATGAGTTGATCAACTTAGATGAATAAAAAACGGCATACAACACGCGGTCATAGTGCATGGCAGTACTTTTAAACCAAATAGTTCAACGTTCGCTGCCAGCTCTTTTCGTCCTGACAGTTCCTTTCACGGGTGAAAGAAACTGCCACGACACCATACCGCGGGAACGTTAGCCCCAAGCCTGGCAAAGCACTAAACAATAATAGATAATGAGCTTTTAGTAAAAAAATATACAAATGAAAAAATTTACTATTTTATTATTTATATCAATTTTATTCCTTTCAACGGTACTTGCATCTGAGCCTGTAATCACCATGACTACAACTGATAAAATAGGATCAATAATAAGTTTCGTTTTAAAATCAGAAACCGATAACACAAATTTCCAAATTGATTTTGGAGATGGAGTTCTAATTGATAAAACTATTGGAACAAATGAAACTACTATTGAGGGACCTCTAGTAGGTTCGCAAACTATTAAGATTTACGGTGAAAATATTATTTACCTTAATTGCAGACAATGTCAGCTTACAGAATTGGATGTAACAAATAATATCGCATTGACATCACTTAATTGCCGTGACAACCAGCTCTCAACTTTGGATTTAAGCAATAATAAATTATTGAATGACCTTTATTGCTCAAACAACCAACTCACCAATTTAGATTTGAATACAAATATGGCGCTGACATATTTATATTTTGCAAATAACCAAATTAAGAATTTGGATGTTAGCACCAATTCTGCACTGAGAGAACTAGTTTGCTCGGATAATCAAATTGGATATTTGGATGTTAGCACGAATACTGCACTGACTAAGCTTGCTTGTGATAGAAACCAATTAACAATGCTAGATATCAGCAAAAATTTAGACTTGGAATATCTATTTTGCTACAGGAACCAATTAACTAATTTAGATCTAAGTAAAAATACATCATTGAAATTGGTATATTGCGACAACAATAAACTTAGTTATTTGGATGTCAGTAAGAATATGGCATTAACCGATTTAACTTGTGGTAACAACCAATTAACTACATTGGATGTAACAAATAATACTGCATTGACAACACTTAACTGTTTTAGTAATCAATTCAATTTTAACAGTCTACCACTCCAAAATATTTTATATTATGCTTATAGTCCTCAGGACTCAATGTTGCTTGATGAAACCATTAATATAGGGGATACTTTAGACCTAAGCTCACAATTATCAGTTAATGGTAATACTACTACTTATAAATGGAAAACCCAAAGTAATGCAACACTAGTATTAAATACTGATTATATTCTTTTCAAGGGTAAAACAGTATTTCTAAAGCCACAAGCTGAAAAGGTCTATTGCGAAATGACTAATGCCACTTTCCCTAGCTTTATTGGCATTAATTCTTTTAAAACTATATCAATCAAAGTATCATCTCCTACCTTAGTTAACAAAACCATATCTCAAGACATTGATCTTTACACTCTTAAGAAAAATTTATATATTGATCTGCCCGGTAATGCACTAATAAGCGTTTACAAAATAAACGGTAAAATGATACTAACAACCCCAGTTTTCAAAGGCAAAAATATTATTGAAATACCTTTTAGTGACATTTATTTGGTTCGCATTAAATTAAACAATGTCATAATCACTAGGAAAATTATCGTTCAATAAATATGAAAGTGAAAAAGGCAGGGGCTAACACACGGTATAGTGCATGGCAGTTCTTTTAATTAAAAAATATCAACGTTCGCGCAAAGCTCCTTTCGTCATGACAGTTCCTTTCACCCGTGAAAGAAACTGCCACGACACCATACCGCGGGAACGTTGTGCAGCATTTAAACAAACTAAGTGAGACACAGTAAATTGATATTAATAATTGGCATTCTTCTTTTCATCAGTTACGTTTTCAAAGACTACTTATTTGAGGAATTCTGGAT
>NZ_JBHMVA010000055.1:0-2120 GCF_042436675.1 Quyinboa ferrireducens | reverse complement strand
TAACAAAAGCCGTTGATGGTACGGATATAGGTTATATCAGACACCCAGACTTGATTAGGGGCTGTAACATCCATGTCTTTTACCAAGTTCTTATACTTATGAAAACGGTGATACGAATCGGTTGTTTTGCACGATGCTTTTTTACGTCTAACAAGCATATCATGCTCTCGCAGGATATTATTCAATTTATCCCTGCCCACTTTTAATCCTGCCATTTCAAAGGAATCTTTCAAAGCTTTGTATAACTTTACGGTACCCACACGTGATTGCTCAATACGCTCTTGCTTAACAAGCTGAATTACTTGATTTGTAATATGATCCTGCTTTTGTATTCGATTCTTTAATTTATAATAAGCATCCCTGTGCATATGGTAACACTGGCAGGTTTGCTCAACGCTTGCCTGTCCAGTGTGTTTTGTTTTTTCTACTGACTTAATCAAACTTAAAGGTTTAAGTTTTTTTTTAACTCATCGACACTTTTGTAACCTAATTTTTCAGCAGCTACTTCAAGGTACGAGTCCATTACCAACTTGTCCAGGTCTTTCTTAATCAACAACTCCTTTAGTTGCTTGATCTCTTTTTGTAAGGCTTTGAGCCGTGTTGTTTCATCTTGATTTTCCACTAGAATTCGGGTATTCATTAAATCTTTACGGTTGTACTTCTTTATCCATTCATTTATGGTGGTCCTGTTTATACCATAAATGTCTCCAAGCTTTTTCTTGGAATATTTCCCAGTACTAAGTTCGGCTAAAATTTTCAATTTGAAACCTTCGCTGTATCTTCTTACAACGCCATCATTTTTATACATAATTGCTACGTGTTGTGTAGCCGTTTTTTAGGACGGGTCATGGTTACACACAACGGTTACGTGTATGTGTAGTGCGGGATTAAAGGTAATGAACTTTCAAGCACGCACGTAGCCAATTCGTTTATTCAATATTTCAAATTTTCCGTCAAGTCGTCAAAGGCGAATTGGCGGTGTTGCAACAACGAGCAGCAGCCCGAAAAACCGCTGAAACCCGCATTACATATGACACTTTGTTAGCCACCGTTTTTTATGGTAGCGGGAAAATAATTTGCCAATTTAAATCAGGATTATATATTAACTCTGATTCAACTTCGTCTTCTGCACACCATGCCCCAATAAAGTCTTCAACCATTCCCTCTGTCATTGATGAATGAAGACTAAATGGTCTTTTTTGTTTTCTAATTATATATGAAAGACGATACCAATCTTCTTCATCTATAAATTGAAAATTATCTTTTCCATATATATATCCTACTTCAAATAAGCTTGAATCAAAATTGAAATCCTGTTTGACGTGCTTAGTAACTGCATTTTCTAAAACTTTACTTTGGAATTGTGCAATTTCACATAAAAGTTTGCAATTCTCAATTATATCTTGGCTAGATAAGTTATGGTCAGTTAGTCCATTAGCTGGAAATTTATAAGAAAATATTTCTCTATATTCTCGTGCCCAATCCACAAACTTCTTAATCTCTGTTCCTTTCAGTTTGTTGTACTTAGAGACTATATCTCCTAATAGATTTATTGTTTTTGAATGAGTCATTGTAAATAAATCATCTTCACTCCATTCCACGAAAGGAGAAGTTAAAATGACTGCTCTTGCACAATTCAGAAGAGAATAGTATAAAAGATATGGTTCTACAATTTTTAAATTCACACTTTTAGCATGTTCTACAGAACTTAGTAGTATTGTTGAAGACAGTATCATTTTAATTGCAATAAAATCTCTAATTGTCCATTGAGAATTAATTGTGTCAGTCCAAGACTTCGCAATTCCTGATGATTTAACGCTCAAACTTGCAAAGTTTTTCTTTACTTCTTTTTCTGTAAATGTGACATCCATTTTTGAGTAAGAGAAGTAATCTTTCAGTTCATCTGTCATATTCTTTTTGTATATTTTTAAATACAAGATGAAGCATTTTAATCTAAAAATTAATGATTGAAATAATTCGAAATAAAATCTTTTTTTATGCTTCATTTATATTAGTAATGTTCTGTATATTAAAATGGTGGCTAACGTTCCCGCGGTATGGTGTCGTGCGGTTGACTGTCCCACGAAGTGGAGACTGTCAAGCCGAAAACGACGCCAGGA
>NZ_JBHMVA010000054.1:0-2146 GCF_042436675.1 Quyinboa ferrireducens | reverse complement strand
GAATTAAAAATGAATATGAGAAATAACAAATTTATTTTAGTCATAATATTTTAATCTTTTTATAATTACAGGCAACGGTCCGGCGGTATGCTGTCGTGGCAGTTTCTTTCCGACGGGAAAGGAACTGTCAGGATGAAATAGCCCGACCGCGAATGTTGATATATTTGGTTAAAAAGTACTGCCATGCAGTATGACCGCATGTTGTATTTTGTGCCTCCTTTTTATCTCTCACGGGTGCTCTTTAAATTGATGTTCCACAAATTAAACACATCAGCAAATCAAAAGAACTTCAGCCACCCATGGCCGGATAATGTAAATCAAAAACTTTACGATATTGCTTCAACCCAAAACGATATTGCGTCAAAAAAGGAAACTTTAAAGTTGTACAAGCTGAGACTCCACCTCATCTGGTTAAAATGAATCGTTGATCCTCTTTAATAATGAACGTTCCCTGCTTCAGCCGAAAGAGGGTGGAGGCCAATTTATACGATCTCACACAACTAATCCCGGCATTAAATACAACGTTCCCGCGGTATGGCTGGTAAGGGATTGCGGGCTACGTTTCTGTCTACCGTGACAAAAGTTGAAGCGGACTACTGAGCTTCGTGCCCCACTTT
The DNA here is from genome assembly GCF_042436675.1 of Quyinboa ferrireducens. Classification (NCBI taxonomy): domain Bacteria; kingdom Pseudomonadati; phylum Bacteroidota; class Bacteroidia; order Bacteroidales; family Quyinboaceae; genus Quyinboa; species Quyinboa ferrireducens. Next base: position 1,529 of record NZ_JBHMVA010000054.1, on the reverse strand, counting down.
CACCCTTATTAGCTATACCGTGTGTTACCTGCCGTAATTTCATTTATGTAATGTTTTCAATCTGGTAAATCTGGATATTTAATTTTAATTCTCTCAATTGATTTTTGATTAACATATGCATTTAATAATTCTCCAAAATCATTTTTATGTCCTGTTATTTTTTCAATCTCCTTTGAGTAAATTTCACCAAACTCTTCTACTGTATCTTGAATAATTTCTATCATATCTAATGCGATCTCGTGAAATTTCAATTTTACTTTTTTCCCCTCTTCATCTTTTAATTCCTTAATAAGTACTTCATGTTGTTTTATTATAATTTCAACTAATTTTTTGTGAAATACATTGAATGCAATTTTTAGAATTTTTTCTTGTTGCTCGTTTAATTCTGGATTGACATTTAACTCATTAAATACCTTTGATATTTCAGGATCAAGATTAAGAATTTTATTTTTCTTACTATTTCCAAGAATCTGAAATGTCTCTATGAATGAATCCGCTTGTAAATTGTGAATGAATTGATTTCTTATTTCCATAAATAGGATAAGTAAGTTGTATTCATCCTTATTAATTCTATCTAAATCATAAATTAAGTCAACTTTGGTTTTAAATGTTAAAGATGAACTTTGATTTCCCAAAGTCTTTGTGTCAGTTTTGGGAACGCGAATAATTTCTTTTATTATCTTACTTAGTTGATACTCAATCTCAAGAGATTTTTCTAGTATGTCTGACCGTAATTCCTTATTCATGTTTTTAGACTGTTGGTTAGGGCAATAATTTTATGGCAGGTAACGTTCCCGCGGTATGGTGTCGTGCGGTTGACTGTCCCACGAAGTGGAGACTGTCAAGCCGAAAACGACGCCAGGATGCATACGGATTTGCAAATTAAAAGAACCGCATGCACTATGCACCGCGTGTTGGGCCCTGGGGTTTCTTTAATATAATATCTCAGTCAAATTTTTCAACCGAAAAATCTACAGTCAGGTTTTAATGAACTGTCAACCGGAATAATCTTTATCTTAAAAGTCAAACTCAAACTCAAAGTTTATTTTAGATCACAACTTACAATTCTTAAAAATCTTTCACGATAAATTGAGACTCAAGTTTTGCAAATCTTTTGAAAACAAACAGTCAGCTTGTATTATCAGTCAAATTCGATTTTTAAAATCAAAAGTCAGCATGAAGGAAAGAAGTCATTCCGATTAATAAGGTCAAAGTCTGAAAAAATTTTCTTCAAAAAGATGTCTCATAAATGCCGAAAAAAAATTTCGTGCTGAAATTGTCCGCTCAGTTCAGTGCGAAATTAAACTCCCTTTTTTGCCCTTGGGCCCAACGTTCCCGCGGTATGGTGTCGTGGCAGTTTCTGTCCGAAAGGATAGGAACTGTCAGGACGGAAAGGGCCGGCAAAGAACGTTGATACATTTAATTTAAAAGTACTGCCATGCACTATACCGTGTGTTAGCGGTAGTACTTTTTATTTTCATCAATAATCTTTTGTTCTAAAATTTGATAATCTGGAATCAATATATCAT
>NZ_JBHMVA010000053.1:0-2334 GCF_042436675.1 Quyinboa ferrireducens | reverse complement strand
TCAATAATATGTATGTTGTAAGTCGTTTCATTTTATTGTGCACAACGTTCCCGCGGTATGGTGTCGTGGCAGTTTCTTTCACACGTGAAAGGAACTGTCAGGACGAAAGGCGCTTGCAGCGAACGTTGAATTATTTTGTTTAAAAGTACTGCCATGCACTATGACCGCGTGTTGTGTACCGTTTTATTTTCAACTTATTTTTGGATTTGTAAATAGCGACTAACTTTTACTTCCCAATCTTCATATGAAAAAAGACTAATTGCTAGAAAAAGTCTATTATACTCTTTATTATAGTTCATTAAGTTGTTTTGTCTTATTGACCACCACCTGATATATGGACCTATTGCTCCACTGGCCATAATGCTTTTATAAACTTCATGGTAATTTTTATCTTTACGAGATAGTTTTTTTAAATAGTCAAAATATTTACCCTGAATATTCAATTCTAATGTTTCAAAATTTGGAGGGTTAATTAAAGTTGTATCTTTAACACTAACTCTAGTTACATTTTCATATTTCCAAATCTCATTAAAGAAGTTGTTAGTTTCTAAAGTATCAAATAAATCCACTCTATTTTGAAGGTTTGGATTAATATGTTGATAAATGACCTCTTTTTTATCAATATTTTCTACGATATAGTCAAGATATTCATGATAAGCTTTATTTGTTTCAGGACTGGTACTCCAATCTAAAACAATTTTGTCAAAGTAGTTTGTTATCAATTTTAGGTTTATAATTTCTTCATCAGAAAAGTATTTCTGAATTAATTTGTCATTTTCCAAAGGAATTATTTCTTGTCCAGTTGCATAAAGGAGACTGAACAAAATAAGAATTTGTATTGCTAAAATACGATTCATCAAAAAATAATTTTCAGAACAAGCTATTTAAAATTTCTAAAATGGGACACAACGTTCCCGCGGTATGGTGTCGTGCGGTTGACTGTCCCACGAAGTGGAGACTGTCAAGCCGAAAACGACGGCATACGGAATGTGGGTTTGCATGTTAAAACAAAACCGCATGCACTATGACCGCGTGTTATAGGCCGTAATTATTTATATTTTTTTTCTAATTCATTACGTTTATTCAGGTCAAACATTTCAACTTCATAGGCAATGTATGGATAAAAGTCTTTAACAGATATTTTACTGACAAAGTCCGTCGAAAGGTTCTTTATTAAATTATACTTAGTAATCAACCTTGTGTTGATATCTGTTTGATTTAATTCCCATGTCTCCCCTAATTGAGATAGGCTATTGAGAAATATTATTGCCTGCTCATAGGTGGAAAATTGCGCTCTATAAGTTTTTATGTATTCATATTTTTCTTTGTATTCTAAATCTTTGCGTGCGTTAATGTAATTTACTGTTTGAAACATGTGTCTAAAGTAGTGTCCCAATCTATTTTGGTGTCCACAAAAGAATTTGTTAAAAGTTTTTCCTTTAGTCACATAGTTCATTAGATTAAATTCTTGTCTGTGCTCCGAGTAATAAACAGGCATACTTTCATAATAATCCACAATACTATCAACTAATTCATCTTGATATTTCTTTTTTAGAAAGCTCCTTAGCATTTCCTTGCCTTGGCTTGTAACACCATAATAAAGAATCAAGTATGAAATGTTGATTTTATTTAATAACCGAACATCAATATTTATTCCACCATTTTCTATTTTGATTTTATCTTTTAAATAATCCTCTTTATTTCTATAAATATCTTCAGTTTTCCAACTTCCAAATCTGCTGTCGAGATAGAAAAATGCTTGGTTAAATTCATTTAGCAAAGTCATAAAAACACGAACTCCTTTTAAAACTTGAATGTTATCTTTATTCAAAGATTGGGGGTCTTCATGTTCCATCGTTTGAACGTTTTCTCGATGGATTTTTACCTTTTCGAAAAATTTTGACTCAATTATTCCTTTGTTAAAGGATTTTTGTTGATACTTAAAGGAGAAATAAATTAAAACGAAACTAAAAAATGCGAGAACTCCACTAATTGACGAAGCCCAATCTGAAGCAATTTTAAAGTCGATTATCCACGAAATTCCTGTTTGCGCTAAAACTTGAAAAATGAAAAAGATAAAAAAAATCCCAGCAGCTATAAGTATTATGTTTTCTAATTTTTTCATTTGTTCACTGTGTGCAGTTCTTAGTTTTTATGGCCTATAACGTTCCCGCGGTATGGTGTCGTGGCAGTTTCTGTCCGATAGGATAGGAACTGTCAGGACTAAAGGCGCTTGCAGCGAACGTTGAAATATTTTGTTTAAAAGTACTGCCATGCACTATGACCGCGTGTTGTATGCCGTTTTTTATTCATCTAAGTTGATCAACTCATCTT
>NZ_JBHMVA010000052.1:0-2413 GCF_042436675.1 Quyinboa ferrireducens | reverse complement strand
ATTTATGGAATTGGGAATAATTGGTTAATCTGGACTGATGGAGATCCAATATGAAAATAAAAAACTGGGTACAACACGCGGTCATAGTGCATGCGGTTTGGTTTTAATTTGCAAACCTTTATTCCGTATGTCGTCGTTTTCGGCTTGACAGTCTCCACTTCGTGGGACAGTCAACCGCACGACACCATACCGCGGGAACGTTGTGCCGCATACTGCCCCATCCTTTATTAAGGTAAAAATTTAAAATATACAAATATGAAATTTATTATTACTCTGATTCTTAGTTGTTCTTTAACGATTTCATATGCTCAAAAATTAAAGCATAAAGAATATTATGATAACGGAAATCTTAAAGTGGAATATTCCGGAAAAAAAGAAAAACCTGACGGAATTGTAAAGATTTATTATCCGACTGGAGAACTCCAAGGAGAATTAATGTTTAAAAAAGGTAAACAATCTGGAATATCAAAAATCTATTACCAATCTGGTAAAATTCAGAAAGAAATGATATTTAAAGATGGCTATCAAGTTGACACTATGAGAATATATTATGAAAGTGGGCAATTACATGAATTGAGTATTCTCAAAAATGGTAAAAAAAATGGTTCTTATAAAAGCTACTTTGAAAATGGACAACTTGAAATTGAAGGATACACCAAAGACAATTTGATTCATGGATACTGTATTTATTATAAAGAAAATGGAGATATATGGAAAAAAGGTGAATACGATATGGGAGCTCCAATAGGCAATTGGATTGAATATGATGAAAATGGTGTTACTTCAAAAAAATACCCAAAACCCGCTGAATAAAGTACGACGGCACAACACACGGTCATAGTGCATGCGGTTTTATTTTAACTTGCAAAACCAAATTCCGTATGGCGCCGTTTTCGGCTTGACAGTCTCCACTTCGTGGGACAGTCAACCGCACGACACCATACCGCGGGAACGTTGTGGGCAATTTACCTAACTCATTTACTTTATAGTGAAGATTAAAAATAGAAAACGAATTCTAAAGACTATCTTAGGATTAATATTTATAGTTGTTATTTCTTTTTCATCTGCTGATTGGTATAAACGAAAGAAAATTCAAGGCAAATTCTTTGATATTGAATATTCTATATACAAATCAATGATTAACAAGAAGATTAGTAATCAAGAATTATATATTTTGTATTGTGATACTATAGCTAAATTTGTAAAAAATAATCCTATAAATTCAGACTTTCGACTAGAAATAAATGATTGCACTTCTCAAACAAGTACTAAAAGATTTGATGTAGATAAACCAAATTTTATTCTTCAAGTTCAAATGATTGGAGTTGAATATAGACAAAGCAAAGATAGAGCCAATATTCGTTTATTCTTGATTTTGATTGTATCTCAAATATTGTTAATAGTAATAAAAAATTTAATTGATAAGAAGTTTAACGATACTGGGAATTATTCTGACAAATAAAAAAACTGCCCACAACACGCGGTCATAGTGCATGGCAGTACTTTTAATCAAAATAATTCAACGTTCGCTTCTAGCTCTTTCGTCCTGACAGTTCCTTTCCCGTCGGAAAGAAACTGCCACGACACCATACCCCGGGAACGTTGTAGCCAATTAGAAAAAACAAATGTTAGGAATAGCTAAATATGAACCCAACTTTTTCGATGATGCAAACTTGTTCTTAAAAACTCAGAAAGACAAGTTTGAAAAATTGATTGGCAAGTCAATTTCAAGATTTTGGGTTATGTGGGACGGAAAAGAGAATGAATGGTATCCAGATGGTCCAGTGATTCTCGAAATTGACGGAAATAATTATGAATTTTGTGCTTATCAACTTGATGATTTCAGCTTCACTTTAAATACTATAGACTTGACAGAAAAACTCGATTGGTATGGAATGGGTGACGAATTACCGTTGAGCTGGAAGGAAAACGGGAAACAAGATTTAAAAGTAAGCTTGAACCGACCTATTTCGGCTGTAAACATTTTGACCTATAATTTTAAAAGCAAAAATATCGAGACTGGAGAACCACATGAGACAGGATTTATGATGCACGGAATTGAATTCGAAATAGAAAACGAGAGTGGCACGACAACTTACTTTTCGGTATTCAATGCACTTGACCAAAACGGACTATCATCCGAAAGAGTTGAACAAGAAGACCAAATAGAAAGAATAAAAATAACTGGCTACAACACGCGGTCATAGTGCATGGCAGTACTTTTAAACCAAATAATTCAACGTTCGCTGCAAGCACCTTTCGTCCTGACAGTTCCTATCCTATCGGACAGAAACTGCCACGACACCATACCGCGGGAACGTTGTAAATAATGCCGTGATTAGTTGTTTGATTATTTTAAAACTGGCTTCCACCCTCTTTCGGCTGAAGCAGGGAACGTTCTTTTTAAAACTGG
>NZ_JBHMVA010000051.1:0-2460 GCF_042436675.1 Quyinboa ferrireducens | reverse complement strand
TGCCGTCTTTACGGCTTGACAGTCTCCACTTCGTGGGACAGTCAACCGCACGACACCATACCGCGGGAACGTTAGCGGTTATTTGAAAACCAAGATGAAACAAACCTTAAAGTTTAAAATATTAATACTAAGTTTCTTGATTGTTGTCTTTTCAATTGAAACAAATGCTCAAGATGTTGAAGGTAAAGATTCAACCGACGTTAATGAAATGCTTTCGGGAGTAATAAATAGACTAGATATTTATAACACAAAGTGGTTGACAATAGGTGTACAACACGACTTTATTAGCTCAACATCTGGACTACAAATAAGTAATGGCTATGACGAAAGACCTTTAATACATTTTGAAGATTTTTCAGAAGACTTTGTATTTAAACTACAAGGAAACACAGACTTTAATAAAGACTATTCTTATGGAATCAGCGCTGGATGGAAATACCCTAGATATTTATCTTTACTAGCAGTTGAATTTTATAAATATAACTATCCAACAAGGGATTTTGATTTTACCAATTTTAATATCTCAGCGGAAACATTTATTAAAAATACTGACATCGTAGCCAAATTTAAACTTGGTTATCATGACCTGAATAACGAAAAAAATATGGGATTTGAGATTGGGTTGAGTAATATTTTTATCTATCGAAAATTATATGCGGGATTATCAACTGGGTATTATTTCGACTATTTTACATACACAGCTTTTATAAAAAGTTTTGTTTTTAAGAAACTAATAGGCATTACGCTTGACTATGAAAATATTGACAAATATGATTTCTTAAAAGTTGGATTAACTTTTACTTTCAAAAGATGAAAAAACAACCGCTAACACACGGTATAGTGCATGGCAGTACTTTTAAATAAAATATTTCAACGTTCGCAGCTGGCTCTTTTCGTCCTGACAGTTCCTATCCTATCGGACAGAAACTGCCACGACACCATACCGCGGGAACGTTGCCTGCAATGTTGTTAAAAAAGTTCACTGACAATAATTTGACATATGATTGATTATTTATTTTAGATATGTGGGATGCCTTACAATTAATACTTGGAATCGCTATTTATATTGTGATTGGATATTTCGGTATAAGGTTGATTTCCAAGTGGGTATCTAATTTGAATGTTTATATACGACTCCTGATAGTATCGTTTTGTTATGCATTGGTTTGGGGAATTGGGATCGCTGCTTCCGGTGGAGATCCTGGATTTGGTTTCCCTGTACCAAATATTTTAGCAATTGGGCTAATGATTAGTATTGGCTTTTATTATGGAGCGTTAAAAGGATTGATTATTCTATCTTCTTGGTGGATTTTAATTTTTGCTATAATGTTAATTAGACATTTGACAAAGAAGAAACATCCTCAAAAAATGGAATAAATTTGAATAAAAAAACACTGCAGGCAACACGCGGTCATAGTGCATGGCAGTACTTTTATATAAAACAATTTAACGTTCGCTGCAAGCGCCTTTCGTCCTGACAGTTCCTTTCACGGGTGAAAGAAACTGCCACGACACCATACCGCGGGAACGTTGTGCACAATAAAAGCAGAGAATGTTCACATTATTCCATTTCATATTTATGCTGATTAAAATCGCAATACAGGCTTCTGTTTATGCGACTATGACTTTTCTGATTCTGCTCTTTTTGAGTAGGATAACACATATTAAACAACTGAATAAATGGATGAATAAAAAATTTAAGACTTGGTCTGTAATTGGTTTGTTTTTCTCAATTGGACTTTTTTTCTATGCATTTACATATTGGGGAAATCATGGACTTGGAGACTCTTACAGAATTCCAGTTGGACATAGACAAGTAATTTATAACGGAGATGGAGTTTGGACATATTTTAAGGTAGAAGTACAAAATAAACTTCAACAAAAACATATAAATGAATTTGCTATTAAGAATGACAAGCTATGTGCAAATATAGATGGTAACAAATATCTAATCTTTGACTTAAAGACTTCTAAAATGACAGAATTTCAAAACAAAAATGACTATGAAATATTTGCACTAAGAAATAATTTACCAACAACATCAGAATTCAAAGATTTTATTAGTCGTTATCATGACTTTTGGAGTGGTTGGAGATTATATCTATTGCCATGAAAATAAAATGAATAAAAATTTACTGTGCACAACACGCGGTCATAGTGCATGGCAGTACTTTTAAACCAAATAATTCAACGTTCGCTGCAAGCGCCTTTCGTCATGACAGTTCCTTTCACGGGTGAAAGAAACTGCCACGACACCATACCGCGGGAACGTTGTAGGGCATTTATCCAAACCAAATTCTAAAAATTAAACATTTAACTTAAACAATAGAAAATGATTGATAAAACTAAGATTACTAATACGATAAACCTGATAATCTCCCTATTGATTTTCATTTCGATTTTACAATCTTGCAAAGTACAGCATGAGAAACCTGTTTATAATCCTAAAGCAATTGAATT
>NZ_JBHMVA010000050.1:0-2487 GCF_042436675.1 Quyinboa ferrireducens | reverse complement strand
AAGGAAAGGATTGATATCAGTGATCAGCCAGCAGGAATATATCTGATCAGGATTATCCAGAATTCTGAAGCAATTGCGAATATGAAACTCATAAAACAGTAGGTATATTTTACGTACAGTAAAAAGGGAGGTGCTCAATACACCTCCCTTTTTTTATAGGATAATCCTGGCTGGCCATTAACCTGAAAATTTGAATGCAAATAGGATAAAAATTAATTTAATGTTAAAAAAATAAGCTATTAAGTTAAATAAAATTAGGAATTTAAATAAATGTATCGTAATTTTACATCATATTTACATATATAATACGATAAATTTATTTATATAAAGTCTCAAAGCCATGAAAAATTTTGTATCCATTTTATTACTTTTTTTAGGAGTAAGTCTGAATGTACTTTCTCAAACCAGGGACCTGGTTGTAATTGATGAGAGTATTCAGAACATTGATTTGCTTAAAAGCTCAACATTGAGAGAAGCAAATATTCTGATTGTTAATCAACAATCTGAGGTCTGGTTTGAAATATATCAGATGTTATCAAAGGAACCCACAATTTCACAAGTACATTTTCTGCTGCCATCTTCTGAGGGAGAACTTATTATCGGAGGAATTAGTTATGATGTAAATTCAATTACTAATGTATTTGATTTAGAGCTTCTTAAGAATAAGGACATTTCTTTGCTGTTTTATGGTTCAAATCTTGCAGAAGTTGATGAGGGGAAAGCTCTGATAAATAAAATAGCTGAAATTACCAATCTCGATGTCTCAGCTTCAACAACCACTACTGCAGGAAAAGAAGCAGGTGGAGACTGGGTTCTGGAATATCAAACCAACACAGAGGTTACATATGAACCCATTTTCGATGAAGAAAAATTGAAAGATTATCCTTATAATTTCTAAAATATATAACTCATGAAAAATATTTACACTTACCTGTTAACTGTATTGACACTTGTTTATATCCAGTCAGTACAGGCACAAACCGTTAATATGACTGTTACGCAGGGACCGAATATTGACGTTATGATGACCATAGGATTATCGGATCTTAATATTGATAATTTTGAAACGGATTTAAATACAGCGTTGCAAAATAGAGGTATTCCATCTGATAAGCTTCGCGTTGAAGCTTTTGAACGTTCAACTACTTCTTCAAATTCAGAAGATGCCAAGGCCATTTTTGATACATGGACAAGGTATGGTTACAATAGTGAAACCTGGGAATTTGTAGATGCTTATAAGTATATAAGACGTTTGAATAATGATATGTTAGCAGGGTTTTATGATCCTGAATTTACCTCTTCAAAATATACACTCGAAGTAGATATGCTAAGCACTGAAGGGAGCGATAATGATGATATGGGGATAACATTTGGAATGGAAAACGGCCCAGTAGGTGCCTATTTATTTAACTTCTCAGGAGCAGTCAGAGCATTGAATACTTCGGAATTTATTCCAAGCCATGGTTTTGCCTCTGGTTTATATCAGATAACAAAAGATAATGGTGTCAGTGTGGATGAGAGATATTATGTGAAAGGTTTGGTAGATTGCAGAAATACCATCTTCTCGCCTTCCAATCACAGCACGTGGTATCATCTTAAATTGGAAGTTAACGGCAGTAATGCAAAAATATGGATGGATGATGTTCTTGTTGTCGATTACGATGCTCCATCTGATATAACGGGAAGTTATGGTTTCTTCTCCAATAGTCAGCCGGCGGCCACATTTAAAAATATGGAGGTTACAAAACTTACCCTAAGAAAATTCAAGGATGTTTTACGTGAACCACAGTGGCGCAACAGTGCTTTAAGGTTTAACGTTAACCTGGATGACCTTGAAGTTGAAGATTTCGACTATGATGACGATTTATCAGAAATTCTGATGCGTTGTATCAACGAAGATATTCATTATTTAGGATGGGGAATAGACGCCAATAAGAGTCAATATGAACGTTTTATTGCACAAAACAGTGCAAAAGGAATTTTTATAAACAGGAGTAGCGGATCCTGGAGTACCTGGATTGAGGCTATTGCTCAATATATCTATGATCAGTATGTAACAGAGACTGTAGAAGGGGAATATTTTATAGCGGGTACATCTGTAGAGATAGATGTTGATCCATCCGAGATGAAATCGGGAACTGCCAATTCAGATTATCCCAGTGGGCGCTGGAAGATCAGTCATGATAATACTTTCTTTTCCAATGACCTGGGTCTGGCCTCCTGGCAGAACATATACCTGGAGGATGTACCTGAGTATTATGATAAGCCTGGTAAATATACATTTACGTTCGAGGATTTACCAACAGATCCTACGACACTTTATTTTCACAGGAAACCGATTGCCAGTTTCAGTTATGTGTCATCAACAGGTGGTTTAACCAATAATTCTTACGATGTTGATGGAGGGTCCGATAATGGCATAGCCGTATCAGAGTGGAAATGGAAAGCTGTTGATGCCGTTTCGACAGATGACTGGACTGTAGGGCA
>NZ_JBHMVA010000049.1:0-2626 GCF_042436675.1 Quyinboa ferrireducens | reverse complement strand
TAAAACACCAAACATGGTCTTTAAAAATGTAGCTTAAATTCAATTATTAACCTGTAGCCATATTTCAGTATAAGACATACCGGGATTAGTTGTTTGATTATTTTAAACTGGCTTCCACCCTCTTTCGGCTGAAGCGAGGGAACGTTATTTTTAAAATTGGATCATCGTTTGATTTAAACCAGGTGTCGGGTGGAATCTCAGTCTACAAAACTTTGAAGATTCGTAGTTTGACGCAATATCGTTTGGGGCTGACGCAATATCGTAGAGTTTTTGATTTACATTATCCGGCTATGGGCGGCTGAATCTCATTTGATTTGCCGAAGTGTTTAATTTGCGAAACCGTTCAATTAAAGAACTCCGGTGAGAGAAAAAAGAAGGTACTAAATACAACACGCGGTCATACTGCATGGCAGTACTTTTAAATAAAACATTTCAACGTTCGCAGCTGTCACTTTTGTCCTGACAGTTCCTTTCCCGTCGGAAAGAAACTGCCACGACACCATACCGCGGGAACGTTGTGTGTAACCCTAAAAAAATGACTCGAATATTTAAAATAATAGTAGTTTCAGTTTTCGTGCTTATACAATCTTGCGTATTCAAAAATCAAAACGAAAAGACTCCTACTGAAGAAAATTTAAACATTGAATTATTTGATAAATACTCAAATGATTCGATAAGAAATAGAATTTTTGAAATTGCTTATAATAATAAGAGTTCTGCTCCAAGCTATATTGTATTTAACGCGAAAGATTTAAACACAGGAGTGACTAAAGAAATTTGTTGTGAAGCTCCATTTTTGTCCGGTGCCATGCATCGTGAATTAAATGTTGAATATGATGAAAATGGAATTAAATATATTGATAGTACTATTTTGGCAAACAGAGAAAAGACTTTTCACTTTATAAATAAAAATGCTTTAGCTAATATAAGTTTTTATAAATATCCAGATAAGGAGACTATCGATAAAATTTCAAAAACCTATAATTTAGATGATTACTTTAACAAATTTGGAGCTAATGATTTAATAAAATATACGCATTTTGAAAACGATACAGGATTTGTCCAGGTATCTTTTGCCCTCATAATGTTTAAATGTGGAATAATTACAAGTAGAGACTGTATTGCAGGAAATAATATTTGGTTTGGAGATCCTAATATTTCGATGCCAAAAATTCCGAATTAAAATTAAAAATAGGGCAACACACAACACGCGGTCATAGTGCATGGCAGTAATTTTAAACCAAATAATTCAACGTTCGCTGCCTGCACTTTCGTCCTGACAGTTCCTTTCCTATCGGACAGAAACTGCCACGGCACCATACCGCGGGAACGTTGTATTGCATAATCCAGATTAAACCAAATTAACTTTGAAGACTCTAATATCAATCATTCTTTTTATTTTTCTTTTAAACCTGAATAAATCATTTTCTCAAGAGAATGTAAAAGACATATGGCTTGGTGATTATCAACTGAATTTGTTTTTTGATGGAATAGAAAATTCAAAATTTGAGCTAAATGAATTGCTTGATCTTTCAAAAGCTAATTCTGGTATTAGAAAATATTTTAATAGTAGTACATATTTCCCTGGTTTTGAAAAGAAAATTTCATGGAGTTTAAATGATACTATTTTATTGATTGACACGATAAAATACAGAGTAATTAATCTATCTGCAGACAGTTTAGTTATTTCGCCAAATTTAGCAGAAAAGTCTAAACCAACTGAAAGTCAATAAGATAATAATATGTTTTCCGAATTACCTGTAAAAGATACTTACTTAGTTTTTAAAAAACTTAATAAAGTCAAGATACATCAAAATAGAGACTCTGTTATTAAAATCTTATCCAACAAAACATGGATTGATGAAAAAATGGATCTTGAAAAATCAAAAGATACCTATTGGATAGAATTTCTAAATAATGGCATCATGATTGAAAAATTTGTAATAGATTCATTAAATCAAATATATCTACAAGAAAATTGTTGGACAATTGAAAAATACGAAGATTTTGCCTTTTTAGTTTATTTCTATAATGGTCTTCAAGGCATGAAACGTGCTACATATCAAGTCCTTAATATTAATGACACTACTTTAACAATTAGCAAAAGCAATCATGAAACTAAAAATCTATTGATTAAACCTTTAAGTAAAAAAAGTTTAAATAAATCAGGATTTCTTGGTGAATGGATAAGCATTAATGATACAAGTAATTATGTCAATTATGACAAATATAGTCTGATAAAATATACTGATACATTAAGATATAAATTTACTAAAGATACTCTAACAATCTCTGGCAATGACTTTGAATATTCATGTCATTGGTTTTTAAATGCTGACAATACTATTTTGATTTTTGAGTACCTTACTGGTTACAAGCATGATTTAATTAAATTTTATGTAGAATATGCCAGTATATTAGATTTTAAAAACGAAAAATTTAAACTAAAACTATTTGAAAATCGGATAGAGACAAATAGAGAAAAGCCGGATATTTTACTTAACATGATTCAGGATTTTAAAAAACTTGAATAATTAAGCAATACAACACGCGGTCATAGTGCATGGCAGTACTTTTAAACAAAACATATCAACATTCGCGGGCTGTCTCTTTTGTCCTGACAGTA
>NZ_JBHMVA010000048.1:0-2677 GCF_042436675.1 Quyinboa ferrireducens | reverse complement strand
TATTTACAACACACGGTCATACTGCATGGCAGTACTTTTAAATAAAATATTACAACATTCGCGGGCTGTCTCTTTTGCCCTGACAGTTCCTTTCCCGTCGGAAAGAAACTGCCACGACAGCATACCGCGGGAACGTTGGTTGCAATTATCTTTAAGTCCAAATCAAACTAGAAGTTTCTAGAGAAAATGAAATATATTTTAGCAATTTTCATATTGCTTTCAATCGGTTGCAAAGACAAAATAAAGATTAATAATATTGATTATGGTGATTCAAAATATATGGCACTAGACACCATGAGTTTTGACTCAAGTTATATTTTTAAAGATTCTTTACCTGATGGAGAATATTTTGCATTTGACTTTGATACTTTATGTGCTTTAAATGACCTTACAGAGAAGAAAAATCTAACTAGAAGGTATCTAAGATCATCCGCTTCATTCCTTGACGGTAAAAAAAATGGTGACTGGTGTGAATGGATGTATGATTGCTTCAGAGACACATTATATTTATCACAAAGAACGGTTTATAATAATGGATTTTACTTGTCATATATTTCATTTCATCCCTTTAGTTCTGATACATTTATGGTAAATACTTTCCCTGATTCCGCTATTAACTTTAAGGACTGGATAATATATACTGAGTATTCTAAAGATAGATTGTATACCACGGAGATTGTTGATTCTGATAACACTACTTTAAAAACAATTGATAGGCTTGGTAAGCTGATTTCGTATTCTGAGATATTTAATACTAAAGATTCTATAAATATTGCAGATTTCGATAAAGATGGAAACTTAACAAATAGACAGATCTTTACTTATAATCCAATTTCCGATTCAACCCTATTTATCGAATATGATTCAACTGAAAAGATTATACATAAAAAAATGATTAAGTTATAACAGCAACCAACACGCGGTCATAGTGCATGCGGTTGTGTTTTAATTTGCAAACCCACATTCCGTATGCCGTCGTTTTCGGCTTGACAGTCTCCACTTCGTGGGACAGTCAACCGCACGACACCATACCGCGGGAACGTTAGCGGTAATTGCAAAACGACCATTCATTTAAATCAACCATTTTGAAAAGTTCAAGATTTATAATACTATGTGCTCTTTGTGGATTGATAATTTTTTTCGGCTTTCGAAAATTTAAGATTTATCAAACTAATAAAATAATTAACAGGTATTCCCGTATTGAAACTTATAACGATGCAAAAAAGTTATTTGAGAGTGACTTAGAGAAAAATGATTTGAAATATTTCTTCTTTGGTCAGGCATACAATACAAATTTTGATTCAATTAAAAAGAAATATGACCTAAAAGTAATATTCATGGGAGATATCATTGATCAGGAATTAAATATGTATAATCATATTATTGAAAAAGAAATATTAAAAAAATCTCCATGGAATCATTCGACAAATAAAGCAGATAGTATTTGGTCAGATTTTATGAATGCGTTAGAAACAAGACAGATTAACTATTTATTGGTCAACTCTTTTGACACAATTATATGTTCAGAATTAAGTGACTCTTTAAAAAACTCATTTGGTGATAGATATGAAGCAAAATTCATATTTGAAAATCATTTAGATGAATTAATGCATTTGAAAAACTTATCGACTCAGAATTGGCATGTATATAATAATGACAGTATTATTAGAATTCATTTTACTATAAAATGCAAAGCAGCAGAAGAGGGAGCATATGACCTGATTTTTATGTTTGACAAGAATGAGAATAAGTATCTTTTTAGTGGAATGATAACGACTTAAAAAAGCAACATACCGCTAACACGCGGTCATAGTGCATGGCAGTATTTTAAACAAAATGCATTAACGTTCGCTGCCTGCTCTTTTCGTCCTGACAGTTCCTTTCCCGTCGGAAAGAAACTGCCACGACACCATACCGCGGGAACGTTGGCAGTAATTTAAAATGAAACAATTTACAATCATATTAATCCTTTTATTCTTAATGTCGTGTAGATCGACTTTTGAATTAATTGAACAACCGACAGATTACTCTACAGTAATTGAAAAAGGGAGAGTAAAAGGTGTAATTTTCAAAGAAAATGCAACTTGTTTCATGTGTCTTATAGATAAACAAAGATTTACTCCGACAATTAATGACATAGAAAAAGCGGAACAAATACTTAAAAAGAATTTAAAAACTATCAATAAGCAAAGAATTAACCAAGTTGATAATTGCCCCATTATCCATAAAAAATTAAAATCGTACAGAAGACAATATTTCGGATACATTGATAGCGTCGGAAATAAAATAATTTATGCATCTTTCAATTGGGATAGATATACTCTGCTCGACAGACTTCGAGGATATTATAAAGACGAACATGAAAATTGGAAAAAAGAAAGAGAAATGTTTTTGGATGGGTGTAGTTACCATTGGGAAATTAAAATCAACTTGAACACCGGAGAACTTTTCAATTTGAGTGTGAATGGAATTGCTTAAAACGAAAGAAACAATAAAAAAACTACTGCCAACACGCGGTCATAGTGCATGCGGTTTCTTTTAAATTGCAAATCGACAATCCGTATGCCGTCGTTTTCGGCTTGACAGTCTCCACTTCGTGGGACAGTCAACCGCACGACACCATACCGCGGGAACGTTAGGCTTTATTGTGAAAAATGGAAAAATTTGAAATAAAATA
>NZ_JBHMVA010000047.1:0-2719 GCF_042436675.1 Quyinboa ferrireducens | reverse complement strand
TATGCCGTCGTTTTCGGCTTGACAGTCTCCACTTCGTGGGACAGTCAACCGCACGACACCATACCGCGGGAACGTTAGGCACCATAGCATGAAAATAAGAATCTACAATACAATAATGATATTAAGCCTTTTCTTGATTGGCTTATCTTTCTTAATTCAGAATGAGTTTAACATAATGCTTTTTGAACATCCAAACTGGATATTTAATAATTTCTGGACAGCGTTAGGCATTTACTCTTTATTACTTGTATTTATTGCGACTGGAATATCAGTAATTGGATTGAATCATTTAGCTTACTGGATTTCTTTATGCTTTCTTATTTTGCAAGTATTTCAGATAGCATTTTTAAAACTAACTCATTCGCATTGGACAGAATATTTATTTCATTCAATTGGAGTATTAATTTTAATTTTGAATTTTGTCAATTATTCCATTAGAAATAAAATCGGTAATAAAATCTTATTCGTATTAGGATTAATCTATATAACTGCAACAATATTTTTATCATTTATTGATTTCTCCAATGATAATCTAAATTCACTGATTATTGTTATTACAATTGGAGTTATTATATTTTTTCTAATCAGTAAAGCCAAGATAAAAACGTTCATAACTATTCAAGCTCTGCATTTTATATTTTTAATATACCTGTTGACTACTAACTTGAATTGTAATCTAGAATTTGAACTTGATAATGGAGTTGTAAATTGGAGCATTAAGAATTTATGCAATAGATGTAGTTCATTCTATTTATGGTTATTAACTGGTATGATAGTTCACTTTTGTATTGAAATGAAATATAAAAAAAGCTACAGTGCCTAACACGCGGTCATACTGCATGGCAGTATTTTTAAACCCAAAATATCAACGTTCGCGCAAAGCACCTTTCATCCTGACAGTTCCTTTCACGGGTGAAAGAAACTGCCACGACACCATACCGCGGGAACGTTGTAGGGCATTTTTTCAAATTGCACAAAAATATATAAGATTAATTCCATAATTCATGTACAGCAAACTGCTTATAAACAAGGAAATATTTATTGACGAGACATTGGACAATGTTACAGAGAAATTAACTAAACTATCAGAAAGAGATAATCATTTAGACAAAATTTCAGACTGGCGGTATTTCTTTATGCCAAATGAATCAATTGGAACTTTCTCAAATTATTATGGAATTACAAGCGGAATTCGAATTTATGTCAATTTAGACTTCGAAGATGATACTAAAACACGCATTAATTTTAAATCCAAACCAAGACTAGAGCTCATTATATTTTTAGCTTCATGGATTGGATTATTAATATCTCAAATAAGCGGAAAGGTTGACATGCCAAATTGGGTTCATATCAGTAATGCTATTTTATTTATTTTTGGTTGGTTTTTCTATCGAAGACAAGAAATATCTCTATTAAAAATATCTGAACAAAAATTAATAAACGCCCTACAACACGCGGTTATAAGGCATGGCGGCTTTTAAAATAAATCGTTCGCAAATTTCAACCTCGCCTTTTCGGTGTGACAGTTTCTATCCTATCGGACAAAAACCGCCACGACCTCATACCGCGGGAACGTTGTGCTTCATTATTTCAAAAGGAAAGTAAAACCTTATTAATATGAATATTGAGAAATTAAAAACTTACAACCAAAAATTATTAGCTCTTTTAGGTTCTATATTAGTTTTAATAGCTTTTATCGGATTGATTATGATGATTGTTGCTGGCATCTCTGAACTTAAATGGATGATGAGATCTAATGAGGATGAAACTGGGATACTGTCTGAAGAAAAAATTGAAGAATTACAGAAAGAGAAAAAGCGTCAACAAGTTATATCTTATGATTTCCCTAGATTGGTGGATTCGGTTAATTCAATCTATATTATTCCAGTAAGACATCAAACACTAAATTCAGCAGAATATATTGATGAAGGAGTTCTTGGAATTATGGATTCTTTTGAAAAAGTTAAAACAGACGATAGGTATTCAAGCTATTATTATGGCTCTTTTAATAATTTGATTGTTTATGATTTAAAGAATAAAACAACTAAAAAATTATTTGATAGTAGAGTAAACTTTGGTGCAATAAGAACTGAGGTTTTTGACGATGATATTTTGATTTTATTTACAGCTGCTAGCCAAGATACATATAGAGATGGAGTTGTAAATCTCAAAGATTTAAAATCTTTATATATCTATTCAATCAAAAACCAAGATATTAGAGTGATATCTAACAAAGGGGCTGATATAGCACATTATGATTTCATACATGACAGTAAAGATTTATTGGTTAGGTTCGGTATTGACTATAACGATGATGGAAATTATGATGATAACTCCGAGCCATCTACAGTTAAGAAATATGACTTTGAATCTGATAAAATTGAGGATATTGTTTCGAAAGATTTAAATATTGAATTACAAGAACTGCTTGAAGGTTCTAAAAAATAACGAAAGCACAACACGCGGTCATAGTGCATGGCTGTTATTTTAAACCAAATAATTCAACGTTCGCTGCAAGCGCCTTTCGTCATGACAGTTCCTATCCTATCGGACAGAAACTGCCACGACACCATACCGCGGGAACGTTAGCGGTAATACAAAAAATAAAATGAGATATTTAATTATTCTACTACTTTTTACTATAAATCAATCAATCTTTTCCAATCAGATAACAATATGTACAATGGTTATGGGAAAAGTAAAGGTAAGCTATGACTGT
>NZ_JBHMVA010000046.1:0-2982 GCF_042436675.1 Quyinboa ferrireducens | reverse complement strand
TCATATTTATTCATTTAATAACTGGGATTATAATTGTAATTCTATCAAGAAATAATAAGAGCTTAGGATTATAAAAATAAAACTAGCTACAACACGCGGTCATAGTGCATGCGGTTTTGTTTTAACTTGCAAATTCAAATTCCGTATGCCGTCGTTTTCGGCTTGACAGTCTCCACTGCGTGGGACAGTCAACCGCACGACACCATACCGCGGGAACGTTGTGCGTAATTAGAGAAAAATGATTTTATCCATTATATTCATAAGCATTATTATTATTACAATAATTGAAGGAGTTACTACATATTTGTTAGTAGAAACATTCTTTAATATTGGAATACCTGTATTTAAGCGAACAATTGAGATTGATACATCAACCTTGAAAATTGAAAAATACAGGACAATTGTAAAAGATATGGGTAGATTTCAATTCACAAGAGACAACAAAGTATATTTCCTCACTAGAATGAAATTCTTTAGCTTTAGAACTTCATTCCCTTTCAAAATAATTGGAACAATAAAATCTGACGATAAAATAGATATAGTGGCAAGATTGCCATTAGGGACAACTTTAATTTTTCTATTAATTATTTCGTCTGGGATTTACCTTTCAATGCCGATAGATTTAGAATCATCATGGATTGATATAATAGGAGTTTTAAGCTTATTGATTTTGTTATTATTAATAAGTTTTCTTATTGAATATTCAAGACTCTCAACCATGATAGAAGAATTAAAGGAAATAATAACTACGCACAACACGCGGTCATAGTGCATGGCAGTATTTTTAAACAGAACATATCAACGTTCACCGTCTGTCACTTTCGTCATGACAGTTCCTTTCACGTGTGAAAGAAACTGCCACGACACCATACCGCGGGAACGTTGTACCTCATTTTAAAAATAAATCAATGCTAATTAATTCAACAGACTTTTATTCTAATTATCAAGTAAATTATTACGATTACAAACAACTTTCGTTAAAATACCTGTTAAATAATTACCAAAACCTCAAGTTAAATGAAAGAATCTTAAACTATTCCGATAACGATTTTTTGAGAACGATAAAGAGTGATATTAGACAGACATATTTACATTCAATTGAAACAGTATTTGATTTAATCTATTCGCTTACACCGAAGAAGAATGGCACCATAAGTGAACGGCACATACTTGAGACCATTTCAAAAGGGACTTTTCATTATGATAAAATATCTAAGATTGCCACAGAGAAAGATCAGGCTTTAAAATTCCTAGACGATGAAGTTACTTTTTCGGATGGGAATAAGACTTCACTAATTCATTTTTTGTTTTATCGGGGTTCTGTAATGACAACAGAAATTGAAGACAGTTTAACGGCAATAAAGCATTGCCTAATACTACTAGCCAATGATTTTTCAGATAGAGATGAATATAATAGTTATAAACATACCCTGAAAATATTCCCTAATTTTGATCAATTTAAGCTGAAAAGTATAGATACGGATTCTATCAACTCTACATTCGACGTTTCTGACTCAGTAACTTTTTTTAGAAAAGATAAAAAAACGGGGAAAGAGACTTTAGTGACAAAAGTATTTGATACTGAACGGGATTTAAAGATGACATCAATTTCATCAGATCTAATTTGGAATATCATTATGCCTAGAAAACTTATTTTCTCTAAAAAAGAACGTACATCAAACGAGATAGAACTGGTATTATTTTTAATGAAAGACATAAAAGAAAAATCAAATAGAAATATTAAAGTGAACGATTTAAAGTTGACTTTCGAACCTGAATAAAAAAAAACGAGGTACAACACGCGGTCATACTGCATGGCAGTACTTTTAACTAAAATATTTCAACGTTCGCGGTTAGGCTCTTTTGTCCTGACAGTTCCTTTCCCGCCGGAAAGAAACTGCCACGACAGCATACCGCGGGAACGTTAGCTGCAAGGCAATTAAAATCCTCAACATAAATTGATAGATTTAAATGATAGAACTTATTTTTAACACCACAAATGACTTTTGGAAAAACTTTGCTACATCAACAGCAACTTTAACAGTTGGATTACTTGGATTTATAACTGCTATTTTGACTTTGATTTTTTCCAATTCGAATAATAAACGTAATCACTATTTTTTACTTGAAAAAGATAAAAGAGATCGAGAAGATAAACTAAAAAAAGATGAATTGGATTTTGCAAAAGATAAACGAGAAAGACAAAGAGCATATAATAGAGTTCTAGGCTGTTTCTTAAAAGTTTATCATTCTTATATCAAACATAAATTTCTATTTAATGAGGATGGCATCTCAATTATGCCTGATAAGTATTTGATTCAAATGCTTGACAAAATTGATAATTTTATTGAAGAGATAAATACATTTAAAAGGATTGTTATTACTGAAACAGAAATCATTCCGGAATTGACTATTCATTTGCATGAACTTCTTGACATACTTTCAAGATTTGAACTATTAAGTGCACAAATTCCTACAGACCCATCACAGCCAGATACTGAAAAAATGAAAGTGGTTTTTCAGAGAGCGCATACTTTTGCAGTTTCTGAATTACTTGATGAGTATTTTACTGATTTAATAGAAAAATTGTCAAAAAAAGCAGAAGTATCTGATGACTTTATTGACTTAATGAAAGAATTTAATTCTTCTGAAACTATGGAACGAAATATCAAAACACAACAGGAAATAATGGAGAGAATGATGCAATCGCTTTCTCGTCAACTAGGACAGGATGTAACAATTAATGATTTCATGTAACGAAAAAAAATGCCCAGCAGCTAACACGCGGTCATACTGCATGGCAGTATTTTTAAACAAAACATATCAACGTTCGCAGGCTGTCTCTTTTGTCCTGACAGTTCCTTTCCCGTCGGAAAGAAACTGCCACGACAGCATACCGCGGGAACGTTAGGTGCAAGCGTAAAAAATATCATTATGAAACTGACGAAATCTCAAATTAAAGAAATGGCCCAGAATCTTGAG
>NZ_JBHMVA010000045.1:0-3005 GCF_042436675.1 Quyinboa ferrireducens | reverse complement strand
TATCCTACCTTGCTCCGCCGAGGCTACGAAAGGCAAGGCGGACAGAAACTGCCACGACACCATACCGCGGGAACGTTAGCCACAATTTAAAAATGAAAAACAAAATCTCAAGTTTAATTATCATTCTGACTTTGTTTTGTTGCAACTATCAAGTGACAAAATCTCAAAATGCAAAGCAGATTAATCCAGAAGTTACAATTTCGAATATTAATCATGAACAAACGGAACTGGAACATACGATAAAAGTTGATAAAGTATACATTGGAATGACAATAGATGAATTAAAAAACATCTATAGCAATTCAGAATTTATTGAAGAACCTGTTTATGAATTTGGAATTGACGGAGAGTCAAATGGACTTGTCATTAAACAAGAGAATGAAAGGCTATTCTTTGTTTGGACACTCCAGGGAGAAAATAAAATTCATGGAATTACAATAATTTCGAACTCTTTAACAATTGACCAGAATGTTCATGTTGGGATGTCGCTAAAAGAATTTCATAATAAGTATCCAAACTTGAAAGTTAACATAGATATGACTGATAACAGATATGAATACCTTTATGTCCCTGAATTGAATTACCGTGTTGAGTTTTTAACAACTGACACTACTCGCATTGCGGAATACAAATTTGACCAAGTGGAACCAGAATTCAAGAGAATAAAACGACCATATGCGACTGTTGACAGAATATCAATTAAATAAAAAAACTGTGGCTAACACACGTTATAGTGCATGGCAGTACTTTTAAACCAAAAATCTCAACGTTCTCTGCAAGCGCTTTTCGTCCTGACAGTTCCTATCCTACCTTGCTCCGCCGAGGCTACGCAAGGCAAGGCGGACAGAAACTGCCACGACACCATACCGCAGGAACGTTAGCGGGCATAATAAAGACTGCATCACACAGGGATTATGAATAAAAACATCATCATATTTGTAACTGGATTTATCCTGATTTCCTTTGATTCTTTCTCAATGGATAGCGATACTATGCGTTGTATCCCTTATACAGATTCGATTTCAAAGACAGATTATTATGTTTTTGTGGATTCAATGCCTCAATATCCCGGTGGACAAGATGAAATGATAAAATTTTTCATGACTAATTTCCAATATCCACAGGAGATTGACGCCTGTTGCCGGATTGTAATTGGATTTATTATTGATGCAAATGGTAAAATGACTGATTTGAAGATTATTCGCAGCTTACAAGATGATTTTGATAAAGAAGCATTAAGAGTAATGAGACTAATGCCTGACTGGATACCTGGTGAGTGCAATGATAAACCTGTGCCTGTTAGGATAACTTTTCCGATAAGCATTAAATTGCAGTAAGCCTACGCAACCGTTTTAAAAATTGAATCATCTAATTGATAAACTAAAAAAAACATATGAAAAGGATAAGTTGGATTACGATAATTATTTTGACCATGTTCGCCATTGGATGTGAAAAGGAAAGACATGATTCGCTAAACATTAAGATATTGACTGGCAAAAATGAGTATGTTGTTAATAGTAAGATTGATGTTACTCTAAAAAATGATTTATATAAACAAGCCGCTCATTTTAAATGTGATAACGTTGATTTATGTCCAGCTATAATATTGAAAAATGAAAATGGGTTATGGATTGAGAATGAATACGCTGTTGTTTGCACTCAAATGGGGCCTATGGGTTATTTGGGAATTTTGGATATAGCCGAGACTAAACACGATACTATATTATTATTTAATGAGGTAGGCAAATTCAAACTCAGATATAAATTTGTGGTTGATAATGATACATTAGACTTTGATTCTAATGAGTTTTTACTGTATGGATTAGAGCTCTGAAAACTAATAAATTACGCCCGCTAACACGCGGTCATAGTGCATGGCAGTATTTTTAAACCAAATAATTCAACGTTCGCTGCAAACACCTTTTGTCCTGACAGTTCCTATCCTACCTTGCTCCGCCGAGGCTACGAAAGGCAAGGCGGACAGAAACTGCCACGACACCATACCGCGGGAACGTTGCAGGTAATTAAAACTAAACTACGAAATGAAATACTTATTTATAATTTCAATACTAACATTTTCATTCAACCTTGTTCATTTACATCCTGAGAACCAACAAGAACTAAAATGGTGGATAAAAAACCATCATATTACATTTGGAATTCCCCAAACCCCAGACGGTTTTGAACGTTTTTTGGATTGTGGCGATGTAATAGCTTTTCGGAAAAAAGTAAATGACACACTTATCGTGTATTCAAGAGGTAGTTCAATTGCAGAAAATGTTGCAGAATTGAATAAAAGTATTCAAAAATCGAATTGGAATATTTTAAGATATCCAATTTATACTCAAAAAAATGGAACAATTGTTGTTCAAAATATGAGAAAATGGACATTCCTAATAAAACCTGACACATTATATCTCTTGGATACTTACGATGAAAAAAAAGCAGATAAACACATGAAAATAATGGAAAAGTTTTTCCAAAAAGAGATAACAGAAAAAGAATTTAAAAAGTTAGTTAATGAAAATGAAGCTAAAGACTATGGTTTTATTCCTAAGTTTAAAGCAATCTACTTCAAGGGGATTTTTGACAAAAAAAATACATACAAGTTTAGCAAAAAGGAAAACTTCAGAAAAGAAACTGTCACTTTAAAAAACTCTTGGACTGAAAATGGGACAAAATATTATGAAATAAATCTAAAAACAAATACCGCAGGAAATTATATTTTAAGCGAAGATTTTAACTTTATAAATACTGAGAACTGTAATGAATAACTACCTGCAACACGCGGTCATAGTGCATGGCAGTACTTTTAAACAAAATGTATCAACGTTCGTGGTCAGCGCCTTTCGTCCTGACAGTTCCTATCTATCCTATCGGACAGAAACTGCCACGACACCATACCGCGGGAACGTTGTGGGTAATGCTAAAATGAGAAAAATTATCATTTACATATTCATTCTACTCTACTCATGTTCAACTGTTGATCATGAAAAGGAGATAGA
>NZ_JBHMVA010000044.1:0-3006 GCF_042436675.1 Quyinboa ferrireducens | reverse complement strand
CAACATCATAATCAGAAGAATTAATATGTCTATCCGTCTTGTCATTTTTTAATTACCGCCAACGTTCCCGCGGTATGGTGTCGTGCGGTTGACTGTCACACGAAGTGTAGATAGTCAAGCCGAAAACGACGGCATACGGAATGTGAATTTGCAAATTAAAACAAAACCGCATGCACTATGACCGCGTGTTGTACACCGTTTTTATTCGACTTCTGTTATTTTTATAATTTTTCCATTAGAATCATAATCATATTTCAAACATTTTTCACCTTTTGTTCTAAGTACGAATTTTATTTTATTAGGCGGATCATATTGTCTGAATTCAATGGGATTATTGTTTTCATAGATTGTTTTCATTATTGTGTCTGTGCTCCACGGACTATATGTTATTTCAACTCCATTCTTTACACCGTCCTTATATTCTATAGTTTTTTCTAGTTCCCATGAATCAAATGCTTTCCCATAAATTTCCCATCTACCATTTTTTTTACCATGAAAGTAATTTCCAATCATTTTAGACAGAGTCGGTTTGTAAATTTTAGAATTTAACGAATCATTCCGGATATTATATTTTGAATTCATTATAGAAGTGTCAATAGGATATTCAATCCATAGTCCACGTTTTAGGTTATTGTAATCATAACTACCGCTATCAATCAAATTTTCCCATGGAGATAAATCCACTTTTGAATAATGCGTTTTAGATTCGCTGGTTTTCCAAGCCAAAAATGCTATTGTATCTGTATCGTTTCCAGAGTTCAAGATAATATAAGCATTCATTTCTTGACAGATCGCATGGACACTCAAAAAACATATTTGTATTAGAAAAATTAATCGAAGCATTTTAAGTCAGTAAATGGTGTACAACGTTCCCGCGGTATGGTGTCGTGGCAGTTTCTGTCCGATAGGATAGGAACTGTCAGGACGAAAGGCGCTTGCAGCGAACGTTGAATTATTTGGTTTAAAATACTGCCATGCACTATGACCGCGTGTTGTGCCCCGTTTTTCATTTTAAAATTTTCTTGATTGAAGGTTCATCAACCCTTAAAATTCTCAAAATCTGTGTGGCTCGTGCTTTATTTTTCTTTTTGGTCCGGTCAAATTCGTCCATTAGTCCTGTTGCGTACAGTCTCTCATTAACGGTCATTCCGCCAAGTCCAACCACGCTTTGAACTTTTTTAATTGTTAGCTCTTCCTGGATTTTACTGAGTATATATTCGCAAGCATCTGTTTCGTTTGTAAATGTTCTTGAGGAATGCTTTTCGCCACGTTCTCTATAATAGACTTCATATTCAGCCGTGTACTTTCCCATTTTGATTGTCATAGCGATTTTGTCATTATCATCAGTTGAGCCGAAAAGTCCTTGCAGACAATACCTGTCGTCAGAAACGCCTATTTTTTTGAGTTCGCTATTTAGTTCTTCAATTGTCATTTTTTCAAAATGGGGCACAACGTTCCCGCGGTATGCTGTCGTGGCAGTTTCTTTCCGACGGGAAAGGAACTGTCAGGACAAAAGAGACAGCCTGCGAACGTTGAAATATTTTGTTTAAAAATACTGCCATGCAGTATGACCGCGTGTTGTAAATAGTGCCTTCTTTTGTTCTCTCACGGGTGCTCTTTAAATTGATGCTCTACAAATTAAACACTCCGGCAAATCAAATGAGATTCAGCCACCCATGGCCGGATAATTTAAATCAAAAACTCTACGATATTGCATCAACCCAAAACGATATTGCGTCAAAATATGAATCTTCAAAGTTTTGTAGACTGAGATTCCACCCGACACCTGGTTTAAATCAAACGATGATCCAGTTTTAAAAAGAACGTTCCCTGCTTCAGCCGAAAGAGGGTGGAAGCCAGTTTTAAAATAATCAAACAACTAATCACGGCATTATTTACAACGTTCCCGCGGTATGGTGTCGTGGCAGTTTCTGTCCGATAGGATAGGAACTGTCATGACGAAAGGCGCTTGCTGCGAACGTTTATACACTTTGTTTAAAATAACTGCCATGCACTATGACCGCGTGTTGTGGCGTCGTTTTTATTTTTTATGCGGATATTGGACTCACTCTTATTTGTCCTCCAACTGCTTTCAAAACTTTCATTATTGTCGAGAATTGCGGTTTTGCTCCGTCAGACAAAGCTTTATATAAACTTGGTCTACTCATTCCAGTTTCTTCTGCAATTTTGGTCATTCCGATAGCTTTTGCAATATGTCCGAGTGCGGTGATAATATCGGAGTTGTCGCCTTCTTCCAAAACAGAATTTAAATATTCGGCAATCATTTCCTTGCTGTCCAAATAGTCTGCTATGTCAAATTTTGAAGTTTCCATTTTTTACTTTGTTAATTTGTTCCAAATTTCTTTTGCCTTTTCGATATCCTTTTGCTGGGTTGATTTGTCTCCTCCAATCAACAGAATTATTATTTTTCCGTCTGTTTCTTTGAAGTAAATTCTGTAACCTTTGGCAAAATTTATTCTCAATTCGCTGATTCCGTCTCCAACGGGTTTGCAGTCACCAAAGTGCTCATCGTTTTCAAGTTTTTGGATTCTGAACAAAATTTTCGCTTTTGCTCTTAAGTCCTTTAACTTTCTCAACCACTTGTCAAATTCTATCGTTTTTTCAATAAAGTACATTTAGTTGTTGTATTCATTTGGATACAAATTTAGATAGATTTCTTGAATTTTAAAAATTGTTCGTTGATTTTTGAGCGTTCTGTTAAAATGCGCCACAACGTTCCCGCGGTATGGTGTCGTGGCAGTTTCTGTCCGATAGGATAGGAACTGTCAGGACGAAAGGAGCAGACAGCGAACGTTGAGTTATTTGGTTTTAAAAGTACTGCCATGCACTATGACCGCGTGTTAGGCTTTGTTGTTTTTACTTTATATGATCAGTATTTGATAACTTACCTTGTCTCTTTCTTACCTCTGAGAACAGTTTTTTAATACTTTCTCTTTTCCAATAGCCAATTTCATACTGTTTATGGATTAAATCAAGTGTAAAATT
>NZ_JBHMVA010000043.1:0-3026 GCF_042436675.1 Quyinboa ferrireducens | reverse complement strand
GAAAGTGCTGGTGCAAGTAAATTGTTTAAAGTTGTAAAAACTAACTAGAAAATAATAAGTAATATTTTATGAGGCTGTCCGGTTTCCGGGCAGCCTTTTTTATAGTAACAATATTCTGCCTGTATTTGCACTGCTGATGTCTGTAAGATTCTTATGTTTCAGTTTATAAGGTTTTTAACTGACGAAGATTTGATGGTTGAAAAAATAATTTATACTATTTTGTCAAATAAGTTACAGTATTTGCTTGCGATTTAAGTGTAAATGAAACAGACATTCAATAAATTTAACGCTTGTTTGTGAAAAACAAATTGTGAATTATTATTTATAATACTAACTAAAAGTTTATTTATGAAAACAAATTCTTTACTAAGGTATTTAATGAGTCTTATTTTGTTCGCCGGAATCTTTGTTTCCGGAAACATTAAAGCACAATCAGTTGATGCAACTGAGACCTTTGCTCCGGTTAAAGATACCGGAATTGTTTACACCAGTTTGACATTTGTTGATGGTAATAACAACGGTACTTATGATTGTTCGTTTGTATTATCAGAACCTGCAATTGCAGGCTGGGGCGATTATTCTGCAGCCGTTGCTGTTTACTCAGATCGTTTAACCGTCAGAAATGGTGGTGGTTGGGTAGATGCCGGTACAGTGGAAAATCTTCTGGTTCCGGTTCCCGGACAGGTGTATCATTTCTGGTTCGATCTGGATGTTACTGCTAAAACTTATACAACATGGGTTCAGACAGAAGGCATGGCTGAACCAGTGAAAATCTTTACAGATGCTGCATTCAGAAATACCAATATTTCAAGTATTTTAAGGTGGTCTGCATTGCATAATCCTGATGGTGAGTCAGACACTGTTAAGGTATTAAAGGTTGCTCTGGTTGAAGCTGTAGGAATTACAGGAAATTATGCTGTTAGTCTTCCGGGAGGAGCAGATGGTAATAACAGTAATGTCGCTTTGCCGGGATTTAATTTGACTGATTTGCCTGTAACTATCGAAGCCTGGTATTATCCAATGGCTAAAAATGATTATGGGGCTGTTTTTTATTCCCGTGGAACAAATAATAATGGTGGTGTTCAATACGATAAATGGACTAATAACCTAACTCTTCGTGGAATTGATGCAGGGGGAAAAGCGGTTGTAGCTTCTAATAACCCTATATTTAATGCATGGAATCATGTGGCTTATGTTGTTACTGCAACAGACATGACAATATACATTAATGGAGTTGCCACTGTAAACAATACGGATGTTCCTACTCTGTTTACTATGGAAGACGGAAACTTTATTGGTTGGGATTCAGCAGGCGTTGACCGTACTATTGAGGGGTATTTTGATGAAGTACGTATTTGGAATACTGCCCGGAGTGCTCAGGAAATTGAGGATAATAAGTTCTCCATCCTTAATGGTGATGAAGCAGGATTGATAGCATATTATAATTTTAATGACACAGCAGCAGGTGTTGCTACAGATCTTACAGCGAATGCATATAACGGAACGATAAATGGAGGTACGTATGTTGAATCCACTTATATGGATCAAACCGTTGCTGCTCCCGTAATAAGCTTTTCAGAATCTATTCCGGTTATGTTTGAGAAAGATATAAAAAGAAAATTTTCTCTTTATATTACTTCCACTAATACGGATGCTGTACTTGGAGTTCAGGTGCCTGCCGGATTTTCGGCTACACCATCTTCTTTAACACCAGCTAATTTTGAAAACGGACAGGCTGAAATTGTAATTGGTGTTACTACAGCTGCAGTAGGCGATTCAGGTTCTATCGTAATTACATTTGAAGATGAAGGAATTGATTCGCTGGGTGTTGAGCTGGTTGAACCGTATCAACGTTATTTCTTTAAAGAAGCCGAAAGTGGATTGTTGCTCGGTAGTGCTTCGACCAACGATGCTCAACCTGCTTTAACGGATAGCATGAATGTTGCAGCGCAGCATTTTATTTTACGTCCGGTAAATGAAGGTGTTAATGACAGCCTTTATTACATTATTCAGGATGTGAACTACAGTTACTTCAGTAAAAAGTCAAGCAGTGGATGGAGTACTAAATATGGTACCTTAGAAGAAGGCGTATGGAAGGTCGTTAAAGGCGTTACTGATTATTATTCTTTTATGAATACTGCGAACAATAAATACTGTGGCGCAGATGGTACAGCAGCAGATTCTTGGTATTATGCAGACAAAACAGGGGCTGCAGTTGATAGTTTCATGATGATTGAAGCACCAAAGGCTGTTGTTCCTGTGGTAATGGAACATTCTTATACATTTGAAGATGGAACGGCTGCTGATGTAATTGGTGGAGCCGACGGTGAGGTTGTAATAAATGATGGCGGATCAGGCAATATTGAAAACGGTGCATTCAATGCAATGGGCGGGAGTTATATTAAACTTCCGGCAAAAGATATCGCATTGGACAGTTACGATGCAATTAGTTTAGAAGCAACTGTTACTACAGGTGCGAATCCAGGTTGGACAATGCTGGCCTATTTCGGATCAGCCGATGGTAATAATAGTTATTGGATGTCAATTGCACGTAATGATAATGTAAGTAAAACGTCTGTTGATATGTTACCTTCCAGTTCAGAAGTTGGAGTTACTGGTGCAGAACCCGGGGCCGATGAAATACATCATTATGTGAGCGTATTGACAAATGATTCAATTAAGTGGTATATTGATGGTGTTAAAATAGGTTCTGCAGTAATACCTGCTGATTACTATATTTCAAATATCTCTCTTGATACTGCATTATTGTGTGCCGGAGGTTATCCTGATCCCCAGTGGATAGGTTCAGTTCATGAATTTAATATTTACGAAGGTGAACTTGATGCTGAAACAGTTGCCGCAAAAGCTGCTGCTGCACTGAAGGCTTTAGGACCTAAGCAGGTAGCCTACGTACAGAAGTCGGGTAAAACCGTAGTAGCCACAGCAGCTGATCCATACAATGATCCGATTGTGGAAATGCTGAATGCAGATGATAACTTTGAAGTAACCGTTATTCAGCTTGGAGC
>NZ_JBHMVA010000042.1:0-3134 GCF_042436675.1 Quyinboa ferrireducens | reverse complement strand
AAAACCAATAAGGCTAAGCACTAATTTAGTGTAAAGCATGTGCTTATAACTTTGTAAACCATGTGCTTTAACAAACATTTGAGCAGACAGTGAACATATGAAACATAATAGAAGAATAGTATTGATAATTATTTGTGTTGTTTGTTTGACAGTGAATTATGGTTGCAAGATTCAATCAATTTGTGATATGTTTCTTCCAAGACATGAAATCACCTTCGAAAATGATTCGGTTTTTAAATATACTAAATGGATTTTCGACACTGACACAAATTCATTTGGTTATTATTCGGAAGGTCGTTATTTGAAAATTGACAAGAATACATACATTTTAAATAGCTATGACTTTAATCCAGACTCAATTAGAACTGATTGGAAATTTAATGTTGATTCTTCTATTACAAATTATAGAATTAGGATTACAACTGAATTGGAAGATGAAGACTTTAAATTCAATCATGATAAAATAGTTTTGAAAATAGATAGCGACTGCTATGAATTCAAAGAGGCAATAATTGATACCTTTTTTTCAAAAAAACCTGAAATCATTAGATTAAAGCTATTAACCCAACCAGATAGTGTAATTCCAAAAGGCTTATATAGATGTTTTACTTCAATTCCTATTGAAAATATTCCTGAAAGTTCTAATTATATTAATATTGAATTCCCAGTTTCTTGGAAATATTATAATTGGCATCCACTTGTAAATAAAATTCTTTACAAAAGAGGAAAAGGTAAAAAATCAAGTTATTATCTATGGGGAGACAAATGGAAGATAAAACTGAAAAAAAAATAAAAACTGCATACAACACGCGGTCATAGTGCATGGCAGTACTTTTAAACAAAATATTTCAACGTTCGCTACCGGCTCTTTTCGTCCTGACAGTTCCTTTCACGGGTGAAAGAAACTGCCACGACACCATACCGCGGGAACGTTAGGGGGCAGCTTAAGAAACGACACAGCATAAAACAACATATAGATTATGGCAGAAAAATATAATGCTTCAAATATTGCAATCGAACAGATTTTGAATTTTATAAAATCGGAAGAAATTGCAATACCTGAAATTCAAAGACCTTTTGTTTGGAAACCAAAACAAGTCCGTGATTTGATTGACTCTCTTTATACAGGTTATCCAACTGGCTATTTGATAATTTCCCAAAGCCCAAACATGAAATTAAAAGACGGAACCTTATCTGAGGGAAAGAAAATTATGATTGATGGTCAACAACGAGTTACGGCTCTTATGACTTCAATTATGGGAATGGAAGTTATAAACTCTGATTTTGAAAAGAAAAGAATTAAAATCTCTTTCAATCCATTAGCCATTGATGAAGACGAAGTATTTAAAGTTCAGGACAACGCCATATTAAAGGATAAAAAATGGATTACAGATATTGCCGATGTTTTTAAATCGGATTTTAAACGTGGTAGTTTTGTTGCAAAATATTGCGAGTTAAATTCCGAAATGGATTCAGACAGACTGCATGATATTTTAGACGCATTAATTGGAATAAAAAACCGACAAATTGGAGTAATCACATTGGATAAGGAACTGACAATTGATGAAGTAACTGAAATATTTATCAGAATCAATAGTCAAGGAGCAAAACTTAATCAATCTGACTTTGCTATGTCAAAAATTGCGGCTAATGTAAAATATGGTGGCAATGAACTTCGCAAAGCAATAGACTATTTTTCTCATTTGGCAGTGCAACCCGACTGGTATCATGAAATGTCAAAAGACAAGGAGTTCATGGAATCAAAATTTGCTCCTAAGATTAAATGGCTAAAAGACGACAGAGAAGAAATTTTTGACCCAAATTACGGAGATATTTTGCGTGTTGCTTTTATGCACAAATTCAGTCGTGGAAAAATGAAAGACTTGGTAAGTTTACTTGGCGGTCGTGACTTTGAAACACGAGATTATAAAGAAGAAATAGCAGAAGCTTCGTTTGGTAAACTAACTGATGGCGTTATGGACTTTATGAATGAGTTTTCATTTACAAACTTCATTCTTGCAATAAAATCAGCAGGTTTTATCACAAATCGGTTGACAAATTCACAAATGACCCTTGATTTTGCATACACGCTATATCTAATACTAAATTCGAGCAGTCAAATTGATAAGACTCAAATAAAACATTATGTTTCAAAATGGTACGTATTATCAACCTTGACAAGTAGGTATATTACTTCACCAGAATCAGTAATGGATTTGGATATTCGCAGGATTGCGGAAAAAGGATTTATTGAATATTTCAAAGAAATTGAAGAAGCGAACTTATCTGACACTTTTTGGCAAGTTGGATTAGTTCAAGACTTAGAAACATCGGCAATCAACAGTCCATTTTTTAATGTGTTTTTAGCTGCACAAGTTCATGGCAGTGACAATTCACTCTTAATGAATGGTACGAAAGTCCGTGATTTAATAACAATTATGGGCGATATACACCACATTTTCCCAAAAGGATATTTACAAAAAAATGGAATAACTGATAAATCAAAATATAATCAAATTGCCAATTATACATACCTTGACACTCAGACAAATATTTCAATCGGAGACAAAGCTCCAAATGATTATTTCAAAACAGTCTTTGACCAGTGTGATTCTAAGGAAATGAAATTTGGTAATATCTCAGAAATAGCGTTGTTAAAGGAAAATTTAAGTATAAATTGTATTCCTGAAAACATTGTGACTATGGACGCAACACATTATGAGGACTTTCTTTTGGAACGTCGGAGATTAATGGCAAAAAAGATTAAAGACTATTATTTTTCACTATGACAATAAAAGCCGACCCCCTAACACGCGGTATAAAACATAAGGGTTTCAGTGGTTTACGTAACTTTCGAGCATTTAATCAGCCCCGCCAAAACTACGTTTTGACGGTTTTGTAAAATGTTTTAAATTCGGTGTCAAAACGTAGTTTTGGCTACTTAGCGGTTAGATAATGTATTGCAATAAAACCCTTACGTTTCATACCGCCACCGTTGGGCCCAAGGGCGAAAAAAGGGAGTTTAATTTCGCACTGAACTGAGCGGACAATTTCAGTACGAAATTTTTTTCGGCGTTTATGAGACATCTTTTTGAAGAAAATTTTTTCAGACTTTGACCTTGTTAATCGGAATG
>NZ_JBHMVA010000041.1:0-3368 GCF_042436675.1 Quyinboa ferrireducens | reverse complement strand
GATTAAAACCTGAAGATATATTATAAAAATGCACATACACACAACACGCGGTCATAGTGCATGGCAGTACTTTTAAACCAAATAATTCAACGTTCGCTGCAAGCACCTTTCGTCCTGACAGTTCCTATCCTATCGGACAGAAACTGCCACGACACCATACCGCCGGACCGTTGTACACCATAAAAGACAGACCTGCAAATGACGACACAGGAGTTTAGAAAGCAAATTGGAAAATATCTCGGAACTAAGATTCGTGAATTCGGATTTAAAGGCTCTGGATTCAATTATATAATGGACTCTGAAAGTTTCGTTTTTACTATTGGCTTGCAAGCAAGTAGATATGGTGGAAGTTTTTGTGTTGAATTAGGAGTTCACCCGAAAGAAATAACAAACAATGGATTTGAGGATTTAGATTTTAATAAGCTTAAGTACTATAACTGTGAATTTAGGACAAGATTAGCAAAAGAAGGAAAAGGTGATAAGTGGTGGAATTATACTGATTCAGAATCAAAAAACTTTGAAATCATAGATGATGTAATTCTTTATATTTCAAAATATGCTTTACCAATAATAAATGGATTCAAAAATGATACTGGATTATTGGAAAAGGTTAAAATATCTGACATAAAGAATCGATTTATACCGATACCGGACTTTAAAGGTGGATTAACACCTATGACAACAGATATCAGATTGGCTTGGGCTTTGGCAGTAATTATTGAAAAATCTAATCCTAAAAAATCATTGGAATTTGCTAAATACGCATTGAAGCATGACAAATCTCCAAGTACATTTTTTGGCACAAAGGATTTGAAAAGGATAATTGAATCTTATCAGGACAGTTTCGAGAAAGACTTGCCGATAAAAGAGATGGACAATGACAAACCAAGTTTTTGGACAAAGATTACGGATAGATTTAAGAAATAGATAAATTACGGTGTACAACACGCGGTCATAGTGCATGCGGTTTTATTTTAACCTGCAAATTCACATTCCGTATGCCGTCGTTTTCGGCTTGACAGTCTCCACTGCGTGGGACAGTCAACCGCACGACACCATACCGCGGGAACGTTACCGCCAATTTAAATGACACTAACAACTTGATTTATAAAACATAAATGCAAAGATTTGAATTGACAATTAATAAAACTTCTCGATTATTCATGGGAATTATAATCATAGGAATTTCATGTCCTGGATTGGTAATTCTGAGCAGCAAACTAGATAATACTTTTCAAAAAATAATAATTCCGATTTCTATATTAATTCTGCTTTTGGGATTTGTTCATCAATTAGCCTTTGCAAAATTGATTTTAACCGTTTCAAATGACACATTGTCTTTTCAGTGGAAAAAAAGATTTTTATTCAATAGTAAAGAGATTTCTCCTGTTAAAATACTTGACATAAAAAAATTAGTATTTGGCAAAGGGAGTACATTAAATAAAATAATTACACGTGATAGAGTAATTGAGATAAACACGATAAAACCAATAAAAAAGGATTTTCAAAATTTCATTGACTATTTGATTAAGACTGTCATAAATAATAAAGGACAAATAATGAATATTGACGAATATGCGACTGAGCAAGGTTACAATGATTTGAGTTTTAAAATCTTTGTAATGCTATTCGCATTTTCCATCTTCTTGATTTCAAGACTTTGGGGCTTGATTGAGTTTTACTCATTACTTTTATTATTAATTCCATTCTTTGCTTATGTTATTCATGTAAAACAGAGAATTAGAAAAAAAACTGGCGGTAACATTTTGTAAATTGCATTGCGGTGTTGGTGCAGGTTGTCGCCTCGGATTCCCGCATGATTGTCTTCGTCCTCGCGGACGGACAATCACCCGCAATCCGCAACGACAACTTACAATTTTCCGTTGGCAGCAATAGCAAAAGAAAAAAATTTACATTATTATGAATAGAATATTAGTTTTCACCGCATTCTTCCTATTCTTAGCCTGTAATATTAAGGCGACAAACATTCCAGATTCATTAATTAATTTTATAGAAAAAGAACTGCCTGGTTTTTCAATTCCAACAACTAAAGAATATTTACAAGATTGGAATAAATACCTTAAGACTGAAGGAACATTACCATATTACTGTTCAAGTGATTTTAACGGAGATAATAAATTAGACTATGCAATACTTTTAACTGACTCCTTAAATGAAGTATCCCTTTATGCTTTTATTAAAGAAATTAATGATTATAAGGTGATTTTAATAAAACATTTGGGCTCTCAGGGAAAAGAGATTCAAATATTCATTAGTGTTGAGCAAAAAGGTGATTGGGAGTCAGCTACAAATAAAATAAATGTTCCCAATGATGGAATTTCCATTGACCTGACTGAAGAAAGTTTGAGTTGGTCTTATTATTTTGACGGAAAGACTTTTAAACGATTCTTATATGATTAAAAAGCTACAGCTGCCAACACGCGGTCATAGTGCATGGCAGTACTTTTAAACCAAATAATTCAACGTTCGCTGCAAGCACCTTTCGTCCTGACAGTTCCTATCCTATCGGACAGAAACTGCCACGACACCATACCGCGGGAACGTTAGCGGTAAGCACTGTTGAAATACAAACATAAAAAACAAATATTCTGAAGCGATTATTAATATTTATATTATTATGTACTATTATTTTTAAAATTAATAGCACGTCAGTGAGACTTGTGTTTCCTTCATATTTTGACTCAATACCAAATTTTGAATTAATTGTCAAAGGAAAGGTAATTAACCTATATGGAAATTGGAAAGACAATATCTACGACTTTCCAATAAGAATAGACTCAATACAATTTGAAATTGAGAACAAATTTAATTCAGAACTCAATGATACCATTTGGATTTATCTAATGCCTAAAGAATACACAGATCGAGATTTAGATGGATTTGTTTTACTAAACCATGAGTATTCTGATTTAATTGAAAAAAATAAAGAATATATTCTAGGACTTAATAAAATTGAAAAAGATTATAGCAAAATATATTTGAATCCTACCAACTTTAATTCAATAGTACCTATTAAGAATGACAGTGTATCAATTCTTTAAAAAAAAAGTGTTTACAATAAGGTTGATATAAATATGAAAACTATGAATCTTAAAACTTTTGAACGAAAAGTTAGCAAAAAATATCATCGAGCACAGAAAAAAAAATGCCAACCGCTAACACGCGGTCATAGTGCATGGCAGTTATTTTAAACAAAGTGTATAAACGTTCGCTGCATGCGCTTTCCGTCCTGACAGTTCCTATCCTATCGGACAGAAACTGCCACGACACCATACCGCGGGAACGTTGTGCACAATGTCATGAAAAGATTACAATACATAATAATACTAATTATATGCTTGTCGTTT
>NZ_JBHMVA010000040.1:0-3424 GCF_042436675.1 Quyinboa ferrireducens | reverse complement strand
ATACACAACTTCAGCTGAAATGCAATGAACTGTAGAAACTATATTAAAATCAACTAATTCCGGCATTGCGTACAACGTTTTACAATATGAAACGGTTGGGTTTTCGGAGCGCGTTTGTATCCACCGTTGCAGAAAGTTGATGCGAGAGCAAATGCTCGCAAACCACTGAACCCCAACTGTTTTATATTGTGTGTTGTGCAACGTAATTTATGCTATTTAAATATTTCATTTATTAAAATTCGATATCTCAGTTTTTTATCTTTATCTCGGAAACTTTGGTTTTGCTTATCAAATGTCAATCTCTCTGAATAATTACGATTTATCAATTTAAAAGTTAAAGTACTATCATTAAGCAATTCTGTTTCTGCTTTTTCCATGCCACCAAATCCAGCTACAGAGCTATTATATTCTGCTGTCAGCTTTCCATTTTTTTCTCTAATAGTTAGTGACTTTGTTGTTGCAAAACTATCGTCGATAATGTCTAGAATGATTTCTCCTTTAATCTCATTTCTGATTTTATTTGTAATACCGAAAGTCAAATCAAAGATTGGAAGCAGGAGAAAGAAAATAGGAAGTAATTTTAATTTAAAATTCTGTTTTTTAATAAGTAATTTAATTAATCCAATGATGCACAAAACAAGGGAAATTAACCACAATCCTATCGTGATAATATTTGGGTAGAATTCCATAAAAATCACACTCAATACATATATTATTGGCAATACTGTATATTTCAGGAATTTGTTTTTCATTGATTTTACAAATTTAGATATCAGATATTCTAGTATTTACTCATTAAACGCATTATAATTTTTAATATAATCAATATGGTAGTGTCCAATAATGTCATTTTTATCGACAGAACTGTCTAAATATTTTCTCCTGTTAATAGAGTCTCCATGTGCTGAATAAACTTTACATTCAAGTATTATTGTAGAATCAAGCCAGGTTTTTGCAATCAATGGATGAGCTCCATAATAACATTCATCAATCGATATACTGTCCTTATTATACAATTTGATAATCTTACCTCCACTACCAAAACTCATTGAAGATTCTTTAAAAAAGACTGCAATAAAATCATCTCCGTTAGGATTATCAATTAATTGTCTCAGTTTATAATTTGCTGTGTCATCCTTAAAATCTGTTGAGATAAAGTCAGGTTTTTTATAACTCGTTTCTCCAGATGAACAAGCTGAAATTATTATCCCAATAATCGTAACAAAAAATATAATTATCAGTCGGTTTATCATTAATGCTGTCAGTTTTGTTTTATGTTGCACAACGGACAAGTATATGCAAATGTGGGCGATTGCGGGCTTCAAACTTATCAAACCGATACGATTTAAAGCGGGCTACAACCGATGAATTTACTACTATCTCGCCCATTTTGTATATACAGTGTTAGCGGTTCGTGCTTTATTTGTCAATCATTTTATATTAATTCTGATTCAACTGGCTTTAGCTTTGCTTCTTTCAAAATAGTATTGATTTTAATAAGACAATCAGTTCGTAAAATATTAAACTTGTCTGAAAGTCTATCATCAAACACTTCCAAACAAGTTGGATGTTCTCTAATTGAATGATTTTTTAATCCATCCTGATATAAATCTCTTATTTTAGTCAGACTGTTATAAATCTCACTTATCAATTTCGTCCATTTCGGATTTGATATCTTTTGATAAGAAAATGATGTTGTTAATATATCTCCTCTGCGATTATATAATTTTCCAGTTGTAATCGCTTCTTGTGTATTTTTAATAGCTTGTATAAAATCAGCGCCACTTTCTTCACGCCTAATTTCTCTCTTAAATGCAGGTCTTGTAAATGCTTGTCTTAACATTGATAAAATATGAATGTTCTTATCATATTTATGAACCTTTTCAAGCAAATCGGAATAATACCAATTCTGTAATTCAATATGATTCTCAATGAAAACTTGTATATCCTCCCAAAACCATATGTCAATTATAAACTTTTGTTTTTTTATTCTTTTATCATTAATTGTTCTAACGATGTCCTGAACTTTTGTGTCTCTTGATGAAGTAGTAGCAAAAATTAGACTTTCAATTTTTGGATTATCAATAGTTTCAGCAGAAGTAACCTCTTTTTCAATCAAACTTTTTGTCAAAAGGCTATTTGATAATATTACTCCTTCTGAATCAGTTAGGCTTTTCTTTTTACACTGAATACCAGTAAACCGATTTTTATTATCATAACCATATAAGTCAATTCCAGATTGGTCTTGTCCAGGTCGACCATAATTTTGCCAGCCTTTTTGCTCCCAAACAACATCGACTATTCCTAACAGTAATTTTTCAAAATCCTGCCAGTTTTGAGGTGGTAAAAATGTTATTGTCAAATTCCCCATTTGCTCATCGTTTTTTTTTGCATGACCGCTAACGGTCCCGCGGTATGGTGTCGTGGCAGTTTCTTTCACCCGTGAAAGGAACTGTCAGGATGAAAGGAGCTTTGCGCGAACGTTTATATTTTTTGATTAAAAGTACTGCCATGCACTATGACCGCTTGTTGTGTGCTGGTTTTATTTGTTATATTAAGAATTCATCTAAAGATAAAACCTTTGTGTTAATCTTATAGATTTCATATGCAACTTTAGCTTTATTCCTAGCTCTGAGGTCATTTGAAACAAATAAATCGCAATATGAAGAGAAATAAGTATGAGATGCATCGTACATTCTAGCAAGATTTGATCTTTCTGTTTTTTTGTCCTTCCAGAATCCAACAAAATCCAACAAATTAAATAATGTGTTTATTCTTTCACGTAATGAGATCCCAGATAAATCAATCAAATTATTAATGCCGATTAATAATCGGTTATTAATAGCTTTATCAATATATTCTATAACTTCTGTTGGTGTATAATTATTTATTCGTTTTTGATCAATACCTAATAGGCCTATAAGTTTAAGTCTATCAATATTATAGTTATTTACTGCTTGTCTAGTCATTTCCATTAGTCCTGAAAACATTTTTAAGGTCAAAATAACTTTTTCTGGATTTTCGATTTTTGAATTAATTTGATTGTTGTCTGGGTAGATATAAGTATTATTAGTTAAATCTAATATAGTTTTAAGTCTTATTTTCTTTAATTCATCAAAATTACTTTTCACTTCAATTAACTCTTGGATATGGGCATAAGAGTATACATAAGAATAATTCTTATCAATATTTTTAAAGATATCAAGACTAATTTCATCATCTTCGATCGAAATTAAAATATTATTGTCCAAATATACTCTCATGTTTTACTTTTTAAACTTGCACACAACGTTCCCGCGGTATGCTGTCGTGGCAGTTTCTTTCCGACGGGAAAGGAACTGTCAGGACAAAAGAGACAGCCCGCGAATGTTGTAATATTTTATTTAAAAGTACTGCCATGCAGTATGACCGTGTGTTGTAAATA
>NZ_JBHMVA010000039.1:0-3656 GCF_042436675.1 Quyinboa ferrireducens | reverse complement strand
CTATTCACAATGGTATTTATTGCAATAACTATTTATTTTGGACTAACCACTGGCATAAATATTGAAAATATATTCGTATTTGGAGGAACATTATTATTTTCATTCATTTTAGAATATTTGATTAAAAGTTCAATGATTAAATACAAACAAGAAAAATTATTGAAACTGATTCATAAAGAAATTAGAACCGCCAGCCACTAACACGCGGTCATAGTGCATGCGGTTTTGTTTTAACCTGCAAATCCATATTCCGTATGCCGTCGTTTTCGGCTTGACAGTCTCCACTCCGTGGGACAGTCAACCGCACGACACCATACCGCGGGAACGTTGTAAGCAATGCCGGGATTAGTTGTTTGAGATCTTATAAATTGGCCTCCACCCTATTTCGGCTGAAGCAAAGAACGTTATTTATTAATTAGGATCAACGATTGATTTTAACCAAGCGTCGGGCGGAGTCTCAGTTTGTACAACTTGAATGTTTCATATTTTGACGCAATATCGTTTGGGGTTGACGCAATATCGTAGAGTTTTGATTTACATTATCCGGTCCCAGGCGGCTGAAACTCATTTGATTTGTCGGAGTGTTTAATTTGTGAAGCATCAATTTAAAGAGCACCCGTGAGAAAAAAAATAAGGCACAGCTTACAACACGCAGTCATACTGCATGGCAGTACTTTTAAATAAAATATTACAACATTCGCAGTCGGGCCATTTTGTCCTGACAGTTCCTTTCCCGTCGGAAAGAAACTGCCACGACAGCATACTGCGGGAACGTTAGCGAGCATTTTGGCCAGTGCTAAAATATGAAACTCAAAAAATTATGGAGAAAAAGAAAGATTATTTCGAAACAATTGCTGAAATAATTATTTCTCTTATGGTATTTACTATTGCTGTTGGGTGCATATTACTTTTTGTATTTATTGATAAGAGTGAAATTGCAAGAAACTATCTTGAAAAGATTAATAATGCAAACACTTTAGCTGGATTGAAACTTAACGTATTCTTAGGAATTAGTAAGATAATATTAGCAACTATTGGAATTGCAACTCCTATAATTCTAGTATTCCTGTTAATCAAAAAGCATAGGAAACATGAAATGGACTAGTACTTTGATATTATTGATTACATTCATTTGTAGCTCATCAGCACAGACAAGGAATGAAAAATTTGATAATATAATTTTATCATATAATGGTGATTCAACATTACTGATTCAGAAATATGAAATTGACCTTAAAAAGGAGAAGATTTATTACATAACTCCTATAATGAACTATTTAGACGTAAAAGGAGAAAAATACCGAACAAGAGTAAAAATGAAGAAAGGTGATTGGGACAGAATTGTTTTATTGGTTAATAAAATATATTCCTTGAACCTTGACAAAAACAAAAAAGAACAGGAGCTTAAGGTTACATATTCATTAGAATTATCAAAAGGAGGAAAACTTATTAAAGAATATTATTTTTATTCTGAAAAAGGTTCTACCGAGTTAAAAAACATGTTTGAGATATTAAGAAAAAACGCTCGCTAACACACGGTCATAGTGCATGCGGTTTTATTTTAACTTGCAAATCAACAATCCGTATGCCGTCGTTTTCGGCTTGACAGTCTCCACTTCGTGGGACAGTCAACCGCACGACACCATACCGCGGGAACGTTGTAGGCAATTTAGGCTGACTGCATAAAATTAACATATGACTGATAAGCAGATTGAAAAAATAAAAAAACAGATTCGGAGTCTTAAAGCAAAACTTTCAGCTGAGAAAAGAAAACATGGATGGTATGATGATAGTCGAGGATATCGTTTTATAATTCCAGATTTATACTTACAAATTGAAGATTACAAAGGCGCATTAAGATATTTCAACTGGTTTGAGAAAGAGTTTGAGATGGATTCAGGATTTCCAGATTTCAATCTTGCATGGACAATCACTCTATATAAAAACAAAAAACATGAATTGGCAATTAAGAAATTATATACTACAGCATTTTCAAATACCTATCTTATTGATTTGATTTTCGGTAATAAACCTTTGCGTATTGACAAGTCAGAATTAATAAGTTGGGAATCGTTGGATTTTGCCATCGAGATTGAGAAATATTGGAAGAGAATGCTAACCACAGATTTTGTTGATTGGCTACATGATGTTGCTTCCCAGGATGACTTTAAAAAGAACATGGCAGATTATATCGGATTAAAAAAGTCAATTACAGATGAAAAAAATGGCAAAGAACGTGAACGGTTATTAAAGGAGGAAGATGCGTTTATATCTAGATTAACGAAATGAGAAACTTTTATTACATATATTGGGCTGATGCGATACAACGGATTAGAAAACATCATCCAAAAAAGAAGGATTGGAAAATATCTTTATATGTATTTAATTCTTGGATTCACGCTCTTAATCTATTTATAATATTTCTTTGGTTGAAATATTTTCATGTGCTAAATATTGCATTACCTGATATAAATATTTTCCCAGGAGATATGATTGATGGATTTCTATCATTTGCAATTGTATTTGCAACACCTTTCTTTATTATTAACTATTTTCTGATTTTTTATAAGGATAGGTACAAGAAAATTGTAGATAAGTATCATATAAAAAAGGGAAACTATGCCATGCCTTATTCAATGGTGATAGCTTTAGGTG
Organism: Quyinboa ferrireducens; assembly: GCF_042436675.1. NCBI lineage: Bacteria > Pseudomonadati > Bacteroidota > Bacteroidia > Bacteroidales > Quyinboaceae > Quyinboa > Quyinboa ferrireducens. The sequence goes on along the minus strand of NZ_JBHMVA010000039.1, from coordinate 1,001 downwards.
CATTCATTTCGGCGATTACATATAGTATTTTGACATGAAAAAATTAGACAAAAAATATAAACTGCCTACAACACACGGTATAACTAATAAGGGTTTCATTGGTTTGCGAAGCTCAGTAGTCCGCTTCAACTATTGTAACAGTGGACAGGAAAGTAGCCCGCAATCCCTTACTAGCCATACCGCGGGAACGTTGTGTGCAACCTTAAAAAAACAGAAATGATAACATTTAGAAACTTCATCCTAATAATAGTCATATTTGTGTCAAAGATATCGGTTGGACAGAGCCTTAATTATAGAATTGAATTCTTCATAAATCAAATACTGACTGATGGCTCAAGTCAAATTATCACAAAAAACGGTTCAACTGAAATCTATGACTTATTTATTAATAAGCAAAATGGATTTGACTATAAGCGGTGTTTATTCATTGACAATAAATACTATTCTGATTCAATATGGAATGAGTTATTAACTAATAAAGACATTGAATATATTTCCAAGCAGATAGACGAATATAAAAATTTCAAATGGAAATCTGATAGACTACCGAAAAATGTAATCTTGTATTCTAAATGTAAGGGAAAAAAATATTCAAGAAAGGCAATGAAGTCTTTTAATAGAAAAACAGCTGATAGTTTTGAAATTATTACAATGAATCACTATAGTTTGCCACTTTTTAATTTAAAAGAAAATTTTGCAATTATCTATTGTGGACATTATAGTGGACCTATGTCCGCAAGTGCATCAGCTGAAATTTATTTGAAAATTGATGGAAATTGGGAAAGAATAGGAACATATTTACATTCAATATCATAAAAAAGGCAGCACACAACACACGGTCATACTGCATGGCAGTTATTTTAAATATAATATTTCAACGTTCGCCGGCTGTCTCTTTTGTCCTGACAGTTCCTATCCTATCGGACAGAAACTGCCACGACACCATACCGCGGGAACGTTGTGCACAATATTAGAATAAGATTAAAATGCTGATTAATTTA
>NZ_JBHMVA010000038.1:0-3815 GCF_042436675.1 Quyinboa ferrireducens | reverse complement strand
GATAATGGCATAGCCGTATCAGAGTGGAAATGGAAAGCTGTTGATGCCGTTTCGACAGATGACTGGACTGTAGGGCAATTTGATAAATCGTCTGTCACTGATGGAGAATACCTTATTATGTTAACTGTTCAGGATCATCAGGGCACCTGGAGTCGTCCATCCTGTAAATATATTGAAGTCTCATCTTCAGTTGGAACTGCCGATGAGTTACCGATATCACAGTTTAATATTCAGCCGGATGTTTTAACGACCTATAGTGGTACTATGTCAATAGATATTGATAATACATCTGTTGATCCTTATAGCAGGACTCTTGATGCAGAAGAGTGGATTGTTACACAAAGGACTTATGATTCAAATGGTGATCCGGTAGATACTGAGATTTACAATAGCGGAAGTGCTATGACAGATTTCAGTGCATACAATAATTTAAGTGCAGAATATATAATAAGTTTAAGGGTTCGTACCAATACAGAAGTATGGTCGTTGCCATATTACAGAACCCTTACCGTAATTGATGACGAGACAGCCCCAACGGCAAGCGCATCAGTTACAGGCGGTAATATTACAACAGACAACAGCATTTTGCTGGCATTTGAAGATGAAGCAGGAGGCAGTGGCTTCGATGTACAGCGTTATGTTATGGTTCAGTCTTCCACGTCTCCCTCAGACGAAGATGGTTCCTGGGGTTCGTGGAGTAACAGCCAGTCCAAGAGCGTAAGTTTTGCCAATGGAGGTGCTGGCTATTATATACATGCGCAGGTAAAAGATAATGCTGGAAATACCGGTACATATTCATTCGGGCCGTTTGATGTAAGCCTTATTGTAAGTGCGGAAAACGATCTGGCATTGACCAATGAAGAAACAGCAACCTCTGGGATAGATGTACTTTATAATGATAAATACAGCGATGGCGGCACACCTGTTGTTACCATTACGGTTCAGGGTAAAAAAGGTACAGGGGTTGTAAATTCGGATAATAAGATTGTTTACACCCCGAATAAAGATGAATTTGGTACCGATAGTTTATTTTATCAGATAGATGATGGAGGCACTACCGATGAAGCCAAAATTACAATTTCTATCCGTAATGTTGATGATGCTCCGGTAGCCGTAGCAGATGAGTTTTCACTGGATGAAAATGCAACACTTGCCGATGATGTATCAGGCAATGATATCGAGGTTGATAATGATCCCCGTGTCTATCATCTTGTCAGTGGTCCTTTACATGCATCAGCATTTACCTTAAATGAAGACGGCACCTTTAGTTATACCAATGATGGAAGTGAGAATGAGAGTGATTCATTTACATATAAATTTGAAGATGCCCATTCCTTTAGTGAAGTAGTTACAGCCACACTAAGTATCGTTTTGCAAAACGATTTACCCATAGGGGAGAATGATACGATTGATGTGACAGAGGATGTTATATATACCTTTAAAGAAGGCGATTTTACCTTCTCCGATGATGATTCAGGAGATAGTTTTAATGGTATAGAGGTTATTACCCCTGCTTCCGCCGGTACATTATTATATGATGGCAGCGCTGTAACTTCAGGAATGGTTTGTTCCGACGTTACATTGTTAACATATAAGACTGCGGTTGATGGATCCGGAGATTCTTACGCTTCGTTTACATTCAAGGTAGCAGATAAACAGGATGCCTTAAGTTCTGAGTCATATGTTATGGTGGTTAATGCTTTGGCGGATACAGATGCCGATGGTATTGCCAATATTATTGATACCGATGACGACGGTGATGGTTACAGCGATGCGGATGAAATCGATAATGGCACCGATCCACTGAATGCTGGATCCGTACCGGCTGATAACGATGGCGATAAGGTCAGTGACCTGAATGACGATGATGATGATAACGACGGTGTTATTGATTCAGAGGATAAGTTCCCGATGGATGCTACAGAAACCGTTGATACCGATAATGACGGTATAGGTAACAATGCCGATACCGACGATGACGGCGATGGTTACAGCGATGCAGATGAGATTGCCAACGATACCGATCCACTGGATGCAGAATCCGTACCGGCTGATAACGATGGTGACAAGGTAAGTGACCTTAACGACGATGATGATGATAACGACGGCATAATCGATACAGAGGATAAATTCCCGACGGATGCAACAGAAACCGTTGATACCGATAATGACGGTATAGGTGATAATGCCGATACTGACGACGACGGTGATGGTTACAGCGACGCAGATGAGATTGCCAACGATACCGATCCACTGGATGCAGAATCTGTACCAGCAGACAACGATGGTGACAAGGTAAGTGACCTTAACGACGATGATGATGATAACGATGGCATTATTGATTCAGAGGATAAATTCCCGATGGATGCTACAGAAACTGTTGATACCGATAATGATGGTATAGGTGATAATGCCGATACTGACGACGACGGCGATGGTTACAGCGACGCAGATGAGATTGCCAACGATACCGATCCACTGGATGCAGAATCTGTACCAGCAGACAACGATGGTGACAAGATCAGTGACCTTAACGACGATGATGATGATAACGACGGCATAATCGATACAGAGGATAAATTCCCGACGGATGCTACAGAAACCGTTGATACCGATAATGATGGTATAGGTGATAATGCCGATACTGACGATGACGGTGATGGTTACAGCGACGCAGATGAGATTGCCAACGATACCGATCCACTGGATGCAGAATCTGTACCGGCTGATAACGATGGTGATAAGGTCAGTGACCTTAACGACGATGATGATGATAACGACGGCATAATCGATTCAGAGGATAAATTCCCGACGGATGCCACAGAAACTGTTGATACCGATAACGATGGCATAGGCGATAATGCCGATACCGATGACGACGGCGATGGTTACAGCGATGCAGATGAGATTGCCAACGACACCGATCCACTGGATGCAGAATCAGTACCAGCCGATAACGATGGTGACAAGGTAAGTGACCTTAACGACGATGATGATGATAACGACGGTATAATCGATACAGAGGATAAATTCCCGACGGATGCCACAGAAACCGTTGATACCGATAATGACGGTATAGGTGATAATGCCGATACCGATGATGACGGCGATGGTTACAGCGATGCAGATGAGATTGCCAACGATACCGATCCACTGGATGCAGAATCAGTACCGGCTGACAACGATGGTGACAAGGTAAGTGACCTGAATGACGATGATGATGATAACGATGGTGTTATTGATTCAGAGGATAAATTCCCTACGGATGCTACAGAAACCGTTGATACCGATAATGACGGAGTAGGCGACAATGCCGATACAGATGATGACGGTGACGGTTACAGTGATGCAGATGAGATTGCCAACGATACCGATCCACTGGATGCAGAATCCGTACCAGCCGATAACGATGGTGACAAGGTAAGTGACCTTAACGACGATGATGATGATAACGATGGTGTTATCGATTCAGAGGATAAATTCCCGACAGATGCAACAGAAACCATTGATACCGATAATGACGGTATAGGTGACAATGCCGATACCGATGACGATGGAGATGGTTACAGCGATGCAGATGAGATTGCCAACGACACCGATCCGCTGGATGCAGAATCCGTACCAGCCGATAACGATGGTGACAAGGTAAGTGACCTTAACGACGATGATGATGATAACGATGGTGTTATCGATTCAGAGGATAAATTCCCGACAGATGCAACAGAAACCGTTGATACCGATAATGATGGTATAGGTGATAATGCGGACACTGACGACGACGGCGATGGTTACAGCGATGCAGATGAGATTGCCAA
>NZ_JBHMVA010000037.1:0-4029 GCF_042436675.1 Quyinboa ferrireducens | reverse complement strand
GCAGTCGGGCTATTTTGTCCTGACAGTTCCTTTCCCGTCGGAAAGAAACTGCCACGACAGCATACTGCGGGAACGTTGTGGGTAATGCAACGAAACCCATAACAAACTTAGAAATATTCAAAGAGGTATTTGATTAATTGGCAGATTAGAAAAAATAATTCAACAAAAGCTAAGTGAATAAAATTTCAAGGAATAAATTATCAGAAAAGCAGAAAAAGGAATTATTTTCTGCTTTAGGATTAATAGGTTTGATTCTACTGACATTGCTAGAATTTAAAATACAGGATTTTAGTCCTTGGATTCAAATCCTGAGAACAATCACAATACCATTAATTCTGATAATTGGAATTATAATATTCGTATTCTTTCGGGAGCGAATTTTTGTATACAAAACCAAACCTACAAGTTCAGATTTTCTAAGGGAAATTATTACGATTTTAATTATATCTTCAATTTTGACAATTCCTGTATTGGGATTTACGTCTTTAACGAATAGAACGATTGGGAATCAAAATGACTATATCCTTAAAGGAGAAATTATTAGTTTGGACAGCACTTTAGTTTATAATAAATCAACGAACTTAACTTCAACAGAATATAGTGTTGAATTAATTGAAAACCAATCTAAGAAAAAATATGAATTTAATATATCAACGAAAAGGTATAAAGACTTAAAAGGACAAACAGAAATTGAACGAAAAATAAAAAAAGGATTTTGGGGATACTTATATGAAAACTAAAAAAAGCACATACCCACAACACACGGTCATAGTGCATGCGGTTTCTTTTAACCTGCAAATCATATTTCAGTATGCCGTCGTTTTCGGCTTGACAGTCTCCACTTCGTGGGACAGTCAACCGCACGACACCATACCGCGGGAACGTTGGTTGCAATTTTATGAAACAAAGAATGTCTGAAGAAACTAAAACGATCATAAAAAATAGCATCGAATTAATAAATACTTATTGCCCAAATCTTTTCAGATTTATTACAAAATCAGAGTTTTCAGATTTTATACGTAAGTCAATTTTATTTGTTGAGAAGAACGAGGAAATTGAAATGAGTGCAAATTTTTTATCAAGTATGTTTGAACTAATAAATGAACTTGAGAAAAATGCATCAAACCAAATAAGAATTGAATATGGAACACTGAACTATTTATTAGGAGAAGGTATCAAAAGAAATTTAGGAAGTAAATTTAAACATCTTGTTAAAGGTTCAATATTAAATTTCAGTGACCAATCTATTTTAGATGTTATGGGTGAATTAGCAGCTTGTATCACTTTAGATAAAACTTATCAATTTGAAAATTATGAATATGTTTTGCAAAATAAAAAATCAATTGACTTCGTATTTTTAAATCAATCAACACCTTTACTTATAGAGGTTTTAAATGTGAAAATTAATCAAAACAAATATGATAAAAGTAATTTTATAAATTTTCTAACAAAACGAATTGTTGACAAACATGAGGATAAAACTCAGAATTTACCTGATATAGAAAAAGACAAAATTTATATATTCCCAATTCTCCATGAACTTACAGAATCAATAATTCAAGAACAAAAACTCAATCTATCAAAATTCAATACAAAATTGAAAGATGAATTAAACATTAATTGTTTTCTTCCACATACTTTTTGTAGATATGTTGATGAATATTATACCTTTAAACATGTTCATGAGATTTAAAGAAAAACTGCAACCAACACGCGGTCATACTGCATGGCAGTCTTTTTAAATAAAATATTACAACATTCGCGGGCTGTCTCTTTTGTCCTGACAGTTCCTATCCTATCGGAAAGAAACTGCCACGACAGCATACCGCGGGAACGTTGTGCATAATTATAGTTAGAAAAAACATTAAACTATGAATCGAGTAATATTCATTTTAATTATTCTGACATTTGGAATAAGAGTTTACGGTCAAGTAGACTCGTTAATTTCTGAGATAATAATAGGTGAATATTCGATTGGAACAAAAGAATATGAGCAAATAGACATAACATATACTAATCCTACTGAAAGACCATTTATTCTCACTATAGATGACAAGAATTTAAACGAATCATCTGACATTAAGAAACTACAGAATTATTTCAACCGCGTTAGAGGAGATTTCAGCTTGACAAATCTTATTTATGAAGATTTATTGGACAATAAAACGCCAATATTATACTCCACTTTTTATAAAATTATTAAACCTGGTAAGACATTTACTATTTCGGTAATTAAGTATAAAGGAAAATTGAATAACGTTATAGACTGTTTGACCAAACAAATCATTATTGTTGATTCATCCGGTTTTGGAGTTCCAATAATGGATTTAGAAAACTATGAATATAAACATTCAATTATTAGCCTGAATGCGAATGATATAATGAAATGTAAAGAATAACTATGCACAACACGCGGTCATAGTGCATGGCAGTATTTTTAAACAGAACATATCAACGTTCGCCGTCTGTCACTTTCGTCATGACAGTTCCTTTCACGTGTGAAAGAAACTGCCACGACACCATACCGCGGGAACGTTGTACACCATTAAAAAAGACACCGTAGCAATTGATAAAAAACTAATGACAAATGATTTTGAGAACTAAAATAAAAATTCAGTCATTCCTTATGATGTTTTTTCTATGGAGCATAGTTGTGTGGTTTGATTACATAATAATATTCACTGATTATTCCATTGACAAGAATGAAAATATAGTTTTAGTATTGCTCAATGGATTTATAGTTTTTTACACTTTTATGATTATCAAATATTTTAAGATTGTTAAAATTGAAAAGGATTCAATAAAAATTAGTTATTGGATTCCATTATTCAATAAACGGTACAGACTACAAGATTTGATAAAATATGATGTGGAATTAAATGAAGGTGGATTTCAAGATGTTCCAAGAAAAAATATTGTTCTGATTTTTAAAGATTCTAAAAAGATTAATATTTCAGATTTTTCAATCGCCAATTTTGAGCGATTTGAGACAGCGATTGATTGGTTAATTAATAACAAGGATAATACAATTGATACAATTCCTGCTGATTATAAAGTTAAACATTCAATAAGTCGGGTAAAATTTGATATTTCTCAAATTAATTTCAAACTGTTTGGATTGATTTTTATTGGAGCACTTGTGACATTTGGAGCTGGATTCGCTATAAATAAGATGATTCATAACAGGTTACTGACAGGTGCAGAAAAAACTAATTTGTTCTTGTGGTTACCGATTATGATTTTCTTGATATTTAAGATATATAAAAAGTTGACTGTTAGAAAGAAGCTAAAATTAACGGTGTACAACAGCCGGTCATAAAACATTGCGCGGATTGTGGTAAATTTGAACGACATAACATTTAATCAACGGCAGCAACGGCTTGATACGGAAGAGCTTCGAAATGCGCAACGTTTCATACCGGCGAACCGTTGGGCCCAAGGGCGAAAAAAAGGGAGTTTAATTTCGCACTGAACTGAGCGGACAATTTCAGCACGAAATTTTTTTCGGCGTTTATGAGACATCTTTTTGAAGAAAATTTTTTCAGACTTTGACCTTGTTAATCGGAATGACCTCTTTCCTTCATGCTGACTTTTGATTTTCAAACTTGTTTTTGACTGATAATACAAACTGACTGTTCGTTTTCGAAAGAATTGCAAACCTTGAGTCTCAATTTATTGTGAAAGACTTTTATACAATGAAAGTTGTGAACTAAACCAAACGTTGAGTTTGACTTTTTTAGATTAGAGATTAGAACGATTGACAGTTCATTAAAATCTGACTGTAAGTTTATCGGTTGAAAAATTTGACTGAGATAAAATATTTAAGAAACCCCAAGGCCCAACACACGGTCATAGTGCATGCGGTTTCTTTTAACTCGCAATACCACATGCATCCTGGCGTCGTTTTCGGCTTGACAGTCTCCACTTCGTGGGACAGTCAACCGCACGACACCATACCGCGGGAACGTTAGGGGCAAGGGTGAAAAAAGATAATTAACCATTCAGTATTTGAGAAATTTTAAGACTTGC
>NZ_JBHMVA010000036.1:0-4465 GCF_042436675.1 Quyinboa ferrireducens | reverse complement strand
ACAAAAGAAAGTAATAATACTGATGTATTTTAGTAAAATGATTGACAGTACATTATAAAAAGCACTACCCACAACACGCGGTGCATAGTGCATGGCAGTAATTTTAAACAAAATAATTCAACGTTCGCTGCATGCGCCTTTCGTCCTGACAGTTCCTATCCTATCGGACAGAAACTGCCACGACACCATACCGAGGGAACGTTGTAAGCCATACAAAAACAGAGCAAACATGAAACATGGAATAGTATTTTTAGGATTTTTAATTTTAGCAATTAATGCTTTTGCAAGTTCAGAAAAAAACTTCTGGGAAAGCTATAGAAAAGCGGATTTTAAAACTGCAAGTATGATTGGAGAAAAGCTTGGAGAATCAAATCTTGATTATCTATTTTTATCTTCTGTGTGCAATCATAATAACTATGACTATGATTTGTATTATCAAAAATCTGATTATTACCATCATGTCAAAAATGGAAATTATACGACACTTGAAAAATTGCTAAAGGATAACTATGACGAGCAGGATTATTCGATTAATAATTTAATGGGGATAATTAAAAATCTGATTCCTTCAATAAACCTAAATTCTGCAGAAAGTTATTTCAATAAATCATTAGGTTTAAAAAGTAATAATCCAATTGCTCACAATTATCTTTCAATGAATTATATTCAAAACGGAGAAATTGATAAGGGGATTGAATTCGCTCAAATCGCAATAAAGGAAGATAACACCTACCCAGAGCCATACAACAATTTGACTTTTGGATATTATAAAAAAGGAGACAGCAAACAGGCAATCGACAATTTGATTGAGTGTATGAAAATGTGCCCGAAAAATACAAATAGTACATTTATAAACTTTATTCAACTATCATGCAAAGAAGTTGTCCTATTAGTAAATAATACAATGATTGGTGTTCCTGGATTTGAGAACGATTCAGATAGAGAACACATGTTTGCTGAACTAAAAGGAAAAAATAATGCATTGTTGAGTTTAGCAAATCAATTTTATGGTTACAATAGTTACAAAGAGGTAGATTTGATATTGAATAAAATCAACGTTGACAAATCAAATCAAGACCGATTCTGCTTCTTAAAAAGTATGAATTCCATAATTGCTGGAGATACAACCCAACACAAAGAGAACTTAGATAAATTGGTTCAGATAAAGGCTTTTGATTATGTATTAGATATAGGGAATTACTTTTACGAGAATAAAAACATGAATTTAGCACTTGAGACTTATGAGAAAGCTGAAACAATAGCTATTTCTGATGATTCAAAGGTAAAAGTATTATCAAATATGGGAGCAGTTAACTTGCAACTTGGAAAATATGAAGATGCAATTAAAACTTTTGAAAAGGTTCTGAAAATTAATGACAAAGACGATATTACACTTACTAATCTTGGAATAACCTATGCGTTAAACAAGGATAAAGTGACTGCTAAAAATTATTTACTAAAAGCAAAGGGAAATTGCACTTCAGAAAATCAAATGAATGCAATAGAACAATGGCTTAAAAAGATTGAGGAACAATAAAGTACGGCTTACAACACGCAGTCATACTGCATGGCAGTACTTTTAAATAAAACATTACAACATTCGCAGTCGGGCTATTTTGTCCTGACAGTTCCTTTCACGTATGAAAGAAACTGCCACGACAGCATACTGCGGGAACGTTGTGCACCATTTTAAAAAGAGACTTTGATACTAATGGATAATCTGAAAAATTTTCAAATACAGATTGATAAGCAACTCCAAAGAGCGACTGATTTTGAAAGAATTCAGTTTGGATTAGATATTTGTAATAGATTGCTTCTGGATTATAAAGCCTTTGAATTAAAGGACAAATGGGGAGATTCTAGCTTATTGACTGAAGCGATTAAATTCATTAATATATCGAAAAATAAGGGAAATATTGATTTAGGAAAGTTAGATTCGTTAATTAGCTTAATTGATAAAGTGATACCTGATACTGAAGATTTTTCAGATTGGGAAGTATCCTACGCGTTAAATGCTTCTGTATCAATTTTGGAATTATTATCGTACTTAAAAGATAAAGATTACAATCATATTTTGACTATAAGTACTCTAATGACAGATAATATTGATTTTAAAATCCAAATGAGTAATACTGATTTAACGGATAACGAGATTGATTGTCATCCTATGTTGATTGATGAATTTAAGTACCAATTAGAAATAATTAAATAAAAACGGTGCACAACACGCGGTCATAGTGCATGGCAGTACTTTTAAATAAAATAATTCAACGTTCGCTGCCAGCTCTTTTCGTCCTGACAGTTCCTTTCACGGGTGAAAGAAACTGCCACGACACCATACCGCGGGAACGTTGTGGGTAATGCCAGAAAAAAAATTCAAATAAAAGAGCAGAATCAATTATCTTTGAGTAAAGAGAGTTTTAATATGAGCTTTGAAATACTTACATCTGAATTATTGGTTGAATTTACTATGAAAGTAAATGAATCTCCTTTAAACAAATTGAATAGAATACCACAACTTGAATTACCAGTGGATTATTTTCAGTTTTATAAGTCAGTATCATCAGTTTATTCTTCAAAAATAGAAGGTGAAGACATTGATTTTGACAGTTATTTCAAGCACAAGTTCATGAATGTTAAATTCAAAGCAGATTACACCAAGAAAGCAGATGATTTGTACTCAGCATATGAATTCATAGATACAAATAGTTTAAACCTCAAAAATGTTAAAAAGGCTCATTCAATTTTAAGTTCAAATTTATTACCCAAAAGTCAACAAGGACAAATCCGAAACAATCCAATGTTTGTAATAAACAGTAAAGATCAAATTGAATATGTTGCTGCAAGCCCTGAATCTGTTAACAGCGAACTTGATAAGCTTTTTAGAGATATCGAATTACTACAGAAAAAAGAATTAAATTCATTTGAAATCTTTTATTATGCATCATTAATTCATTTGGTTTTTGTCAAAATACACCCTTTTCAAGATGGAAATGGAAGAACAGCAAGACTAATTGAAAAATGGTTTTTACAGGAGAAAATTGGAGAAAAAGCAAATTCAATTCAACTAGAGAAAAATTATTACAAAAAACTAACCGATTACTACCATAATATAAGGAAATTAGGGCTTGAATATGAAGAATTAAATTATAAAAAAAGCCTTGACTTTTTGCTTATGACAATTGAATCCATCAATGAAGAATAAAAGGCACATACCCACAACACGCGGTCATAGTGCATGGCAGCACTTTTAAATAAAACATATCAACGTTCGCAGCCGGCTCCTTTCGTCCTGACAGTTCCTATCCTATCGGACAGAAACTGCCACGACACCATACCGCGGGAACGTTGTGTGCAATGCTGGCTGACCAAGTAACATGATAATTAGAGACAAAATATTGACCGTTTTATTTGTAATTATTTCAATGACAACTTTTGGATAAAATGTTAACGATAAGGATATTCGGTGGATAACAAAAAATGTTGATTATGATGGATTTCCATTCTATCTAAGACATCCAGATTATGATAATATTAAAGTATTTAAGCCAAAATACCATGATTTATTATGCGTGACACATAAACTTGACAAAGTAAAAGACAATGGATTACCAGAATCTGAATATAATAAATCACTTATAGATTTTTGATGGCGACTTATGTTACTTATTTGATATTAACAACAGTGGGATAATCATACTAATTGAAACATACGTTGGAGAACGCAATTACTGGTATTACATAGCTTATATTGTTGATAATCAAATAAATATTGATATAATAAGAGAAAAATATAAACCCATTAAATTGGAAACTGATTTAAGTTCTGATAAAGAGTTGGGATTTTTGAGTAAATATCCAATTCCTTTATATAAAAATGACAAATAAAAGAATCTATATCATAACAGGTATTGTATTTCTGTTCTTTTCATTAATTGGTTTACGACATGATATTGAATCTTATAAAACTCAATTAACTGGTGATTTGATAACAGTAACAATTACTTACGTTCCAAATTGTTTTGGCACTAAAGTTCCACACCATTTAAGATTTGAATATCAAGATAACGGACAGATAAAAGAATACTCAAAACAAATCAGGAATAATTGTGATGACTTTTATGTTGGACAAAAAATTAGGATGAAAGCAGATTTAGATAAAAAGATATTTCTTTATGAGAAAGGTGATATGAGAATTGGATTTTATGCTGCTGGATTAATGTTTATTTTTGGATTAATAATGATAATATTAGGAATTAAAAAAAGCACAGCACACAACAAGCGGTCATAGTGCATGGCAGTATTTTTAATTAAAATATTTCAACGTTCGCTGCTGTCACTTTCGTCATGACAGTTCCTTTCCCATCGGAAAGAAACTGCCACGACACCATACCGCGGGAACGTTAGGGGCAAGGGTGAAAAAAGATAATTAACCATTCAGTATTTGAGAAATTTTAAGACTTGC
>NZ_JBHMVA010000035.1:0-4909 GCF_042436675.1 Quyinboa ferrireducens | reverse complement strand
GCCGGAGTGTTTAATTTGTGGAGCATCAATTTAAAGAGCACCCGTGAGAGAACAAAAGAAGGCACTATTTACAACACGCAGTCATACTGCATGGCAGTACTTTTAAATAAAATATTTCAACATTCGCAGTCGGGCTACTTCGTCCTGACAGTTCCTTTCCCGTCGGAAAGAAACTGCCACGACAGCATACTGCGGGAACGTTGTATGGAATTTAATTAAAACAAAAAATGGACCTAAGTACAATTGAGAAATTTTACATATTGACAAATTATCCATTAAAAGCAGGTTGGACAATTAATAGCAAAGCTATTGGTGCTGGAATTATTAGTTCTGTATTCATTGATCTTATACAAGAAAAATCTATTGAAATATCGAATAATAAAATATTTAGCAAAACTACTAATACAGAGCTAGGTAACTTACATAAAGATATTCTTTCGAGAATTAATGGGAAATCTCGCCAATTGAAAATTTCAACTTGGATTACTCGATTAATGGAAAGAAGTGACCGTTACAAAAAAGAAATACGTCAAAGTTTATACTCTAAAGAACTTTTTGAAATTAAACAGGGAAGATTTCTACTTTTTAAATGGGAATATAAAAAGCTTAAAAAAGAAATAATTAGCGAAGTTCTCGATCATTTAAGATCAATAATTTTCAAAGGTCGTATTCCAGACCAAGAGGATTATCCAATATTGACTTTACTCTATTTAAGTGAATCTTTTAAAGTAATTTGTAGCAATAATAGTGAATATAGATATTGTAAAGAAAAGTTATCCAATCTTGTACAGAAAAATAGACAATATAAAAAAATTGGGCAAATAATTGAAAAGATAAGGAATGCTGCTAATCAAGGTGGAATTGCACTTGCAGCAGGAAATTAAAAAAACTCCATACAACACGCGGTCATAGTGCATGGCAGTATTTTTAAACAAAATAATTCAACGTTCGCTGCCAACTCTTTTCGTCCTGACAGTTACTTTCCCGTCGGAAAGAAACTGCCACGACACCATACCGCGGGAACGTTGGCAAACATAATTGAGAATCTTCAGCTATTTTATTTAATGTACAGTAGGATAAAAAGATTAAAAAATGAAAAAACTAATTTCAATTTTAGCAATTTACTTATTAATAATAATATTTTCAGTAAGTTGTAATGAGCCGCATTATGTAATCTCTAATATAAGATTTTTAGGAGCTTCATTAGATTATTATGGAGACAAACCTAGATTCAATCATTATAATTCTACTTCTGTTTTTGAGAAGGATATAATATTTGTAATTTCAACTTACAAAGAATACATTGCAAATTTGATAAATATTGAATTAATTCAAAATTGTTATGCTTTAACCAAACGGGAAACATGTGACAATGAGTTGTTAATTGACACATATTCAATTACTTTTGATAGACAATTTATATTTAATAATGATACGATAGACGCTGGTCAGAATATTTTCTCAATAGATAAAATTAAAAATGAGATTAATATTTTTGAGACAGCAATGTCATTTGAAAGTGCAGGAGCCGATGAAGTTATTGACTTTAGTGATGATTTTATTAATAAAGTAAAATTCGACAGTGGAACATATCAAGTTACTTTTAGTTGTAAAACATCTGATGACAAAGAATTTACAGAACAGATTGATGTTGAATTTAAATTATAAATTACGTTTGCCAACACGCGGTCATAAGTAATGCGGGGCGGAGTGGGTAATTCAACATGGTACATTTAATAAACATAGCAACGGTTTGATAGGTAAGTGCTTCGAAACCCCGCACTACTCATACCGCCATCCGTTGGCGTGCATTAAAACGAACATGAGAGCAATTACATACATATTGATAATTTTGACTTTGGTTTCTTGTGATTTTAAATCCTCTGAATACTATAATGGAGAAGCTCAAAAGCTTGAAAAAGAAGGAAAATATAAAGAAGCGATTTCTTTTCTGGATAAAGCTATTGAGAAAGATCCTCAAAATATTTACGCGTTGATTAATAGAGGTGTTGACAAATCAATTTTGGAGGATTATAAAGGAGCAATTGAGGATTATTCCAAAATTATTGAGATTGATCCTGACAATGCTTTAGCTTATTTAAACAGAGGAAAAAACAAGAAAAGACTTGATGATTATCATGGAGCGATTGATGATTTTGAAAAAGCAATTAAAACCAAAGGTGGTGAATTGATATATATAGACAAAGTTGATAATTCATTAATTGATAATGGTTTTGAGTTTGATGTCGGAATGGAAGAAATCAGATTTGAAAGAGGAATTGCAAGATATAATATTGACAGCGTTAGATTGGCTTTTGACGATTTTAAATTCTGTCTTCAAGCCAATTATGAAAAACCTGCTTGTCACTACTGGATTGGATTAATTTATTTAGCCTATAACATGAATGACGAAGCTTGTAAAGCATTTGAGAATTCTGAAAAATTAGGAGACCCAGATGCAAAAGAAATGATTGAAAAATATTGTAAAAAATAACGACACGCCAACACGCGGTCATAGTGCATGGCAGTTATTTTAAACCAAATAATTCAACGTTCGCTGCAAGCGCCTTTCGTCCTGACAGTTCCTATCCTATCGGACAGAAACTGCCACGACACCATACCGCGGGAACGTTGCCTGCAATTTTAGCTAAAAAGTAATCTCAACACTTTATTAGTAATGAATGAAATAAATCATTATGAAGCAAATTCAGAATTTAGATTTCTATATTCACAGATTTCTGATCATTTTATCCAGTTAGAAGCATTTCTTAAACACATACATGATTTTGTTAACCAAACTGAAAAAAAGATAGGACCAGGCCTTAAATATTACTCATCAGATTTCTTTGAATATTATTATGCAGCTTCATATGGTGAGACTTTTAGGAGTTCTTTTATAATAACAGTTTGCTCTATTTCTGAATTTTACCTAAAGTATTTTATAATTACATGGGGGGAAATACTCGACAAAGATTTATTAAATTATAAACCTATTAACAGTATTCTTGACTATCTAAAAATCATAGATAAGGAAGTTATTAATATAAATACTGATTTCTCAAGAGAAGAAATTTTTGATCTTAAATGTTTGCTAGCGGTAAGAAATGCAATGGTTCATTCACATGGAACTTTTGAATTTGTAAATAAATATAAAGAACTTATTTTACGTCTAGCTAAAAAATACTCTTCTCTCAAAGTCTTAGCTAATAGTTCTATTATGACTGAGGAAAATTTTTGCGATGAAAGTATTAATATCTCAAAGAGGTTCTTTTACTATATATTTAAATTGTCAATTAGAAAATTCCCAAATTATATATCAGATAGACCAAATGACGAGATATAAAAAACTGCAGGCAACACGCGGTCATAGTGCATGGCAGTACTTTTAAACAAAATAATTCAACGTTCGCTGCAAGCGCCTTTCGTCCTGACAGTTCCTATCCTATCGGAAAGAAACTGCCACGACACCATACCGCGGGAACGTTACCAGTAATATTAATAAAGATGAAATCCAAATACATACCGATACTATTTATGTTATTAGTTGCTTGTAGCAACGGCAAGCAAGACAATGAGAATAAATTAAAACATCAGATTGACAGTTTATCTGTGGAATTAGAAAAAGTAAAAATTGAACTCCTAAAAACAAATAATGTTAATTCAAAGACTGAAAATATCGACTTTGACAACGAAGACTTTGACTCATTCTTTTGGAAATTTATGACTGATTCAGCTTTTCAAACCAGCAGAATTAAGTTTCCTCTTAAATACATTACCTGGGGGAAAACACCTTATGGAGATGTAGATTTAGGAGGAGAAATTGACACAATTCAAATAATAAAAGATAAATGGCAGTATGATCCATTTTATATCAATTTCGCAAATGAAAGAACTCAGATTTATGACAATTTTGAATTAAAACTTAAACCAACAAATGAGAGGTTGCTTCATTGGTATGGAGTTGAAAGCGGAGGAGATTCCAAATACTTTTTCAAAGGAATTGACGGGAAATGGTATTTAATAAAAAAAGAACAATTAGGAGACTAATAAAAAATACTACTGGTAACACGCGGTCATAGTGCATGGCAGTATTTTTAAACCAAATAATTCAACGTTCGCTGAAACACCGTTTGTCCTGACAGTTCCTTTCACGGGTGAAAGAAACTGCCACGACACCATACCGCGGGAACGTTAGCGGCAAGTTTAAAAAGATTATAAACTAAACATGAAAATTAATCGAAAAAGAAAGTTTCTAATTTTTTTATTGATTGTTTTAGCTCTCTTTGCGTATTATCAGATTGACTACAAAAGACATTTTATATATAGTAGAGACAGGACAGAATACATAACAATTTGGCAACGAATTGGAAATAATTGCTATATAATACCAGGAAGATACTTTGGGGTTACAACTCCACATAAAAACTATATCAAGACTGTTAATCACAGAAATTATTTTGGTATTATTTGGAATACCTTTGACAGCCTTGATTTTAAGATCTCTATTTATAATGATTATCAGTTAATTGGCTGGAATGAAAATGCAAAGCTTATAAAAAAAATGACTCTTTACTACTGGAATATAGTGCATTAGACACATTAGATTACCAGCGAGGCAAAAGAATTGTAAGTGAAAACGCCGATTATATTAAAAATATTACAAACTACAATTACATTGATTTAAACAGAATATTCGGGATAAAAATATATAAATATTAAAAAAGAAAACCAGCCGCTAACACACGGTATAGTGCATGGCAGCACTTTTAAACAAAAAATATCAACGTTCGCGCAAAGCACTTTTCGTCCTGACAGTTCCTATCCTATCGGACAGAAACTGCCACGACACCATACCGCGGGAACGTTGTGCACAATAAAATGAAACGACTTACAACATACATATTATTGA
>NZ_JBHMVA010000034.1:0-5073 GCF_042436675.1 Quyinboa ferrireducens | reverse complement strand
GTATCAGCATTATTTCCAATGCCATCGTTATCACTATCAGCAAATTCTGTGGCATCCATCGGGAATTCATCCTCTGAATCAATAACACCATCGTTATCATCATCATTATCATTCAGGTCACTCACCTTATCGCCATCGTTATCAGCAGGTACAGATACTGCATCCAGCGGATCGGTTCCATTGGCAATCTCATCCTGATCTGAATAACCATCATTATCATCATCATCGTCATTCAGGTCACTGACCTTGTCACCATCGTTATCAGCCGGTACAGATTCTGCATCCAGTGGATCGGTATCGTTGGCAATCTCATCTGCATCGCTGTAACCATCACCGTCATCGTCGGTATCGGCATTGTCGCCTACTCCGTCATTATCGGTATCAACAGTTTCTGTTGCGTCTATCGGGAATTTATCCTCTGTATCGATTATGCCATCGTTATCATCATCATCGTCGTTAAGGTCACTTACCATATCACCATCGTTGTCAGCCGGTACGGATTCTGCTTCCAACGGATTTGTTCCATTATCTATTTCATCCTGATCTGAATAACCATCACCGTCATCGTCAGTATCGGCATTATCACCTATGCCATCGTTATCGGTATCAACGGTTTCTGTTGCATCCGTCGGGAATTTATCCTCTGTATCGATTATGCCATCGTTATCATCATCATCGTCGTTAAGGTCGCTCACCTTATCACCATCGTTGTCAGCCGGTACAGATACTGCATCCAGTGGATCGGTATCGTTGGCAATCTCATCTGCATCGCTGTAACCATCTCCGTCATCATCGGTATCGGCATTATCACCTATACCATCATTATCGGTATCAATGGTTTCTGTGGCATCTGTCGGGAATTTATCCTCTGAATCAATAACACCATCGTTATCATCATCATCGTCGTTAAGGTCACTTACCTTATCGCCATCGTTATCAGCCGGTACAGATTCTGCATCCAGTGGATCGGTATCATTGGCAATCTCATCTGCGTCGCTGTAACCATCACCGTCATCGTCAGTATCGGCATTATCACCTATACCATCATTATCGGTATCAACGGTTTCTGTTGCATCCGTCGGGAATTTATCCTCTGTATCAATAACACCATCGTTATCATCATCATTGTCATTCAGGTCACTGATCTTGTCACCATCGTTATCAGCTGGTACTGATTCTGCATCCAGTGGATCGGTGTCATTGGCAATCTCATCTGCATCGCTGTAACCATCTCCGTCGTCGTCAGTATCGGCATTATCACCTATGCCATCGTTATCGGTATCAACGGTTTCTGTTGCATCCATCGGGAACTTATCCTCTGTATCGATTATGCCATCATTATCATCATCATCGTCGTTCAAGTCACTGACCTTGTCACCATCGTTATCGGCTGGTACGGATTCTGCATCCAGTGGATCGGTGTCATTGGCAATCTCATCTGCATCGCTGTAACCATCACCGTCATCGTCGGTATCGGCATTGTTACCTATACCGTCATTATCGGTATCAATCCATTCATTTGGATCTTCAGGAAATGCATCTTCATTATCGGCTATACCATCATTATCACTATCACATATATCAAGTATGTATTTGAAAGTTTTTTGGACAGAAGCCCCATCACCATCTGTTGCAGTAATTGTAATAACTGACTCACCAGTCTGATTTTCTTCCGGAGTTATTTCCATAGTTTTAGAAGAAGTTAATCCTGATACAACTAACTTAGAATCTTTAACCAGGCTCTGATTTGAAGAACTCACTTCAATTGTCATCTTTTCAGGAAGAGATTCATTATCCGTAACAGTAAAATCAACTGAGGCACCGGGTTCTGATGTACAATCACTAACATCTGCCACTTCGGATATTACAGGATCAGTATTTACTATTTTTGTAATACAGTACTCAACTATTTCTACCTGCTGCAAATTTTTAGAACCACCCGTAGCACCAGTGAACCCCCAGTAAGCATAAGTATCACCTGAGAAAATATCATTTACAAGATCAATTGTAGCATTAAATAATATACTATTTTCATATGTAACTGTAAATGCTTTTGTAGATGCATTCCATTCAACAACTAAATTATGCCATGAGCCATCCTCCAACTGTCCTGCATCATAAGCTGATGCATACTCAGTATGCGCACTGGCAATACCAGCCTGACCATTTTTAACGATTGCAATATGATCATTTGCTATTGGATCAGCGCTACCATTATAATAAGTATCAAATTCCACAGCCAAAGAAGGACTAATTCCTCCATATCCTAGTCCTCCACCAGTAGTACCCGCATTAGACGATAATTTTTGAATTACAAAAGCTATTCCGTCAGCACCATTCTCATTATTTCCAAGAAAAACTTTTGAAGTAATCCTGAAATTCTGGGTTAAATCAATTCTTGAAACACCCCACACTGAACCGGACTGATAACTGGCATCTTGTGTTAAAGTTACTACATTGCCAGAAATGGATGCATCACCACTTAAAGTAAGGTCACTGACATTGAATTCTGAACAATCCAAAGGTGTTTCAATATTAATGGTCATAGTATAGGTAGCATCACTTTCTTCTCCTGAAGAGTCAATAACCTTGAATGTAAATGTTGTTGTTGCCGAACCTGTAAACGACAGGTTTGATACCACATTACAGTTTGCTCCTGCAGATACAGGCAATCCATTATATTTTAAAGTGCCTGAACCTGGTAGCGAAACAACTTTTATACCATTAAAGGTATGCCCGTCAGCATCGCTAAAGGTAAAATCTGCTGCCTTGAAAGAATAGGCTTCATCAGCAACTGCATCAACAGAGCCATTTCCACCGATTGGTGCATTTTGAGGTACAAAAAGAGTTATACCAACACTCACGGTTGATGAATTTGAAATACCATCTGTCAGATAATAAGAGAAGAAATCAGAAGGCGCACTCGTTCCGTTATGCGTATATGTAAACGAACCATTAGAATTCAATGTAAATGTACCACTATGATAACTTGGCTTCGTAACAATTATTGCCGTTATAACATCACCATCATCGTCAAAATCGTTGTCAATCACATTTCCCGAAATTGATTTATTTATTTCACAGGTAAAATTATCAGCAACTGCCGTTGGTGACGTGTTTTGCACTGAGGGAGTTGTAAAGTTTAAGACATTACCATAAGCAGTACGTCCTTCTGAAGTAGTTGCATACGCCCTGATATAATATTTTGTATTTAAGGATAACCCGGATGCCTGAACCTGGAACAAACCGGAACCTCCTGATTCATTTGTTGCAACATTATCGCTTAAAGTAGGAGTTTGATTGGTTGAACTCCAACAAATTCCTCTTTCAGTTATAGTATTTCCCTTATCGTCTGTAATATTACCTCCTGACATTGCCGTAGATCCTGTGATTGAATAAGGCGCAACAGTAGACATGGTGGCAGTTGCAACATTCTGAATATTACTTGCTGCATTATTCGCAAGATTTAATAAAAAAACTTCATTCTCATTACAACCTGGATTTTGAACATATCCCATTCCCCACCAGTTCTGATCTGCCCACATTACAATATCACCATTCCGCACCTTTTCAAGTGCCATAAAAACTTTCGAAGCATCACAATTAGCTTTAATCAAAACCTCAGCATCTCCTCCCATAGAAATTGGGGCTAAATAAGAATCTTGAAATGTAGTTACCCCTTCAAACAAAGGATGATCTGCCATAAAGCCATTTGCCTTTTGATCATAATTACATGTTGGTAAATGACAAATGGCCTCGTTAACAATTGAAAAATGTGCTCCCAGTGCAATAACAGCTGCAGAAATATTATTATTCTGGACAGGCGTATAATTACCATTTTCCCCCATAAATACTATTCTGCCGCCTTTTTCTAAGTGTGCACTCAAATAACCTAATTCTGTTTCAGTTATAGTCCTTCCTGGTTGAATTACCCAAACCAAATCATAGTCTGATAAATCAGGTATTGAACCTGAGGAAATCCATGTACATGAATGTCCACTATTAACATAAAAATCCCTCATTGCTCCAATCTCAGAGGAAGACCATGCTGCACCTTCGGAAAACAAAAGTATTTTTGCAAGTATTCTTTGATATTCCTCTTTTACAGATTCTTTAAAACAAATATCATCAAAGCTGGTTCCAGCTAAATATTCCAATTCCCAGTCCCCTTCCAAACCAGTTGCACCAGTAGCATCATTCGAAGCTAATACTGATACACCGGTTAACTGATATAATCTGTCAACAAATTGTTTTCCTTTTTCGCTTTTTGCTAAATCACAGGAATATATTAGTATTGATGCATCTTCTGTAAAATAATTCTGCCACCCACTAATAAGATTTTCATTAATAATCAAATCATCATAAGTAAGCCCTCCAAAAGAAGTAAAAATGCCATATTCAGAACCATGACTTACTACATGCAATGATTTTATGGGTTGGTTCTTAATTAATATATCATTAACTGACTCTACAATAGTTTTTAATGGATTCAGATATTCTATTTTAACTCCATCCTTAACATTATTCACCAAAACCTCTACATCAGGTAGATCCGGATCAATAATAGCAACATCAACCTGTGCTTTCAGATTTGTTGCAAACAATACTGATATAATAAACACACTTAAAAATAGGTGTGCTCTAGAACGTAATTCTTTTTTCATAACCTTGAGATTTTAAATTATTTTTTAGATTTAATTTAACTTCAATAGTCACAAATTAATAATTAATTAATGATAAAAACAAATTATTTTAATTTAAAATATCGATTAATTAATATTTAATTAACTATAACGCATATATATATTTTGATCACAGATATTCACGGACTATATCAACCTAATTTTTATTGATATTATTTTTTAATACAATTTTCTAACAGAAGGAATACTGGTTTTCAAATAACTGATCAGGATAAAACAAAAAAAGGCTGTCCAAATGGACAGCCTCCCTAACGTAATGTAACAATATTTACTGTTTTATGAGTTTCATATTTGCAATTGCTTCAGAATTCTGGATAATCCTGATCAGATATATTCCTGCTGGCTGATCACTGATATCAATCCTTTCCTT
>NZ_JBHMVA010000033.1:0-5160 GCF_042436675.1 Quyinboa ferrireducens | reverse complement strand
TCTTAAATGGGGTACAACGTTCCCGCTGTATGGTGTCGTGCGGTTGACTGTCCCACGAAGTGGAGACTGTCAAGCCGAAAACGACGACATACGGAATTTGGATTTGCAGGTTAAAACACAACCGCATGCACTATGCACCGCGTGTTAGGGGCTGTTTAATTTTCTTTTTCATTAACCTTTTCGATATGTCGTATTAGATCTTCAATTTCTTGTCTCATGGTTGCATTTGTACAATAGGATAAAGATCTTTTAGCAAAACTTAGAGCATTTCCATAATCTTTTAAACCTATATATGAAAGTGCTAAATTATAGCTGATTATAGAATCAAATAAATTTTCATAATTATGATGAGTCACGGCTTTAATCATTATAATTTTAGCTTTCTCATATTTTTCTAAACTATTTAAAAGAACTCCATAATTTGCGTACGTTTCATAAAATGTACTGTCATTTTTAATAGCTTTTTCGTAAAGATTAATTGCTGAATCATAGTTGCCTAAGTTTGTCTCATTATTAGCAAAAGCATTAATTATTATAAGATTATTACTCTCATATTCATATGCTTTTTCTAAATGCTTTTTGGCTTTAAAGAATCTACTTCGGTCAATTTGTTTTGTAGCTTTAATGAATTCTAACTTTGCTTTATCATTTGTAATCTTTTCTATATTATTAGTAATTAAAAGATTTGCTTTTTTATTGTACTTATAATCGTTATTACATGCTACAGTAAAAAAAATTATGAAAATACTAATCAAACTATTTTTCATGTTGTCATTGCTAAAATTGTACGTATATTATTCAAATCTTCTGATTATAATATTCTCTATAATTATAAATCAAATGGTTATTAGATTTTATAAATTGCCCCTAACGTTCCCGCGGTATGGTGTCGTGGCAGTTTCTTTCACTCGTGAAAGGAACTGTCAGGACGAAAAGAGCCAGCTGCGAACGTTGAATTATTTTATTTAAAAATACTGCCATGCACTATGACTGCGTGTTGTGCCTTGTTTTTTCATCAATCACCTTGTAAGAAATAATTGTTAATCGTAGTCCAAAAGCTAAAAAAAGAAGGAGAACCCCGAAGCCTGATTTAAAATCCTTCCAAAAAGTAGTTTTTAGTTTTTCAATATTTATATTTTTTTTAGCAATATTTTCATTCAAACTCTTCAATGTTTTCATTACCTCTCTATATGTGTCATTATTCTCAGGATTATTTATATTCAAAGGAGGTAGCTCCACTTTTTTAATAGTATCGTCTTTATAAGTTGAATCAATAATTTTGTAAACATTCTTCGTCCATATGCAAATACTGTCTTGTCTTGATTGTATAGAATCAAACTCAATTTTGGTATGCATCATCTTATTATGATTGAATTGGATACAATGATATTGCCCACTAGTTAGAAAAAGTATAGATTCACTGTCTCTATCAATCCAACTATTGACATATTCTAATTCTTGTCTAATAAATTCTTTTTTGTTATCTTCAATTATTGTCATTACTGCTAAAAATCCTATACTAATCCAGATATACTCAAATCTAATCCAAGTAGCCTTTTTAAGAGAAAATAGTTTAATTAATATAAGGTATAATATAAACCATACTGCAAGTACAGCACCTAAAGAATACCATGCGTTACTTATTAAGTTCCTTATAAAATCAAACATCGACACTGATTTAAAAAGTTAGAATTGATAAATACTTCCAATTTTCTCGTTAATTATCTAAATAACCTCTGAATTGGAAATTTTATCAAAAAGACCAAAGCCAATTCCATTCAATTCCGTCAAGGATCATATAACTTGTATGACTCGGTTAGTGCTCTGTTTTATAGATAATTAATTTCATTTTGAAGGTTTCTTCGTAAATAAGGCACAACGTTCCCGCAGTATGCTGTCGTGGCAGTTTCTTTCCGACGGGAAAGGAACTGTCAGGACGAAATAGCCCGACTGCGAATGTTGAAATATTTTATTTAAAAGTACTGCCATGCAGTATGACTGCGTGTTAGGCGCAGATTTTAATATTTTTCTTTTCTTTCGAATTGGTCATTTATTGTAAGATAGTGTATTGCTATCATCAATCTAATCCTAACGTCAGATAAATTCAACTCTTTGTATCTCATCAATATATTTGCAATCATAGTTGGAGCTAAATCGCCAAAATCTATGAACGTTTGATAATAGCTTTGAACGATTGGATCATTTTCTCCTAATTTGCTAAGGAATCTTATATACTTTCCATTCTGGTTATAAACTAAGTATTTTAATGTATCAGTACTTTGATATTTCCAATATTTTCCAAAAGTCCATATTTGCTTAAAAGTTGAGTCCGAAATTTGATTGTACATTTCTTCTTGCTTGATATATGGAATCTTTAAAATTAATTCCCCACTTTTCGCAGCGCTTGTTAATTGGGCTAGGTAATTTTCAAAATAGTCTAATTTATCTGGGGCCTCGTTCCTTATTTGAGATGCAATTTGTTCTTCGAAAAAATTCAAGATTACAGTCAAATCTTTAATCTCTTGGTCATTAAAAACTTCACGAATTGTAACATTGGATTTAAGGTCATCTTTTCTTGTACTGGAACAAGAAATTATAAGAAAACAATATGCTATCAGTAGTATTTTTTTCATCTTTAATTTGCGCCTAACGTTCCCGCGGTATGGTGTCGTGCGGTTGACTGTCCCACGAAGTGGAGACTGTCAAGCCGAAAACGACGGCATACGGAAAGTGGATTTACAGGTTAAAATAAAACCGCATGCACTATGACCGCGTGTTAGGCACTGGCATTTATTATTGTTTTCTTTAAAGCATTTCTGTATGCTTTATTTTTTCCCAATGATACAATATTTGGCCTTTTGTAAGGATCACAAATACTGTTGATATACACTATATTATCAATGATGATAACAGTTATCATTTCTCCCCAGGTCCCAAAACTTAAAAAACCATTTGATGTAGCAACAAACTCATTTTTTGTCACATGTTTCACTTCTAAATTATTGACTTTTGCAAATTTTGTACAAAGATTAATTATGCTTTCTTCCGAGATATTTGTTTCTAAGGTCTTAAATTTTAATCTTCTAATTTGAATTAGTAATAATATTAGTGCTAGAAATATAAAAATGCTTGTACCTTCAAATAGCTCATTCATCGGCCTTAACCCTTTATAAGTTCCGTTTAGATATTTTATATATTCAATAATCGTTAATAGAAATGGTGAAAGAATTAATATTACGAATGCATAATGACCAAAATAACCAATTCCTTTCAATTTAAGCCTTTTAGGGTTGGTTTTATATTCAGGTTGATATGAGTTCCCCATTAAATGTATTTTTATAGATCATGCTTGCGCCTAACGGTCCGCGTGTATGCTGTCGTATGGCGACAATCCTAATGGATATGGATTGTCAAGCCAAAATAGTTTTATTTAAATATTGGAATTATCTGTTTAAACATAGCCATATGCAGTATGACACGCTGTTAGCCACAGTTTATTCTTAATCATAATGAAATCTACACTTAGCAATAAGAATTTCATCCTCTCTAACTGCATAAATTAGTCTATGTTCATTATCTATTCTTCTGGACCAAAACCCTTTGTATTTATGTTTTAGGGGTTCAGGTTTTCCTATTCCGGTAAAAGGGTTTCTAGATATATCTTTAAGAAGGTCATTAATCTTTTTTACGTATTTTATATTAGTTTTTTGCCAATATAAATAGTCTTCCCAAGACTCGTCAACAAAAATGTATTTCATAGGTCAATTAAATCTTTTTGAAACGAAGATCCATTTTTCAATTTATCAATTGCAGAATCAAGTCTTTCTTCATTCTTTTTTGAAGATAATTCATATTGAGTTGCAGTCAATGAATTGTATTCATCAAGTGAAATAACTACGACACCAGAGTCTTTTCCCCTATTAATAATCAATGTCTCAAAATTCTCAGTGACAGAGTCAAGATATTTCTTTATATTTTTTCTAAAGTCAGAAATTGAAGTTGCTAACATAATATTTAATTTAGTACGTTATATAGTACGAATATATGTACAATATATTGAATTATCAATAATTTTAATCTTTCTTTTCCAAATTGTGGCTAACGTTCCCGCGGTATGGTGTCGTGGCAGTTTCTTTCACCCGTGAAAGGAACTGTCAGGACGAAAAGGGCAGACTGCGAACGTTGAATTATTTGGTTTAAAAGTACTGCCATGCACTATGACCGCGTGTTAGGCTGCGTTTATTATTATGTTTTGTAGTGTGTCATATTTAACTATATCATAATCTTTAATAATTAAATATATTGAATCTAAATCACTAAGTTGTTCTTGTATTCTTAATAGGTAAGGAATTATGGATGAAGCTAAACAATTATCCAAATCCATTATTTGTAAAAAGATGCAATATTCGAATCTTAATTCACGATGGAACTGTGAAAGTTTTAATAAATCTCTTTTAAAATGTTTTCGGCCATTAGTATGGTTTATAGCTTTAGAAGTTTTTATCTCACAGGCAATCCTTTGTTGATTCATATTGTTTTGCTGCTCATGCAATATTAAATCAGGATATACCTGTCCAAGATTATCATGTCTATAAATAGAACCATCCTTTCTAATCTCTCCATTAATAATTAAATTTTCATAATGAAATTGGTCTGAAACTTTTCTCCATTGGTGATAGAATTCATAAGCAAATACTCTTTCACCCACTTGACTGTCATTATCATTAAGTCCATATGGCCAAATCATATAATGACTTTCAACTTTCAACAAAGCAATCAAGAAGTCAAGAAAATATTTTTCTCCATTGGTTATTTGATTTCTCCGATTAATCAGAGACTCTAAATCAGAATTTCTAAGTTCAATCATGTCTGTTTTTTTAAATGCAGCCTAACGTTCCCGCAGTATGGTGTCGTGCGGTTGACTGTCCCACGAAGTGGAGACTGTCAAGCCGAAAAGACGCCAGAATGAATACGAATTTGCAGGTTAAAAGAACCGCATGCACTATGACTGCGTGTTAGGCCTTGTTGTTTTTACTTTATATGATCAGTATTTGATAACTTACCTTGTCTCTTTCTTACCTCAGAGAACAGTTTTTTAATACTTTCTCTTTTCCAATAGCCAATTTCATACTGTTTATGGATTAAATCAAGTGTAAAATT
>NZ_JBHMVA010000032.1:0-5481 GCF_042436675.1 Quyinboa ferrireducens | reverse complement strand
AAATCATTGTCAAGATAGAAATCAAAATTATAATTCTGTTTTTCATGGTAATCGTCTTTTTTGCATTACACACAACGTTCCCGCGGTATGGTGTCGTGCGGTTGGCTGTCACACGCAGTGGAGACTGTCACGCCGAAAACGACGACATACGGAATGAATTTTGCAAGTTAAAATTAACCGCATGCACTATGACCGCGTGTTGGCTGTAGTTTTTTCTTTATTTCAGTTATTAGATTTAATGGTAACTTGTAAGTTTCAAATTTAGAGTTTTCATAAGAATCAGGTTTCGATAACTCAAAATTGAAAAATACACACAACTGGATATTTCCCTTTTGTTCAAGTTCTCCGAATCGTTTAGTGAAATTTTCTAAATAGTCGATACTAGTTTGGAGTGAGTCTTCTTCGATAGCCAATAAAGTTTGGCTTAATTCATCTATATTTTTGTAATATTCTTTTATTACGGAAATAACAGAAATTTCTTCTGGCTTTTGTTTAAAATCATTTTTTAGTTGAGTTCCCCATTCTTCATAGCTATCTAAAAGTTCTTGTTTAATAAAAGTTGGATTTAAATTATATTTTCTATTGTAAACGTTTTCTTGAATTTCATTATTTATTGAAAATGTAATATTGTTGATTGGAAGTCCACAATGTTGAGCATAATTCCTTAGTTTATACATAAATCGATATTCAAAAGAATTGTCGTATAGTTTAGTGGTTTCATTTTTAAATTTTATGAATTCAGGAGATTGTTTACCATATTTTCTCTTCAAATAAGTTTCTGTGTGATCTAAAAATGTTCGTCCAGAACTTAAAAAGTTTAAAAAAAGGCGGTTCGCATTTCTTGAAATGAATTTTAGTTCTTTTGGATTCTCATCTAAAAGAGCTCTATCAAGTTTTAGTTTTAGAAGTTTATGAATTGTCTGTTCAAATAAATTATTAAATTCAAGAAAATTAATTATAAATATTGAGTGTAATTCTTGTTGAGACTTAAATGCAAATAAGTTTTTAGTATGCTCACTCAAGACAAGAAATTCACTTTCATTAATTGCCCCGTTTAGTTTAATCTCTTGATTAGAGTTATCTATCTTAATAGTTCCTAATCGATATCCTTTCATAATTCATTTTTTCATTCCGCTAAAATTACAGCCAACGTGTCGCGTATATGCTGTCGTACCGCCATTCTTATCTAACAGCACCACCTTTTATTAAAATCACTAAAATAAAACATAGCACAAACTTATCAAAATAGCGGGCGGTATGCAGTATATACGCTGTTGTAAGCCGTATTTATTTATTAATCAACGTTTTATTCATTTATCATATACTCGAGTATTAATCGAAATTGCAAATCTTTTGGTGTCAGATTTTAATATCTTCAAAGCATCTGGCAGTGCGTATATTGTATTTGCAAAACTATCATCATTACGGATTTTACTGTCTTTCATTTTCCAATTGTATACCATTTCACCATTCCGCCTTATCCAAGATGATATTCTGTTAAACCAATTTTTAAAATCACTTCCTAATCTGTCAACACTAGTTTGCGGAGAAAGAATCAAATTTGGCATTTTATAATCATATTCTATTTCTCCTCTTTTATAATAGAGAATCGGAGAATTTTCATCATCGATCATTTTGTTAAAATCATTTTGCTCTTTTTCTTTTCTCCAATGTTCTTTTGTAAACAAAGACTTCACTAGTCTAATATGTGATGATGAATCTATTTTTGGTTCATTGTTTAACCATTTTAATTTTCCTAAATCGCTCTTCCAAATACAAATCTCAAATTTTGATTCAGAATCGGGCACAATTAAATCTTTTGAATCAATCCACTCGGTCAGTCGATTATTCTTAATCACAGAGAATTTAATTGAATTGTCCTTTGAAATCTGAGTTATCAGTTTGTTTTCATCCTCAATCGTAGAAAAAAATTCTATCTGTGCCATCTATTAATTTATCAAATCAGTTAATTGTTTGTAGTATCGTTCCCAATATGGCTTACAACGTTCCCGCGGTATGCTGTCGTGGCAGTTTCTTTCCAATGGGAAAGGAACTGTCAGGACAAAAAGTGCCAGGCAGCGAACGTTGAATTATTTTGTTTAAAAGTACTGCCATGCAGTATGACCGCGTGTTGGCACCAGTTATTTACTTATTATTATTTAAGAATTAGTTTTTGATAATAATAAGATTCATCTTTATTATAAATTATCAAATACATACCACATTCTTCATCTAAAAGATTTATTGTAGCTTCATTATTAAGAAAGTTAATACTATATATTAATTGCCCTTTTAAGTCAAAGATCCTAACATTACTAATTTCAGAACTTTCCTTTATACTAATTATCCCATTAGTAGGATTCGGATAAAATTGAGCACTTTGGATATAGTTTTTAGTTGATATATGATTCGTATTTAAATTGATTATAAATTCTTCGGTATAATTTATTCCGTAAACCAAATCAGATATATTTACATAAACACTATAAATACTTTGGTTATCAATATCAAGATATTTACTTGTTTTCAAAACATTATTCTCAATTATGAAATTATCATTATCACCTTGGTTTAGTCCTTCTCCTGAAGCTAATGTATATTTGGGAAAATGCAGATCTTCATTGTATGAAAATATTTCTTCAAATTTCCTTTCACCATCATTTATGGTATAACCATAAAAGAGATGAATTTCTCCATTTTCCGGATTATAAGAACTTGTTCCCCAGTCTATACCATGCAATTCGTAATCCCAAGTGTTAGGTCCTACTTCTACATCAACACTATTATCCTTATTTATGGAAATATATAAAGTTACATCATCAAATGGTCCTAGGTAAGTTGAACATGTATTGCTATCAACTGGAGTAAGCTTTTTCTCAAAATCTTCATGGTCTATTTGTATAACACCAATTCTTTCATAAGTTAAATTTGATATATAATATCCATTAAAAAAATTATTGTTTGTGGTATTTCTTGAAAACTCGCCAATTAAAGCACCTTCATTAATAGGTGGTTCAAGATTTGCCAATGAAAATTTAGTTAACCCACTATTCCTTCCAAGCAAATCTGTTGATAGAATTAATTCAGGGTAGTCTTCATTTTTACTTTTACAATAAACTAAGCCATAAAATGAATCATTAAGTTCTATTGTTCGCTCTGTTTCTCCAACAATTATTTGATCAGGATATTTATACCATTGATAGGTTATTCCAGGCTCATTTAATACACATCTCATAATTCTGATATTCCCTTGGTTGGTCTGATGAGGCAAAATAATGTTTTTTTGAGGACTGTAAACTACCCATTCTACTTCATCAAAGTCTAAGTTTGTTTCAGTAAGATCATTAAAAGTTAAACTATTTGAGTATAAAAATAACCACTGAATGTTTACTAATCCTGATAAATCCGGCAAATTATTTAAATTATTTCCTTGCACACAAAGTTTTCTTAAATTATTTAAAGTTCCAATCTCCGTTGGAATACTGACAATTTTATTATCGTCAAGACCTAAATACTCCAACAAATCCAAATTGCTTATTTCGGATGGTACATTCTCAATATCATTAGCCCAAAAATCTAAGTAAATTAATTGTTTTAAATCTCCAATAGAATTGGGGATAATTGATAATTTATTCCATGCTAAATTTAGGTAGCTTAATTTATTAAGGTTTCCTATTTCTGATGGTATTGATGAGATTTCATTATATTTAAGATTAATAAATTGAATTTCTGTTAGATCACCAATTTCAGGCGGAATATTACCAATTAAATTCACATGTCCTAAATTTAAACTTACTACACGTTGATTCTTAACTTTTACTCCTTCCCATCTATAAATGGGGCCTTCCAACCAAACTGAATCCTCTCCGATATGCCAATTTTCACCACCGTTCGTATTGTATATTGAGACCAATGCTAACGAATCAGATTCTATTACAAAAGATTTATCATTAATTATTTTAACTCTATTTTCATAAAACAGTTTTAAGTCTATTTTCGCCTTTTGAATTTTGTTAATTTTAACTTCATTTGGTAATACTCCATTTCCATAAATCTTTTGGACTTTGTCAACTTGTGAGTATCCTACTATATTAAATGTTAAGAATACGAACATTAATAAATTCTTTAGGTTTTCTTTCATAATTGTTAATGTAATTTTCTTATTTTAATTGGTGCCAACGTTCCCGCGGTATGGTGTCGTGGCAGTTTCTGTCCGATAGGATAGGAACTGTCAGGATGAAAAGAGCTGGCTGCGAACGTTGAATTATATTGTTTAAAAGTACTGCTATGCACTATGACCGCGTGTTATAGGGCGTTTTTTATTTAAATTCTAATTTTGGTTTTCGTAAATATCTAATTGTAATCTCAATCCAGTTTTTTTGATTATTTCCATTATTGTCAATGAATTCAACGATTCGATATTTATAAATCTTTCTAGGACTCACCGTAAAGCCTCTCAATTGGAAATTATTTTCCTTAAAAGGATTTATTTTTTTCTCACTAGTATTAGGTTTTCGAACTAATGTTACAGTACAATTATCTTTTTTAAAATGATTTTGTATTTCAAATCTGTATGTTTTAAATAGATGCTCATAAACCATTTTAAATGAGAACGCAATTAAAATTATGAAAACTATTAGTTCTAATATTGTCAATATATCTTCTGAGGTCATTTTGTCTTTACTTTTTTGATGCCATCATTGCAAAATTCAAAAATTAAATCTTTCCCACTTATCTCTGATTCATTTTGCCAATTTATTATTGGAACATCTTTAAATATTAATTGAATTTGTCTTTGTTTATAAATGAACTCACAATATTCAGATATTGATTCTCCATTGTCAATATCAACGGCATAATCAAGAAATCCTAAGTCTTTAATTGTCCCATTTTTAATCATTAATATTTTTTGTCCCCAACTATACTCTGCAGCAACTTCAATCATAATTATTATCAGAGAATTGTTTTGGTTATGAAAGAATTTTGGTTTAAGAATCATTGCATCAGATAAGGTGTCTTTTGCAGAATAAAGAATTTTATGATTGTCTTTTGATTGAATCAAAAATGATAAATTGTTTTCATATCTACCGTTATAAAACAGGAATGAACCTACGTCATATTGATAGTAATTTTTAAACTCTCCATTATCAATTAAAGATTTATCAACTGTCCATAATTTTATTGAATCAGATGTATTTTGTCCTAATGCAAAAACAGAAAAAAGAATCAATAAATTAAGCAGGATGACTTTCATAAGACGCTGTTTTTAAATGCCCTATAACGTTCCCGCGGTATGCTGTCGTGGCAGTTTCTTTCACCCGTGAAAGGAACTGTCAGGACGAAATAGCCCGACTGCGAACGTTGATATGTTTTATTTAAAAGTACTGCCATGCAGTATGACCGTGTGTTGTGCACAGTAATTTATTTAATTCTCTTAAAATATCCATAATCAGAAAGTTCTGAAACCTTAACGGAATCTCT
>NZ_JBHMVA010000031.1:2255-5606 GCF_042436675.1 Quyinboa ferrireducens | reverse complement strand
TAAAATGGCGGCGACCTACTTTCCCACAATACGCAGTATCATCGGCGCTATTGGGCTTAACTTCTCTGTTCGGAATGGGAAGAGGTGGAACCCCAACGCTATAACCACCTTAAGATCGTTTTTAAGTAGCAAGTATCTGGTATCAAGTAGCAAGATTTCTTTTGTTTTAAACCTTTAAGCCTTCACATTTTAATCCTGTGTCTTGATTCTTGATTCTTGTGTCTTAATTAAAAAACATATCTTCAGGAAAGAGCTTCAATCATATTTATTTGTAAATATTCTTCTTATCGTCTGTAACAAACGCTTCGCAGTCTATCATAACACACAACTTACAACCGGTCTGGAAGCTTTCGGGCAATTAGTACTGCTCGGCTTTGACATCTCTGCCTTTACACCTGCAGCCTATCAACGTCATCGTCTCTAACGACCCTATAAGGAAATCTTATCTTGAGGCCGGCTTCGTGCTTAGATGCTTTCAGCACTTATCCGTTCCGTACGTAGCTACCCAGCTATGCTCCTGGCGAAACAACTGGTACACCAGCGGTACGTCCAACACGGTCCTCTCGTACTAGTGTCAGATCCCCTCAAATTTCCAACGCCCACGACAGATAGGGACCGAACTGTCTCACGACGTTCTGAACCCAGCTCGCGTGCCACTTTAATGGGCGAACAGCCCAACCCTTGGGACCTTCTCCAGCCCCAGGATGTGACGAGCCGACATCGAGGTGCCAAACCGCTCCGTCGATATGAGCTCTTGGGAGCGATCAGCCTGTTATCCCCGGAGTACCTTTTATCCTTTGAGCGATGGCCCTTCCATGCGGAACCACCGGATCACTATGCTCTAGTTTCCTACCTGATCGACTTGTTGGTCTCACAGTCAAGCACCCTTGTGCCATTGCACTCTGCGGACGATTACCAAACGTCCTGAGGGCACCTTTAGAAGCCTCCGTTACTCTTTTGGAGGCGACCACCCCAGTCAAACTACCCACCACACAATGTCTCCCGTACAGGGATTAGGCACCAAGTAAGTAAAGGGACGTATTTCAAGGATGACTCCCCGACTCCTGGCGAAGCCGGCTCACTGTCTCCGTCCTATCCTACACATCAATTACCCAGTGTCAATGTGAAGCTGCAGTAAAGGTTCACGGGGTCTTTCCGTCCCGTCGCGGGTATCCGGCATCTTCACCGGAACTACAATTTCACCGAGCTCATGGCTGAGACAGTGCCCAGATCGTTACACCATTCGTGCAGGTCGGAACTTACCCGACAAGGAATTTCGCTACCTTAGGACCGTTATAGTTACGGCCGCCGTTTACCGGGGCTTCAGTTCAATGCTTCTCCCCTAAAGGATAACATCCCCCCTTAACCTTCCGGCACCGGGCAGGTGTCAGGCCTTATACATCTTCTTTCGAATTAGCAAAGCCCTGTGTTTTTGCTAAACAGTCGCCTGGGCCATTTCTCTGCGCCCTACATCGCTGCAGGGGACCCTTCTCCCGAAGTTACGGGCCTATTTTGCCTAGTTCCTTAGCCATGAATCACTCGAGCGCCTTAGTATTCTCAACCCAACTACGTGTGTCCGTTTACGGTACGGGCTCCTGTAACCTGAAGCTTAGAGGTTTTTCTCGGTTGCTCTTACACCTTTATCCGCTTGCCCGTAGGCTCGCGGTACTTTCAGGTTCGACTCTTTTGGCGGATTTACCTGCCAAAATCAATATCTACACCCTTAAACGTACTATTCCGTCAGTACGCAAGGCTGTCAGTGCAACGTCACCCCTTCGCAGTTACAGCAGGTAACGGAATATTAACCGTTTTGCCATCGAGATCGCCTCTCGGCTTACCCTTAGGTCCCGACTAACCCTGATCCGATTAGCGTTGATCAGGAATCCTTGGTCTTTCGGCGAGGAGGTTTCTCACCCCCTTTATCGTTACTTATGCCTACATTTGCTTTTCCAGAAACTCCACAATACATTACCATACTGCTTCGACGTCGCTGGAATGCTCCCCTACCTATTAATATTGCTATCAATAGCATAGCTTCGGTGATATGCTTATGCCCGATTATCATCCATGCCCGGTCGCTCGACTAGTGAGCTGTTACGCACTCTTTAAATGAATGGCTGCTTCCAAGCCAACATCCTAGCTGTCTGAGCAACCAGACCGCGTTTGGTCAACTTAGCATATACTTGGGGACCTTAGCTGATGCTCTGGGTTCTTTCCCTCTCGGACACGGACCTTAGCACCCGCGCCCTCACTCCCATACATCATTTTGTAGCATTCGGAGTTTATCAGGGGTTGATAGGCGGTGAAGCCCTCGCGCCCTATCAGTCGCTCTACCTCTACAAAACTAATATGAGGCTGCACCTAAATGCATTTCGGGGAGTACGAGCTATTTCCAAGTTTGATTGGCCTTTCACCCCTACCCACAACTCATCCAAAGACTTTTCAACGTCAACTGGTTCGGTCCTCCATCTCGTGTTACCGAGACTTCAACCTGGTCATGGGTAGATCACATGGTTTCGCGTCTAGCGCCACTAACTGCTTCGCCCTATTCAGACTCGCTTTCGCTTCGGCTACTCCTCTCCAGAGAATTAACCTCGCTAGTGACGACTAACTCGTAGGCTCATTATGCAAAAGGCACGCCGTCACCACATAAATGCAGCTCCGACCGCTTGTAGGCGTACGGTTTCAGGTTCTTTTTCACTCCCCTGTTCGGGGTACTTTTCACCTTTCCCTCACGGTACTGGTCCACTATCGGTCTCCCAGGAGTATTTAGCCTTACCAGATGGTCCTGGCAGATTCAGACAGGATTTCTCGTGTCCCGCCCTACTCAGGGTACTGCTATCAATTATAAACCTTACAAGTACGGGGCTTTCACCCTCTTTGGCATATCTTTCCAGATAGCTTCCTCTTCAATTTATTACCAAATATCGCAGCCCTACAACCCCGCATTTGCCGAAACAAATACGGTTTAGGCTATTCCCACTTCGCTCGCCACTACTACGGGAATCACTTTTGTTTTCTTTTCCTCCGGGTACTTAGATGTTTCAGTTCTCCAGGTTCGCCTCCTATAAATAGGATGTCATACCTTCAGTATAACGGGTTGCCCCATTCGGACATCCGCGCATCAAATGGTTATTTGCACCTTTACGCGGCTTTTCGCAGCTTGTCACGTCCTTCTTCGCCTCTGGGAGCCCAGGCATCCACCATACGCCCTTAGTAACTTCTTCAGACCTTTTTCAGGTCGTAGTCGTTTGTTATATATTCTACTTTAACGCTTGTTACTAACTAAAAAAATATTTCTTTAAAATACTTTCTCAGCTCTTTCCCTCAAACATGTCAATGAACTCTTCT
>NZ_JBHMVA010000031.1:0-1945 GCF_042436675.1 Quyinboa ferrireducens | reverse complement strand
TATAAAGCCTTATAATAAGGTAGAAAAAAACCAAGCAAACCAATCATCCCCTTGCAAATTAAGGGGTTGCTCTCCAAAAAGGAGGTGTTCCAGCCACACCTTCCGGTACGGCTACCTTGTTACGACTTAACCCCAGTCACTAGATTTACCCTAGGACGATCCTTGCGGTAACGTACTTCAGGTACCCCCAGCTTCCATGGTTTGACGGGCGGTGTGTACAAGGCCCGGGAACGTATTCACCGCGCCGTGGCTGATGCGCGATTACTAGCGAATCCAACTTCATGGAGTCGGGTTGCAGACTCCAATCCGAACTGAGACCGGCTTTCGAGATTCGCATCATATTGCTATGTAGCTGCCCTCTGTACCGGCCATTGTAACACGTGTGTAGCCCTGGACGTAAGGGCCGTGCTGATTTGACGTCATCCCCACCTTCCTCACGGTTTACACCGGCAGTCCCGTTAGAGTCCCCAGCTTAACCTGATGGCAACTAACGGCAAGGGTTGCGCTCGTTATGGGACTTAACCCGACACCTCACGGCACGAGCTGACGACAACCATGCAGCACCTTGCAAAGAGTCCGAAGAAAAAATCATCTCTGATCTATGCACTCTGCATTTAAGCCCAGGTAAGGTTCCTCGCGTATCATCGAATTAAACCACATGTTCCTCCGCTTGTGCGGGCCCCCGTCAATTCCTTTGAGTTTCATTGTTGCCAACGTACTCCCCAGGTGGTTCACTTAATGCTTTCGCTCGGCCGCATACTGTGTATCGCATACAGCTAGTGAACATCGTTTACGGCGTGGACTACCAGGGTATCTAATCCTGTTCGCTCCCCACGCTTTCGTGCATCAGCGTCAGTTGTGGCCTGGCAAGCTGCCTACGCAATCGGGGTTCTGTGTAATATCTATGCATTTCACCGCTACATTACACATTCCGCCTGCCTCGTCCATACTCAAGATATGCAGTTTCAAAGGCAATTCTACAGTTGAGCTGCAGGATTTCACCTCTGACTTATATATCCGCCTACGCACCCTTTAAACCCAATGAATCCGGATAACGCTCGAATCCTCCGTATTACCGCGGCTGCTGGCACGGAGTTAGCCGATCCTTATTCGTACGGTACATGCAGGTGGATACACGTATCCACGGTTATTCCCGTACAAAAGCAGTTTACAACCCATAGGGCAGTCTTCCTGCACGCGACATGGCTGGTTCAGGCTTGCGCCCATTGACCAATATTCCTCACTGCTGCCTCCCGTAGGAGTCTGGTCCGTGTCTCAGTACCAGTGTGGGGGACCTTCCTCTCAGAACCCCTAATGATCGTTGCCTTGGTGAGCCGTTACCTCTCCAACTAACTAATCATACGCATGCCCATCTTTTACCGCCATAACTTTAATTATTAAACCATGCGGTTCTGTAATTTTATGGGGTATTAATCCGGATTTCTCCGGGCTATCCCCCTGTAAAAGGTAGGTTGCATACGCGTTACGCACCCGTGCGCCGCTCTCATAGATAGCAAGCTATCTAATCCCGCTCGACTTGCATGTGTTAGGCCTGTCGCTAGCGTTCATCCTGAGCCAGGATCAAACTCTTCGTTGTAGTTATATATTTCCTTAGAGCTTCGATCCCCTCGCTCTTCAATTGAATGACGGTTCGCTTGTTTTAAATTTCTTTTCTTACCTTATTATAAGACTTTACAATTCCTCAATGAACGTTTACGCTCTTTATTGCGCCTTTCGTTTTTTTTCACCCCTTTCAACCACTCTAAATCACCTAAGCGCAGGGCCCGGTTTTTTATTGGCCGAAAAAAGTGTGGCAAAATTAATACTTCTTTCCTTTGCCTCCAAATCATTAATGATTTATTTTTTACCAAAACTCAAGACTAACTCTCCAGGGCCTCTACCCCTTCCAAAAGCGGCTGCAAAGAAAATCATTATTATCCCATTT
>NZ_JBHMVA010000030.1:0-5840 GCF_042436675.1 Quyinboa ferrireducens | reverse complement strand
ATTTATATGTTTTAATCTTCTTTGGGTTGAGAATTCTAGTCATTGTATTTTGAGTTTCATCTATATGACAGCTAACGGTTTGCTGGTATGAAACGTTGCGCATTTCGAAGCACTTTCTTATCAAGCCGTTGCTGCTGTTGATTAAATGTTATGTCTTTCAAATTTAGCACAATCCGCGCAATGTTTTATGACCGGCTGTTAGCCATAGTTTTTTATTCATAATCAAAATCATACATCGGTTCGTATTTAGAAAATATTGGTCTAAACTGATGTCCAACATAATCATATTTTGGTTCTATCACAAAATCTCCTTTTTCGTTTATGAATCCCCATTTGTCATTTTTCTTAACAGCAGCTAAACCATATTTGAATCCACGAGAATCTTCAAATTGGTAATTAATAATCGTTTGGCATTTTTTATCAATATATCCGTATTTTCCATTCAGCTTTGCTATAGCCAAGCCATTATCTGAAAAGTATGTTAAGTATTCATATTGGGTTTCCGATAAAAATTTTCCAGTAGTATCTACAAGACCATAATATTTGCCATTATTAAACCAAAAAATATCGTCTTGATTGTATCCAAAGGACTTGTAATTCATAGTCATTATTGTATCACCTCGACTATTAAGTTTACCTAAAGAATTGCCGTCAGAATTTCCTATCAATGGAAAGTTCCTTATCCTTTTAGTTGTTTCGATAGTATCTTTAATATTAAAGTCTA
The DNA here is from genome assembly GCF_042436675.1 of Quyinboa ferrireducens. NCBI lineage: Bacteria > Pseudomonadati > Bacteroidota > Bacteroidia > Bacteroidales > Quyinboaceae > Quyinboa > Quyinboa ferrireducens. The sequence continues at coordinate 5,116 of NZ_JBHMVA010000030.1, read as the reverse complement.
TATCTATCAAAAACTCTTGTTCTCCAATTTCAACCTTTGCTTTATTGTCTTTGAAATCTCCCGCGTAATCAAAAATAATCGTTGAAATCAATTCTCCAGTTACATTAATATAACCCCATTTCCCATCTTCTTCTGGTTGAACAGGAGCAAGTCCACATGAAAAACTCTCTCCATCCCAAAAGTTAATTGAACTCCTTAATTCTCCTTTCAAATCGACATAGTTTATACTATCGTTTAATATAACTAAAGCAAGTCCGTTTTCGAAGTTTCCGATAAAATCAAATTTATAATCAATTATCAAGTTGCCTTTATAATCAATTTTGCCCATTTTATTATCTTGGTAGCTCGTGGCATATCCGTCGTAAAATATTCCTAAAGAATCAAAGGTCGGCTCTATTATCCAGTTTCCTTTTTTGTCAATGAATCCATACTTGTTCTCATATTTAACAAGTGAAACAATCTTGTCTTGATTTGTACAAGAAGTCAACAAAATGAATGCTAATATGTAGTAGAATGCTCTCATAAAATTATGGCTAACGTTCCCGCGGTATGGTGTCGTGGCAGTTTCTGTCCGATAGGATAGGAACTGTCAGGACGAAAGGTGCTTGCAGTGAACGTTGAATTATTTGGTTTAAAATTACTGCCATGCACTATGACCGCGTGTTGTGGGCAGTTTATTCTGTTTTTATAAAATCAGTTATCTTCTCAATATTATCTGTTTCTAATTCAGAAGCCTCTACATAGGTTATACCTCTGTTATCCTGATATGGAATTTCATGTTTATCCCTTATCAATATTTCATAATTCATTATTGCAACTTTTCTAGATTCAAGATCTTCTGGCAAGTTGTCCAAAACTATCCTAGTCACAACATATATGCTATCCGCAACATCGTACCGTATCTTAATAAGGGGGTTTTCATTAATAAAATATAAGTTTGAGTAGTCACTAACCGTTAATTGCCGTAACTCTCCAATCTCTTTCTTAAGTTCAGTTATTTTTTCTTTTTCAATCAATTCACTGTGTGTCGGTATTTTATTTCCTTTTTCATCATAAAAGCGAGTATAGATTTGTCTCAGGCGATTATATGAGTTAGTTTTATTCCATACATCCATTAACAAGGAATAGAATTGCTTTCCATCAAATGAATTAAAAGTACCAGTATAACTTTCAACATTATCGTAAAGGTGTTCCTCTTTTAACTTACAGTAGTACGTAATATCCTCAAATTCTATAACCTTAAGAGTTGGGTCAAGACTTATGTTCAAGATTTTATCTATCAGTATCGTATTTTTTGTAATACGATCACCGATTTTCATAAACTCAATTAACTTGTCATTTGTTAGAATATAAGCTTTTTCTATTTGCAACAGCCCAAGTTTATTTGCATCATCAGTTTCCAGTTTGTAAACAGCTATAATTCTATCGTATTCATTAATAATCTCTTGATCTACAAATTCTCTATATTGCTTTTTCTTTATTTTGTTTTCTGGTATAAACATGTAATCACCAGCTTGCGAAAATCCTTGGAAATTAATCAAGATGAGTAGGAAGATTAATGAAGTTTTAAAAATATCACTAGTCTTAAAAGTTTTCATAAAATATTAATATAATTGTTCTTTCAGCATAAAACAGCTCTCTCAGAAAATTGCCCACAACGTTCCCGCGGTATGGTGTCGTGGCAGTTTCTGTCCGATAGGATAGGAACTGTCAAGACGAAAAGAGCTGGCAGCGAACGTTGAAATATTTAGTTTAAAAAAACTGCCATGCACTATGACCGCGTGTTGGCATGTCGTTGTTATTTGTTTTTTGTATTAATCATATAAATATAGAAGTCTCCAACAAGCATCCTTTTATAAAATGAATTTTCAAGATTTGGAAATATATCATAGTAAACTTTTGCAATAAAAGGCCAACTAAAATCCTCAGCACAGTAAATGGCATCTGCATATTGGTCAATCAAAGTATCATTCTTAGAGAATTTTAAAAGCCCATGAAGAAATTCTCCTCTTATATTAAATGAAACTAAACTGTCAAAATCAGTGTCATCTTCATTTTCAATATTAATAATGCTGTCCGTACTTGACATATTTCCCTCATTTATAGTTGGGATTTCCAAATTTTCCTGGAACAATTTATCATTATCAAGAGACTCATGATGTAAGAGTAAATAATAAGCATTACAAGTCATCTTATAATTCTTTTCTTCATATCCATAAAGAAATATTTCTTTTCTCATTCCACTGGCTTCCAAATTATCAAAAATCTTTACGGTTTCAACTGTATCTATGATCCAAGAATTATCAGCTGTTTTATTTTTTATAATGTAGTTTAAAAAGGATTTTGCTCGGCTGTTAAAGTCAGAGTCCTCAGGAAAATTCATTTTGAGGAAAGAATCAAAAGATGAAACAGTCTCATTTAAAGATTCAGATTTTTCTTTACCCAAAAATGTATTAAGTCCATTTAAATCATATGTAGGTATTTTCTTATCTACACAAGAATGTATAATTAAAATAATCAATATTGTTGTTATGATCTTTTTCATCCTTTTACAATGCATGCCAACGTTCCCGCGGTATGGTGTCGTGGCAGTTTCTGTCCGATAGGATAGGAACTGTCAGGACGAAAGGAGCCGGCTGCGAACGTTGAAATATTTTGTTTAAAAGTACTGCCATGCACTATGACCGTGTGTTGGCATACGTTTAAATTTCTATTTATTTTATATCAATCTTTTATTTCCGTAATCCAAATACTCTGGAATCTTCTCTATCAATAGCAATAAATACTGAATCACTTTGATCTATTTGTTTAATTAGGAAAAAATCCAAATCATTAGATTGGTCGATTAAACTTTTTGAAATCTTAAGTCCAACTGGTTTATTCAATTTTGTCCAAATTGGAGTCATCATTTTGTCAATCGAATCAATTTGTTCATCAGTTGTATAAAATGAAAAGAAACAGTTATTCAAGTCCAGATTTGTTCGTAGATATATTTCAGTCATATCTTTATTAATCAAATCACTTGGAATCCATCTAGTATCAAATATACCGCTTTCTTTTGCTGAAAGATAATCTTCGAATTTATATTCAATCTGGTTTGTATCACAAGAGTATTGAAATCCTGTAAAAATAATAAGTAGAATATATTTTATAATTGTTTTTTCTCTCATTTTTTTGCTATGCTCCATTAAATGGATGCCAACGTTCCCGCGGTATGGTGTCGTGGCAGTTTCTGTCCGGTAGGAAAGGAACTGTCAGGACGAAAAGAGCTGGCAGTGAACGTTGAATTATTTTATTTTAAAATACTGCCATGCACTATTACCGTGTGTTGGGCCCTGGGGTTTCTTAAATATTTTATCTCAGTCAAATTTTTCAACTGATAAACTTACAGTCAGGTTTTAATGAACTGTCAATCATTCTAATCTCTAATCTAAAAAAGTCAAACTCAACGTTTGGTTTGGTTCACAACTTTCAATGCATAAAAGTCTTTCACGATAAATTGAGACTCAAGGTTTGCAAATCTTTCGAAAACGAACAGTCAGTTTGTATTATCAGTCAAAAACAAGTTTGAAAATCAAAAGTCAGCATGAAGGAAAGAGGTCATTCCGATTAACAAGGTCAAAGTCTGAAAAAATTTTCTTCAAAAAGATGTCTCATAAACGCCGAAAAAAATTTCGTGCTGAAATTGTCCGCTCAGTTCAGTGCGAAATTAAACTCCCTTTTTCGCCCTTGGGCCCAACGTTCCCGCGGTATGCTGTCGTGGCAGTTTCTTTCCGATGGGAAAGGAACTGTCAGGACAAAAGAGACAGCCCGCGAATGTTGTAATATTTTATTTAAAAATACTGCCATGCAGTATGACCGTGTGTTGTAGCAAGTTAATTTTTATCACCAGCTCGAATACTCTCTAATATTGCCCATTGCATCTATTTCTTTTACAACTTTTGTGTTACCACAAATAGTCGAAATAGTCAAATAGGAATTTATACTACCAACGCAGAGTTTATTCGTATTATCATCCAATGTTGCTAAGCTATATGAGTCTATAACATTATGCTTATCATCGTATGTTATAAGTAAGAATTCATAATCTCGTTTGTGAGGAAGGGTGTCATTTACTAGGAATACATTTGCGGAATAAAATCCATTCTGTTCTATAACTCCAAAGTTCCTATAGATGTGTCCAGACTTAAGTTTATTTATGCTACCTAGATAATAATTAGCACTGTCTTGTCTTAGGGGAGGTACATTTGTGGATTCCACCATATATAAAAAATCTTCTCTATCATTGATGAAGAACAAGTCAGGGGCTCGTTTACACCCCAACAAGATACTTAGGCTGATAAGTCCGAAGAATAATTTGTGCATGCACCTATACTTTAATTTGCTACAACGTTCCCGCGGTATGGTGTCGTGCGGTTGACTGTCCCACGAAGTGGAGACTGTCAAGCCGAAAACGGCGCCAGGATGCATATGGTATTGTGAGTTAAAAGAACCGCATGCACTATGCACCGCGTGTTGTGTGTAGTTGTTATTATTATTCAATCATTTTTTCAGTTAATCTATCAACTCGATTACTCAGATTAATTATGTTGATTCCGAATAAAATAATTCCCAAAGTTATACCAATGGTTAATGAAATAATGGAATTATCAATTAAAAGAAATTTCCAAATCAAGATATTAGCAATAGTTAAAATCAACGCTTTGAAAAAAATGCTTTCAATGTGAAGTCTCCAGGTTATTAAATTCTTTTCAGGAATAAGTCTTAATTCTCCTTTCAATAAAGGATAAAAGATTTTTGATCTATTCTTTCCTGTGTTAGTTGAGAAGTTAAAGTTCTCGGTAAATTTCATATTTGTTTTATCGATTATTGTCAATCCATTTTCAATCAAGATTCCAACAAGATGTTGTACGTCTTTAATATTTGAATCATCCAAATTTCTCTTATAGGTAATTATCATTCTTTTTACTATTACACACAACGTTCCCGCGGTATGCTGTCGTGGCAGTTTCTTTCCGACGGGAAAGGAACTGTCAGGACAAAAGAGACAGCCCGCGAATGTTGTAATATTTTATTTAAAAGTACTGCCATGCAGTATGACCGTGTGTTGTAAATA
>NZ_JBHMVA010000029.1:0-8242 GCF_042436675.1 Quyinboa ferrireducens | reverse complement strand
TCCAAGTTATATTGCACATAATAATACTCAACAGGAACTTTGCTACTTTGGGAATTATTTCTTTGACAACTTAAAGTTGTTAGAATTAAAATCAATATGAAGATTATTTTTCTCATTCAAAATGACATACAACGTTCCCGCGGTATGGTGTCGTGCGGTTGACTGTCCCACGAAGTGGAGACTGTCAAGCCGAAAACGACGCCAGGATGCATACGGATTTGCGAGTTAAAAGAACCGCATGCACTATGCACCGCGTGTTGTGCCCTGTGCTTTTATTCAATGTCGTTATATAATTTATCAATTTGAACATTAAGATTTGTGTTGTCAGAATTTTCATTTTTTGACAAGTTGATCAAAGTATTGCAAATTGATACTAATTCAAATAGTGGCGTTCCTTCAGAAGGAGACCAACATTCACCACAATTTTTTTCTCCTGTTTCTGTCTGTTTATAAAAAATATATATTTGTCCATCTTCTCCTCCTCCAAAATACTCATTTCTATTCATTGCAGAACTTGTAATCTTATCAAATAAGTCGTCTATTTTTAATGCAAGGTTATAATTTATAATATTTTCAAAATGTTGAAATCTAACTGAGTCTCTATTTTTTGAGCTCCATAGATTTTCTTGAAATATAATTGACTGAATTTTGTAAAGTGAATCTTTTTCAATTTGAAAGCAATATTCAGAAGAAAAAGATGGTTGTGCAATAAATCTTACCTTATAGTTAGTAGACAGTTTAGAATTAATTATTTTATCCAAATCTTCATTGTATCTCTTTATTTGCTCAATATCAGTACTTAAACCTATACACGGATTTAAATATTTATCTTGTCCATAGATTTTTGTTATAAATAATAACAATAGCATTATATAAATACTTCTATTCATAACTCTCCTTCTTTTTTCAGCATTGGGCACAACGTTCCCGCGGTATGGTGTCGTGGCAGTTTCTTTCACACGTGAAAGGAACTGTCAGGACGAAAAGTGCTTTGCGCGAACGTTGAATTATTTGGTTTAAAAGTACTGCCATGCACTATGACCGCGTGTTGCCAGTAGTTTTTTTATTTTTTAATATCATTTTTATATCCGCTACTAAGTAAAATCCAACAAATATAAAAGTTCCCAACGCAAGAATGTATTGTCTATTCGGGATTATCAGAAAGATGTTAAGTCCGATTAAGAATAAACAAAATGGATATATGAATAATCTTATTAGAATATTTTTTAGAGACCATTCTTTTTTTTGTTTACTTTCCTCGATTTCTACGTCTAAAAGTTCCAGAATTTGTTCAAGTTGATTCTTTTTCTCAAATCTGTAAACCATTCTCGCAACCATAACAACTATTGATGAAAAAACTAAAATAAAAATTATAATCGGCCAACTCCCAATGAAATTAAAGTCATCAAAGTCTTTAGGTAAAATCAAATAAAGAAATCCTAATGCAATGATTCCAATAAAAGTTTTTCCGATTGGATTTAACTTGTCAGTAATATTTGTCAGATGATTATTTGCGTTAAATTTAAATATGAATATTGGGTAGAAAGTTGCATTCCATATATTTTGTCTCCAAATTTTTATTTCATTCTGACTAACTTCTCCTTTCGGTCTAAAATCTCGGGAAAAGACATTCCATAAGTGATTGAAAAAAGTATTTTCTTTCTTCAATTCAATTAACTTTTCAACATCTTTTTTGGTGACTTTCATTTGATTTGGTCAAATTACTGGCAACGTTCCCGCGGTATGGTGTCGTGCGGTTGACTGTCCCACGGAGTGGAGACTGTCAAGCCGAAAACGACGCCATGATGAATACGGTTTTGCAAGTTAAAAGAAACCGCATGCACTATGCACCGCGTGTTAGGCATAGTAATTTTTAATATATCCAGACTATAAGTTTATCCATTTTTGTTCCATTTGCAATCTTGATATAACTATCTGCATTCTTTCTTATCCAGACATCTTGTAACGTTACATACATAGAAAAACTACTTATATATTTTTTTATAGTATAGGTAATAATAAAACTATTAGTGTTTGGAATGATTACTATTTTTTCAATATTAGAATGAGAGTAGATTTCTCCGCAACGATAAATATATTCAAAACTTCGATTGTCAACTAGCTTAATAAGGTCTCTTTTATTATATTTTTTATATAAAACCTTGATTTCCTGTTCTATTTCTGGATTTAAATATATTAAATCTCTGTTTTTTAACTCAACTTTGGGTTTAAACTTTTGGATAGTAAATCTTTCTTGTGCAATAATTTTCGGATAAAAGTTATCGGTAGTATCTTTCGGTAGACTGTCAGTTGGTTCTGCAACAATTATTTCGATTGGTTTAATGAATAAGTATTTATCTTGAAACTGTGTAGGTTTTATATCAAGGATTGTCGTATCTGAAAATAATTTCTCATAGATATCATATGCACATTTGGTGATTGAGTCCATATTCTCTAATTCAATATCACTTCTGGGGATTGATTGTTGGGACCATTTTAAGAAAATTGAATTTAATTTCTTAGCTTTTCTTTTAGTAAGTTTTTTCCCATATGATTTATGTGATGGTTTGATTCTTTCAGCAGCGCTATAATCGTTGCCATAAGTAAAAATTAAAATTAAGGTCAGAGACAAAACTCTAAGATTCATAGTATTATATTGAGGTTTTGTTAATATTATTATGCCTAACGTTCCCGCGGTATGGTGTCGTGGCAGTTTCTTTCACCCGTGAAAGGAACTGTCAGGACGAAAGGCGCTTGCAGCGAACGTTGAATTATTTGGTTTAAAAGTACTGCCATGCACTATGACCGCGTGTTGTGGCCAGTAGTTATTTAATTTCGAATTTATTATCAATCAATTCTATAGACTTGCTTTTTGCTCCAAACTCAAACAATCCCATAAATGATTTCTTATCTATTTTTTCAAGTTCGAAATGGTCGTTAAATATGAGTTTTGGTTTCTGTCCATTTGAGTCAATGACAGTCAGTATTCCTGGTTTATTTTCATAAACCCAACCAAAAGAAAAAATCAATCTTCTATCTGAATCAAAGTCTGTTATTAATAATAAATCACTATCAATTTTATTTAGTTTTCTAAGACTATTATTTACGTTGTAATTTTTGCCAAATTTTACCCAGCCTTCAAAGCAAGTTTCACAATACTTTGGTTATTATCTAAAACAACTTCAATTTGCTGAAAATCGCCCGGATCTGTCCAATCTTTAATTTTATAAAGTTTTACTGTATCAAGTTTATTATTGCCATTTAAATCTATAGTGTATTGTGCAATTTGGATAAAATTGATATCAGTATTTTCAGGATTCAAATATTCACTGCGATTAAATGGTTTTATCAAATTGTCATTAATTATAAATCCATTATTTGTTTTGGTAGAATTACAACTTAAAAATGTCAAAAATATTAGGTAAATGTATTTCATATTAATATCTGTATTCTTCTTTCTATTGGCCACAACGGTCACCTGTATGTGGCGTAGCCGACTGCGGGCTACTTTCCTGTCAAACCGAGATGAAGTGGATGCGGGTGATTTACCTACAAATTACCCACAAAACCGGCTATGACATATACAGATTGTTGGGCACAGTATTTTATCTATTTACATCTTTTAACCAGTCCTTAGAAATCTCATTCATAAATGTCCCAGGTGTAGTATTAATACAATGCACGGGATATTCTTTAAATTTCTTTAGTAGAAGTATAGAACAAAGAATAATTTCTGAAAAAACTAAATCTATAATTTCATCGGGGACACTTTTTATTAAAAAATTTACTGCAGTCCCTTTATTTACGAGATAAACTAAGTTACCTGAAGGCAGATAAAATTTTTCAATATATTTAGCAGGTGTTTCTCTTTTTATTGCTAAATCTCGTAATCCTTCAACATCAAATTCAATATCTTTGGAACCCGCACTGACAAGAATACAGCCTGATTTGCAGTTTTCTATATCATCCAAACTCATTGCGCTCGTACCTGTTGCAGAAAAAACTATATCACATTTCTTTAACAATTCAAGCTTTTTATGAATTTGAAAACCATGGTTAAAAGCTCCTAGATTTTTGTGGTCTTCTTTATCATAAACATTAACGTGCACGTTTTTAGCTCTTAAGGAATTGGCTATACTTTTACCAATCATTCCATATCCAATTACAAGACCTCTTCTAGACGAAATTGTTGAACCAATTTCACGTAATATTTGATTCATCGCTGAGACTGCTGAATCACCGACAAAAATTGCTTCAATTTCTTTTAGTGGACTCCTTGCAACAGAAAATATTGGAATATCAATTTGTTCCATCAAATTTAAATACCTATTATGTCCAAATGTTGTATCTTCAACAACACCAGCAATATATTCAAGACTTTCTTTTTTTAATTGTGAAAGTGTGTTTGCAAAATATCCACCAACTTCGATAATTAATATTTTCTTACCATCAATTTTAGATTTCTCAACTGCTGAATCTATTAATTTCATTAGAAAATCAGTTGTTTCTAACTCCTTATAGCTTTTACGAATCAAATTTATACCAGACTTTTCTAAGTCCTTAGCTATTTTCTCGTCTATGGAGTAAGGTTTTGCTATAAGTGCGAATATTTCGGCGGTTGCGTCAACTAAAAGACCAATTAATTCACTTGTATCAGACAATATATGTTGAAGAATTATTAATCTTGAATTACCAAAAACGTCTTTATTCCTAGATTGACGAATATATCTACCACAAACTCTTAGCTGGCTGTTTTCTATATGATACATAATAGATGGATTTATATTAAATCAGAATACGATTTGTCAACTAAATCTTTTGTTGGAATACCTAAAAAATCATGAAAGAATGAAGAGGCTTTTTCTCTTTCTTGAATAATATTTTTCAAATCATTAATTACCAATTCAATTTCAACGAACTTCCCTAAATTCTCAACCTCATCTAAATGAATCCTTATATCTTCAAAACGGTAATATTCTCGCTTTTTTTTGACAATGCTATTAAAGCCAAAGTTTTTTCGAAAGTTCTTAAATGCGAGAGAAAATTCTTCTTTAGAACTATATGTATAAACTTTATAATGTGATTCTTTTGCATTAAAGGAATTTTCTCTTTCGTAGGAGATTAATTGAGGATTATTCAAACTTGATTTTCGTAGTTTTAATCTTCCGTTGTTAACATTTACATAGAAATCTTCTTGGAAAATTTGCGAATGATTAAGGAATTTTAGTTTTTCAATAAAGGATTCAAAATCTCCAACTTTAGCTTTTAATTCAATATTTGTAGGCATATGATTATATATTTTTGATTATTAATTCAACACGTTTGTCTATTGGCATTAAAGGAACATTCACCAATGAATATTTATATTTCTTATATGCAGACTGTAATTCATTGGCTAATTGCTTGCTTTGTTCATAGTTCTCAAATCTATTCTTGTCCTTTTCATAAGGTACGGGTTCGAGGAAAAAGACTTTTTTATATCTGTAATTTAAATAGTTATCGAAATCATCAAGTTCAACATTATAGAACTTTATAAACGCAAAACTGTCAATCATACCTCTATCAAAAAAATAAATATCGTTTTTATTAGTTCGTTTCTCTAACTGTAATTTTAGACTTAAAATGTCCTGTTCGAAATCCTTTTTATTTTTGAGATATTCTTCAATATTTATATTGTTACTTGTATGATTATCAATTAGAATCCTAGATACTTCAGGATAAACTTTATATCCTAGAAAAGATAGTCTTTCTAACACTTTTGATTTACCGGAACAAGGCGGCCCAGTTATAACAATCCAATTAGTTTCTTCCATTCTTTTTTAATTTCATTTTTCAAAGTAATGATTGACACTTGTTGGAGAAATAATTTCTTTTCTCAATCCAATTTCCAGAAAGTCCAGCTTTATCAATTTTTTTAATTTCAGCTTTATCAGTTGGATTTAATATCTCGGGAACAATCAAATTGTCCGAATAAATCAATATCTCTGTTCCCTTTGTCGCATTAGCTGCGTGATAATTTAGTTCATATGTTTGTTGAAGAAATGAGTTATAGAATTTCCTTATGTTTTCATTATTGTCATATGAAACCAGCCAATATTTATTTGGCAGTTCACTAATCAATTTTGAAATTTGTAAATGGTCCTGATGCTCATAGAAGTTAATGTAAAGGTCTTTGCCTTTTTTGTAATACGGGGGGTCAAAGTAGAAGAGAGTTTTTTCAGGAAGTGTTTTTGAAAGTTGCAATGTTAATTCAGATGCATCTTGGTTATATAGTCTGATTCTATTTTTAAAACGACTAATTTTAGTAATTCTCTGAATTAAGTCTTCCTTATTAAACCTTGCGTCAAGTTTCCAATCCCCATTTTGTTCCTTTCCACCAATCGCTCCTGCCTTTAAAATTCCTGACCGATTAGTTCTGTTTAAAAAGAAAGTAGAGAAACCTATTTCAAGTTTGTTGTAATTCTCCGGATTTTTCTGAATTTCTTTTTGAATTTCCCAATTATCAATATCAATTGTGGTTTTATTTATTTTTTCACAAAGACTTTCAGTTTCATAAAGGACGGAATGCCAAAAAGAATATATGCGGTAATCAAAATCATTAATGTGAATTGTACGAACAAACTCATTAAAAAGTAAAGATAAAGCTACAGAAGCTCCTCCAGCATATGGCTCAACATAATGGCCGTCAGTTAATAGATTATATTCTACTAAAAGCTGAATATAATTCGATAGTTTCCCCTTACCTCCAGGATATCTTAATGGAGAGTAAAAGCTATTTGTTATATTAATTCCCATAGTTTAACGAAAAAGACTTCTAAATTATCCCAATTTTTTTTAAGTGACTCCGAGTCTGGATGAAAATCTTTATTATGAACGAAAGCATTAAAAGTATCAATTGAAAAAATACTGTCTTTCATCGTAGATGCTGTATACGCACCTTTCAATTTGTTCTTATCAAGGATTCCTTTTGTTTCGAGGTCAGTTGCAACAGATTTTAATTTGTGACTTAACCTACTATTATTATTTGCTCCCTGAATAGGGAATTTTTCAATGTAACTGTCCATCGACAGTTCAATAAATACCCTAAAAGTTATTGCTGCTGAATTTTCAAAATCCTTTACGTCAAGGTCTTTTAATTCATAGTATATTTTATTTACTCTTGGTTGACTAATTGGAATTATTGTGCTTTTAGGGATAATTGTATGGCGGTTAGAAATCAATGATTTACTTTTCTTTTTCTTGCTCTCCGCAACTTTCTTGGGGTCTGCTTTTTTAGGTGGAATATTACTAATCAATTCCCAATCCCCGGCTAATTCTTGCGTCTTGTCAGGTAAATCTGTCTTTTTAAAAGTTTCCAAATATCTCAATCTGTCATCTTTGTAGTAGATATCCTTAACAGTGAAGTCTTTTTTTAATAAATCATTTGCCGCCTTGCTTAAAGATTTTGCTACTTCTGATGGTACATAATGAGTAATTACTTTTCCATCTTTTATATCTATCCCTGCCATTCTTCTAAAATCAGGGTCGGTTGCAAGACGCTGTAATGAAGATGATTTCACTTTGCGGAGATTCATTTTCAAATCACTATCAACGCTTTCTTCTTTTTCTAAAAAGTCTATGATTTGTAAGGCAAAACTTGAATTGCCTTTTACTCTTTCATCAAATCTTGCTTTTTGCTGTGCATCCCAACCAACTGTACCAATTCCGTCATTTTGTCCAGTGTGTTTTAATTCAATCCAGTGTTCAGCTTCCTTTTCAGTATCAAATAAAACGCATGGAATTTTCTCAATTTGAGCTTTTGCGTATTGTTCAGACAACTTTTTAAATCTGTTTAATAGCGATTTATGTTTGTCTGAAATTAACTCTGGATTTTCAAGTAATTTCAACGCGGTTACTCTTCTATTCCCTTCGAGGACATTGAATTCTCCGTCCTGTTTTTCATGTTTTGTAATGAAAATCGGGTCACCGGGATTTAAACCCTCATTTACAATGTCCTCAGCTAATTTTATTAGTTTTTCCTTTTGGTCGTCAATCATAGTTTTAATTGCATCTCTCTGATTTCCGACCATTTCAAATCTCGGATTCTCAATGTTAATGTTTAGTAAAGAAAGGTCAATCAATTTTCTGTGATAGCTCATAATATCTTGGTTTTTAATATTGTGCCCAACGTTCCCGCGGTATGGTGTCGTGCGGTTGACTGTCCCACGAAGTGGAGACTGTCAAGCCGAAAACGACGCCAGGA
>NZ_JBHMVA010000028.1:0-8339 GCF_042436675.1 Quyinboa ferrireducens | reverse complement strand
GCCGGAGTGTTTAATTTGTGGAGCATCAATTTAAAGAGCACCCGTGAGAGAACAAAAGAAGGCACTATTTACAACACACGGTCATACTGCATGGCAGTACTTTTAAACAAAATAATTCAACGTTTGCGGGCTGTCTCTTTTGTCCTGACAGTTCCTATCCTACCGGAAAGAAACTGCCACGACAGCATACCGCGGGAACGTTGGCAACAATAATATGAGACATTCTGCATACATATTAGCAATTTTGATTATCAGCTATTCATGTAAAAATAGTGCTGATAAACAGGTGAATAATGAAATTCTAACTGATTCTCTTGATTCAAAAACAGAGATAAATACTAATACTGCATCTGAAACAACGCAAGCGATTTCGAAGGATACAATTTCAATTCGAGAGTTTGCCCAATTGATACTAGATGATAAGGTAAAACCATCTGACAATGAAGAAACTTTTAAATGTCTTGAAAAATTAATGTCTGATGACAAAAAAGAACGAGAGTATTATTTTCAAGTATATCGGAAAATTTCTCGACAAGCAGATGGGGCATTGTCTGAAGTACTTGGTGGATACATAAAAACATTTTTTGAGTTAAATCCTGATTTTTGCTTAAGTCAATACATGGATTTTGATAACATTGAAAAAAATATCATGATTGATAATATTGCATTTGAATTCTATGCCTCTGGAATTGACTATGAAAATGATATTGATAGCTATTTTCAGCGTACAACAAAAAGATTGCAATCTAATTCAAAAGAGTATAAAAACACTTTGTCAGAGATTAAAACCAAAGTATCTGATAAAGTTGCAGAGATAAATGATTAAGACTAGAGAAAAGAATACTAAACAACGACCATGAAAGCATTAAAAACCATATTCTTAGGATTGTTTATTCATATTTCTATTATTGGTTATGGCAAACAAGGAAATCCAAAGGATCTTGGAATCGGTATGATATTCGCAATTGATGCATTCGAACTTCTCGAAAATGGTATTCCTCAAAATCTATTCTACTCAGATATTAACTTTAAAAATAACATTACAAATCCTGAATTCATAAAACCATTTCTTGATAAACCGGATTATGCTTTGTTTCATTTCATATGTTTGGAGAGACATACAAAATACTACAAGATTTTAATAAATGATACACTTGAAGCTTTCGTTGAATCAGGAAAAGGATTTAAGTATTTGACGTGGGAAGAAGTAATTAAAGAATCACTTGGTTTTATAAGACTAAATCGAGATGAGAATCCAATACATATTGATTCAAATAGCGAAAGTGATACGATAGACTATACCTGCGATGCTGATGATTTTCGTGCAGTTGATTTTAAAACAATAGACAATGAATTTTGGGTGAAAATAGAATTTTCGAATACATGTAAATCGGATTGTGCGGAAATCTATGATAAAAAAAATGGTTGGATTCGATGGAGAGAAGACAAAAAATTATTAATAAAAATGTTCTTTCTGTGCTAATTACTGTTGCCAACACGCAGTCATAGTGCATGCGGTTTTGTTTTAACATGCAAACCCACATTCCGTATGCCGTCGTTTTCGGCTTGACAGTCTACACTTCATGTGACAGTCAACCGCACGACACCATACCGCGGGAACGTTGTATGGCATTAGAGCCAACAGCTATAGTGCTCCAATTACTCATGAGCAAATTGATAAAAGATTAACGCAAATAATAAACTTGATAAGATTTAAACAAATAATATATTTAGTTCTGATTTCAATTTCAACTGCAAGTTGGAGTCAAGATAATAAAGAACTGATAAGGCAATACGATGCATATGTAAAGTCAATAAATGAGGATTCAACTTTAATCATGATAGACTTTGATGGAAATAAATATTTAAATCCAGAGCTTAAGAAACTTGGGAAACAAGAATTATATGGATTCTATAAAAATGGACAGCTTGTTAAGATTAGAGCGAGACGAGATATTGGTTCTGCGCACGGAGAAAAACTTTATTATCTACGAAATGATTCATTGATTTTTGTTCATAATATTTCAGAATTTCAAAAATATGATTACAACACGATGAGTTTAAGCCCGGATGAACTTGAAATAGGTTCGGAAGGATTTAATTACTTTAAGAACGACAAGATAATTTATTATAAAAGGACTGGATTTGATTTTGCAAATGAGAATCTGACCGACGAACAGAGAGAAAAAAATTACACAAGGGACATATACCAATTAAAACAGATTATGAAGAAATAACGCCATACAACAAGCGGTCATAGTGCATGGCAGTACTTTTAATAAAAAAATATCAACATTCGCGCAAAGTTCCCTTTGTCCTGACAGTTCCTTTCACGTCTGAAAGAAACTGCCACGACACCATACCGCGGGACCGTTGTATGGCATTATAAAAATGACCTTGACTATTAAATGAGAACTTATCCTGAAAATATTGAACAACTCGAAAAGAAACATGATATTAGATTTCCCGTTTCAGAAAAAGTGCTGATTTTAATATCCAAAAATATTATTTTGAGACATGATTTAGCTTTCCTTTTTCTTAAAAACAGAATTCTTGAATTATTAAAAGAAAAGAATATTACAAACATTAGTCTTGATTCTCCATTTGAAATTCTGATAGGCAATAGAAATCAAAAAAGAAATTTTAATGCTTTGAAAGAAGTAATCCCTTTCAGTTTAGGGCAACTTGAAAGATCTATAATTTTTAGTTTATTACTTTTCATTATATTCATATTTCCTTTGATAGCCTTTATTATTTACGCTTCAGAAGATAAGACTATGCTTGCATTCTCCTTTGCACATCCTGGATATTTAGCTATTCTACTCTCTATTTCATCTTTGCTTGTTTGGGGTTTGAGTTTTGTTTTAGGAAAATTTTTCAAGAACAAAAAGCTCCCTATGGATTATAGAGATTTAACCATTAATGAATTTATAAGTAAAATAATTAGCAAAAACAGACAGAATATTAAAGATGAATTTGTAAAAATATTTAAAACTGAAATCGAGACGTTAAATGCAGAAAAAAAATAACGCCATACAACACGCGGTGCATAGTGCATGCGGTTTTATTTTAATCTGCAAAACCTTTTTCCGTATGCCGTCGTTTTCGGCTTGACAGTCTCCACTTCGTGGGACAATCAACCGCACGACACCATACCGCGGGAACGTTAGTGGCAAGGGTGACAGAGTAAATTGTTTTTAATCAAACTTTAACATGAAGATAATAATTGGATTACTGTTAATTTTGAATGTATTTCAAGGGAAATCTCAAACCTTTAGATACTTACATATAAATGGAGAGGTTATGTCTAAGAATTATATTCCTCTTAAAAATATTAAAATTGAGATAGCGGATTTTGATATTATAACGGAAACTGACTTGAATGGCCAATTTAATTTGAATCTTCCAGTAGGTAGTGTTATTGTATTTAAAATTGATACAATTCGTGATTATTTTATTTCGTTAAGTGATTTTTCGTCATGTGAATCCATCGAGCAAATGAATGTATCTTTTATAATAAACTCTAAGAATAAAGAAAAATTAGATAAAGTCAAACCCAGATATGATAAAGTAAGAGTTGATTCTTATAAATCGTTAGTAGAATATTCTATTGCACCATATTTAATAGCTGATTTTAATTGTGATATAGAAGATCTTACTCAGCTATATATCGATAAGTATTTAGAACAAGATATAGGCATAAAGTTTATGATGAATGGTCAAGAATTCTTTGATGAAAATTATTATGATACTCTTTCTTTTAACCAAAATGCTACTCATGTAATGATTTATCAGTTCATTCCAACTGAAAGAATATTTTTATTTACAGATAACTAACCCCAGCCACTAACAGGCGGTAAAAAACATTGCGCGGAAAGTGCTAAATTTGAGCAAAATAACATTTAATAAACGGTCTTGTACCGGGATAGTAACGTGCTCCGAAGTGCGCAACGACTTCTTACCGCCAGACCGTTAGCAACAATGTTAAAAAACAAGCATGTATAGAATATATCTTGATTGGAATACTTTCTCATATCTGAAAAACTTGATTAGAAATAAAGAAAAATCAGATATTGTTGATTTGGTAGAAAATAACCAATCAGAATTTCTATTTCTATACTCGCCTGCTCATATTCAGGATTTAATTAAAGGCGCCGATAATCCAGAAAATTTAGAATATATAAAAACTGACCTAGATTTTATAGATAAATTAAGTAGGCAACATTGTATCCAGGTTGATTTATTAGATAAAAGCAAAGTAAAGCCTTTCATTGGCAGTTCTCACATACTTTTTGAGAGTTTGGTTAAAAACGAATACGACGATTTTTTTAATCCTTTAAATCTTGAAAAATCAGATAATCCGTTATTACCGAATTTTGGAAAAACTATAACAGAGACTTGGAAAAAGACCCCCATCGATTTAAAATTTATATCCGATGCTGACAAATATGAAGGTGCTAGAGAATTCTACGACAAATATTTTAAGCGAACACAAGCAGAGAATAACATGTATAACATGATGCTTGACTTTTCAGACTTTTATAAAGAGTTAAAACAAAACCCAGACATTTACAATTCTCTTGGAGAACTTTTAAGAACACAATTAAACTTGCAACCAAGGGAAGTTTCGAACTTCGAAAACCCTATTGACGAACTAAATAAAATATTTAAGAACTCTATTTACAATATGGATTTTGAACAACTTAGTTCAATTAACTTAGATGAAACAAACAATTACATAAATAGTCACTTTGCCAAATATGCAGTAGAATACGGTAATCTAGACATGTCTGGTTTTCATCCCGACAAGCTAAATAAGAAGAATTTATATACCAACTTCACAAACGACAGTCATCACTCTTTTTATGCAGGATTTTGCGATTGTTTAGTATCACTTGACAAAAAAATACTGTACAAATCAGCAGCCTTATATCAGAAATACAAAATTGAAACTAAAACATTTACTCCGCAAGAATTCTACGACTATTACTCAAAATTGATAAATAGTGACTCAAATATTTCCGATGTAATTAAAACTATTACAAACACAATTAATAATAATCTGATAACCGAAATTAAAGAACACGACTTTGAGGATGCTAGGTTATTCTTATTCAAACCAGAAAACAAAATTCTTTCTTATTTCAACTTTCTTTATGTTGCTTTCCACAAAGAGGAAAGACAAACAATATTCTTAAGACAGGTACATAAAAATTTTTCATACTTCAATTTTTACATTGAATGGGAAAATTTAATTAACAAATGTGCGGCGGTATTTGGGGATGATTTAAATGGTAAAAGTGTTTTTGAAGCCGATGAAAAAGAATTGGTTAATAAGGACGAGTGGACAGGTAGAATTTGGATAACCTCAGATTTTATTATAGAACTTGTTTTTGATAAACTAACATATGGCTTAGAATTAATATTTGAACAAATAACAAATGACTATTTGAATAAATTAAAGAAAAAACACAGTTGCTAACACGTGGTATAAGGCATGGCTGGGTTTGTGCGGATTCGACAAGTCGAATCTCGTCCCAACCTTCGTTTCGGTCGGACTGGTCAGACTCTCGTCTGACCGCCACGACCTCATACCACCACCGTTGTATGTAATACCGGGATTAGTAGTTTGATTATTTTAAAACTGGCTTCCACCCTCTTTCGGCTGAAGCGGGGAACGTTCTTTTTAAAATTGGATCATCGTTTGATTTAAACCACGTGTCGGGTGGAATCTCAGTCTACACAACTTTGAAGATTCGTAGTTTGACGCAATATCGTTTGGGGTTGATGCAATATCGTAAAGTTTTGATTTACATTATCCGGTCGTGGGTGGCTGAATCTCATTTGATTTGCTGAAGTGTTTAATTTGTGAAGCATCAATTTAAAGAGCACCCGTGAGAGAACAAAAGAAGGTACTACATACAACACGCGGTCATACTGCATGGCAGTACTTTTAACCAAAATATTTCAACGTTCGCGGTTAGCCTCTTTTGTCCTGACAGTTCCTTTCCCGTCGGAAAGAAACTGCCACGACACCATACCGCGGGAACGTTGTGTGTTATTAAAAAGAGCATCCGTAACATTTATTGAAATTTATTAATTTGCAAGAAAAAGAATTGTAAATGGAATTGAAACCTTTTAAAAAGCTACCGATTGAAAAGTATTTTCAACATGATTTGGAAAAAATCATGATGGCATTTAGGTTATCTGATTCCATTCGGACTGACTTAAGCAACATTAGAGCTGCTGGTGATGAAGTTGAGTTGGCTGTTAAGGATTTTTTTGCAGACAAACTGTATCCAAGATACCATGTTTGTGATGGACATCTTGTTGATTGTAATCTTAAAGTGAGTCCTCAATATGACATTATAATTTCAGAAAATTCAAAAAATCCCGTTTTATTTAATTTAGCGGATAAATCACAACTTGTTTATTTCGATTCATCTTATTGTTTCGGAGAGGTAAAACGTTCCTTCTACGACAAAAAAATATTAGAGGCTTTTTCTACTAATATTGCGAGAACAAAAAAAGAGCTTGAAAGAAAAGATATTGCTCCGAATTTTATAGAAACTTCAAATTCAGGTTTTCTTGTTGAAGAACCATTAACCAATCTTCCTAAAAGGAACCCGTTGTTAACCTTCTTGTTTTTTATTGATACAAGAGCTTGTGAAATTAGTGATTTAGGAAATTTCCTAAATAAAACAGATAATAGTTGTGTCCCAAACTTCATTGTGTTGCTTGATACTGGCATCTTAATTAATGTCGATACTACTGCTTTTAATAACGGGAAAATTAAGATTAACCTATATCCTGAATTTGTGAGTGAAGAAAGTATGTGGGTATTATTTGAGATAGATGATGAGCAATCCGTTTTAATATATCAATACATGTTAATATTGGAGCATTTAAATAGTTCAATTGTAGCACCTCCAAACCTTCGAGATTACACCAAAAATATTTTTGATTTTTCCTTATCCAATTTCCATAAAATATGAATTTAGCAGAATTAGAAATTAAAAGTTTTTCGAGACTTATTGCTCACGAAATTCACCCAAAGACAAAAAAAGAAGATGCTTACGCAAAAACATCATCAACTTATTTAAAATTTGATGATAGAGATACAGAAATTCTTACCAATAGATTAGTTGAAGCGTTAACAAACACAACAAAGACATTTAAGCTTGAATTTGAAGACCAATCCGAGGATAGCATTTATTCCTTTTTACAGAAATATGAGGACATAGATGATGATTCATTTATTGAGTATTCAAAAACTTTCGCAGAAGATTTAGCTAACGCTCATTTTAGATTAAAAATACCAGGTGGATTTTGTTTGATTGGAGAAGGTGTAACTAACAATGATGAAAATTTCTTTTTCGTAATAAAAGCAGAACTTCAAGAAGTCTTTAATATTAAAGAGAATGAGCTTCATGTTATTGAGAATGTTTTTCTCTCTCCTGCAAAAGATTTTTATAAAATTGGATTTTTCTTAAAACGTGGTAAATCATTTATTCCTTTTATGTATGATGATTTGTTCAATTTGCAGAAAAAGGATTTGACAGAATATTTTTATGGAAAATTCCTTGGATTGACAACAGACAGGAATGATAAGCTAAAATCAAAAAATTTCTATGAAGATACAAAAGGTTTCATTGAACACTTTGTAAACAATTTAAAAGACAGATTAGGGCTATTAAAAGCTTTGGATGTTTTATATCGTGAGGAAACAAGTGGTATAATCTCTCCAAAAGATTTTTCAAATAAATATTTGGAAGGTAAACTTAAAACCCATTTTGAACAAACCATTATTCAACAAAAATATCCTCATTCGTTTACTAAAGACACATCATTACTGACTAATAAGCTAAAGTTGCAAAGGGTCTCAATTCCATTATCATATTCTCTTGCTTTAGTCGGGACACAAGAAAAAATGGATTCAGTTGATGTGGTTGAAGAACCAAATGCAGAATTCTTGAATGATTTGGGGGTAGAGATTAATAATGGGACTATTGATAAAATAGTGATATTAAGACAGAAAATTGAGGTTGAAAGTAGTGATGGAGAAGAATAACAACACACAACACGGTATATACAAAATGGGCGGGATTGTGCTAAAATCAAGGGCAGTAGCCCGCTTCAGCATCGTAACGGTTTGATAGGTTTAAAGCCCGCAATCGCCCACATTTGCATATACTTATCCGTTGTGCGCAACTTTAAAAAAATGGAATATGAAAAACTTTATGCTTGTATTAATATTAATACCCCAAATAAATACCCTATTTGGACAAGATTTTAAATTAAAGAAAAAAAGTGAGAATAAAAGAGAGGGTAAAGCTCAG
>NZ_JBHMVA010000027.1:0-8426 GCF_042436675.1 Quyinboa ferrireducens | reverse complement strand
ACAAAAGAAAGTAATAATACTGATGTATTTTAGTAAAATGATTGACAGTACATTATAAAAAGCACTACCCACAACACGCGGTGCATAGTGCATGGCAGTACTTTTAAACAAAAAATATCAACGTTCGCGCAAAGCACCTTTCATCCTGACAGTTCCTTTCACGGGTGAAAGAAACTGCCACGACACCATACCGCGGGAACGTTGTACGCAAGTGGAGAAAACCGAACTGCAAATAATAAACATCGCTTGATTATGAAAAGACTAATTTACTTCCTTACGATGATAGCACTTGGATTATTTAGCTGTAATCCACAAATTGATTTTGAGAAAATTGTTCCATCATACGTAGATAAGTTTGCAACTGAATTTATCACTCAAATTCAGAAAGGAAATATTGATACCTGTATGACTTTGTTGCAGCCTGAAATAAGAAATGAAAATAGCAGACAATTTTTGACAAATAGTCATAATAACGTCTTGACTTATGACTTAGACTCTTTTCGGATTATTAATGCTCGTATGACCAGAATGTATGGTAATAACGGAATTATAATTTATGGAATTGATTATGAATATAATGTTGGTGATAAATTCCTATATTTCACATTTGGGATTCAAGAACAAAATAATAAACTCTTAATTACAGCCTTTGACGGAAGAATAATGGATGATTCTTTAACAAAAGTTCACGCTTTCACCCTTAAAGGAAAAGGATTTCTACATTATTTGTTTTTATTTTTTGCAATATCCATACCGCTTTTCATACTGATCAGCTTGATTTTTGTGATTAAGACAAAACAACTCAAGCGAAAATGGTTGTGGATTATCGGTGTGCTACTAGGATTTATAAAATTTAGCATGAATTGGACTACAGGACAAGTTGGATTTAGCTTGATAAACATTTCAATTTTAGGCGCTGGTTATTCAAAATCGGGGAATATAGCACCTTGGATTCTTTCTTTTTCGCTTCCGATTGTTGCAATTATTTTTTGGTATAAAAGATACAGGGACAAAAAAGAGGCAGAGGCTCAAAAACGACTTAATGAGAGGATTAAAACTATGGAAAATCAAGAGAATAATGAATAACCACCAGCGTACAACACCCGGTAATAGTGCATGCGGTTTTGTTTTAACCTGCAGATTCACATTCCGTATGCCGTCGTTTTCGGCTTGACAATCAACACTTCGTGTGACTGTCAACCGCACGACACCATACCGCGGGAACGTTGTAGGTAATGGGTGAAATGAGGCAAATCTATATTAATGAAAAATTGTATATTTGAATTAAATTAATTGTAATGATTGACTCAAACCAAATACTTTATTATCTAGCTACAAATAAAAGTAGATTGGAGAAAGAATACCATTTGATTAAAATTGGAATCTTTGGTTCTATAGCTAGAGGAGATCAAAATGAAAATAGTGATATTGATTTAATTGTTGAATTTAAAGATAATACACCAGACTTATATACTATTAAACAGCAATTGAAAACTGAAATTCAATCAAAGTTCAATTTGCCTGTGGACATTTGTAGAGAAAAATACATTAAACCAATTTTTAAAAACCAAATCCTGACAGAAGTCAAATATGTATAGTATTTCTCATAAAGACTTTAGTTGTATAATGAATATGATTGAATCAATTGAAAAGATTCAAAAATATTCCGAGAAATTTGAAAATGCAGATGACTTTTATAATGATTCTATTTCCTTTGATGCCACAATGATGAATTTTATTGTGATTGGTGAAATGGTTGAAAAACTTTCTAACGAATTAATTTTAGAGACTGAAAAAGAAATTGACTGGTTTAAGGTTAAGGGATTTAGAAATATCATCGCTCATAATTACTTCGGAATTGACGCTGAAGAAGTTTGGCAAATCATTATGGGGAGTCTTTTAAGATTAAAAGAAAGTTTATTAAACCTGACAAAATAGAACCCACTACCTACAACACACGGTATAGTGCATGCGGTTATGTTTTAATCTGCAAACCCACATTCCGTATGTCGTCGTTTTCGGCTTGACAGTCTCCACTTCGTGGGACAGTCAACCGCACGACACCATACCGCGGGAACGTTGTAAGCAAGTGTATGGAGCCGACACGATACATTGAAACTTGATTGAAATAATAATAAAAAAACTGATTGATTGGATTGGTACTCTGTTGATAAGGCGGTGCCGTTTGAGGGGAATTTATTTTGTTTTTTCTCCCTCCGCACAAAGAAAGAGGAAACCCCGCCCACAAAACAACACATTTGCAAACCGCTGCAAGCCAGCCCTGCAAACCAAAGTTTGCAAAAGAGTTGTTTTTTTTGCCACCGCACAAGGGGATAAATACAAATCTTCAATTCATCTGTATAATTCAACAACTCATCGACTTAAAATTTGATAAGGTTTTGATTTGAGAAATCTTTGAAGAAAATTTTAAATCATAAAACTTTATAAGTCATGAGAAACACATTGTTATTAATCACAATTTCAATCTTAACATTATCGGGATGTAATGCTCAACAACAATTTGGCTTTACCGATGAAAAATCTGTTTTAGATTTTTACTGTCAGTACAGTTCCTATACCAACCCCGGGAAATATGAATATTTGTATGAAAACCTTCCCGATTCATTACCTGAACTGTGCCAATTAATTCAAAAACAGTTTATGCATATCGTTGCAGAATATCCATCATATAAAGATGTTATGCCAAGTGAAAGCCGATATGACATAAACAAATATACAACCATAGAGTCGATTTTAGAAGCACTTTATCACAAAGACTCAAATGGTTTAACACTTAACCGAAAACCTGAGGACAGGTTGGTTTTCAGTTGCCAAAATTACGCACTGTTGCTTGCATCCATGTTAAAATACAAAGGCATTCCTGCAAGGGTTAGATATGGTCATGCTACTTATTTAATTCCTGACTTTCATGCAAGCCATGTAATTTGTGAGGTATGGAACAAGGCTGAAACACGTTGGATGTTAGTAGACCCAAATGTAAATATGATTGATTTTAGTAAAGATAAATTTGATATTAGTAACGAGGCATGGTTGAAAATGCGTAAAGGAACAATTGACCCTAATACGTTTGGTTTTCCCGGAAAATATTTAGGTGAAGGTTCCATTACCGGAAAAATAAGTGCTGACCTTGCATCAGTTTTAGGAACAGAATATCCACTTACCATGTATTCGCCAATAATGGATTATTATTTTAAGGATGAAAAACAATTGCCCAAAGAACAAATAAAAATATTAGACAACATAAGCGAATTAATGCAATTGCTTAATGCTGAGAATCTTTCGAAATTACAACATATTTACAACAACACCCCTGAAATTCAGGTTACAAAAAGCAGGGATGTAAAATATTTGACGAATGAAGACGCAAAGCCAAAAGAAAGTTTTACCGATGAAAAGCCTGTGATTGAGTTTGTCGATATACCAGCAGGAACTTTTGTGATGGGCAGCCCAGCAATTGAAAATGGTAGAAAGGATGATGAAGTTCAACATGAAGTTACGATAAGCGCATTTAAAATGAGTAAGTATACAATCACCGTTGAACAATATAATGCTTTTTGCAAAGCAACTGGCAGGAGAAGACCTTTTTACGGGCCATATGGCATGGATAAAAACCCTGTTACACAGGTTACATGGCATGATGCAAAGGCTTTTGCCGAATGGATTGGGTGCAGATTGCCAACTGAGGCTGAGTGGGAATATGCTGCAAGGGCAAACACCACCACACCATTTTATACTGGCGACTGTCTTTCATCCGAACAAGCTAATTTTAATGGTAAAGAACCGTATGCAAATTGCGAAAAAGGAATAAACCGGAAAAAGCCTATAGCGGTTGGTAGTTTTTTACCTAATAATTTTGGACTATACGATATGCATGGAAATGTGATAGAATGGTGCAGCGATTGGTATGGTGAGTACAACGTGAATGATAAAATAAATCCCCAAGGCCCCGTAACTGGTGAAATAAAAGTCCTACGTGGAGGAGGCTTTTGGCTTTCGGCAGATAGGAATAGGTCTGCCAGTCGTGGTGGCGACCCACAAGGAAACAGAGGCGCAGGGCTAAGCTTTAGGATAGTTAAAGATAACTAACCACTTTATATAAACCTAGATAATCATAAATGTAAAAGTTTCTTCAGTTTTAAAAAATCATTTATCTTGGAAATCATGAAATCAATAAAAAATAAAAAATTATATTACTATTATATTGGGTGGACTTTATTTATACTTGCAACTGGTTCATTAGTAAGTTACCTGTTTCAAGGTTCACGTCTCTTCTCATCATTCTCTTATTATCTTAAGTTTGCTTCATTTGGGTGGGCATACGGATTTGCTTTCTGGTTTGGTAATGGAACAATTGGCAGATATGCTGAAAAGAAGCTTGACAAATCAAAAAATCCTAAAAAGACAACTATTATTGGCATATCATTATTGTTAATTTATGGAATAATAATTAGTGTTTCTTTACCATATATTTTCGACCGCTTTTTTTGGGATATGGCTCAAGAAGATATTTTCTTGGATGTCCTAATAAAGTCATTAATGGTTATGTTTTTAGATTCGGTTGTTATCGCTATTTATTATTCTACTCAACTCTCAAATCATTGGATGAAATCTATTAAAAAAAATGAAGAACTAAAGAGAGAAAACCTGCAAGCTAAATACGAAGTTTTAAAAAATAAGGTAAATCCACATTTCTTGTTTAATTGTTTAAATACGCTTAGCAGCGTTATAGAGCGAAAACCTGAACTGGGCAGCGATTTTGTGAAAAAACTTAGTGATATTTACAGGTATGTGCTTGAACAAAGTGATAAAGAGTTAGTTTCGTTAGATGTTGAAATGAAATTTGTGAAAGATTATATTTTTCTTTCAAAAATTCGATTTGGCAATGCCCTAACATTTCATTCGACAATACCAGAAAATAAGAATATCCAAGTTGTTCCATTGGGGTTGCAGACTTTAATAGAAAATGCCATAAAGCACAACATTATCTCTGATGATATGCCGTTACAAATTGAGCTTGGTATAGAGGATAATTTCATCGTCGTAAAGAATAACATTCAAAAGAAAAACATAATTATGCCTGACAGGAAACCACATGGTTTAGAAAATCTAAGAAACAGGTTTACATACCATTCCGATTTACCAATCGAAATTACAGAATCGGATGACTTTTTCACCGTCAGGTTGCCAATAATTAAAACTAGAGGTCATGAAGTGTTTGATAATTGAAGATGAAAAGGAAGCTGCAGTTAAGCTTTCCGGAATGATTGAAAAATATGACAGGGATATTGTAATTCTTGATACAATTCAGTCAGTTAAAAATGCTGTAATTTGGCTGAATAATAATGACACTCCCGATTTGATTTTTATGGATATTCAACTTTCCGACGGTTTAAGTTTTGAAATATTTGAACAAACAATCGTTAAAGCTCCAATAATATTCACAACTGCCTATGATGAATATGCCCTAAAAGCTTTTAAAATAAACAGTATCGATTATTTGTTAAAACCAATCGGTCAAAGTGAATTAAATCAGGCTGTTGATAAGTATAAAGAAAACAACGCTCCAAAAGAAATTTCAGCCCAGGTTTTTGACACTATTTTACATGCGCTTTCAAAAAAATATAAGAGCAAGTTTTTAATAAAAGTTGGCGAACACATTAAAGTTTTCACAGTTGACGATGTGCAATGTTTTTATAGTATGGAGAAATATACCTTTCTTCAAAACAATGCAGGAAGAGACTATACTATTGCTTATTCGCTTGACCAGATAGAAAACTTAATTGACCCAGCTAAATTTTTTAGGATTAATCGATGTTTTCTCGTTGCTTTTTCTGCAATATCGAATATAGTAAGCTATTCAAACAGTAGATTGCGTATTGACCTGAAATCGAATAATTCTGACGATTTAATTGTTAGTCGCGAAAAAGTGCAGGATTTTAAAAAATGGTTAGAATCGTGATAAGATTGCCAACCCTATTTGTTAGCACATTGGCAAGTCGCACGGGCTACGCACAGACCAAAACTTGTCAAAGAGCTAACAAATGCCAGCCCTGTTACCGCCTTTAAGGGCGGTTTGGGGTTTGCCCACTCACAAAAAACAAAATAAATTCGTGCTTCGTATCAAGGTCAGTGCAAATTGATAAGATAAAAGATTAGATTTGTAAAAACTTGTAAAAGTTGACTTTGAACAATAAACACCAGCTTACAACAAGCGGTCATAAAACATTGCGCGGAAAGTGCTAAATTTGAACGAAACAACATTTAATCAGCGGCTTAACGGCTTGATAGTTTTGTGCTTCGAAATCCCCAACGTTTCATACCGCAAACCGTTGTGCGTAATTGTGACCCGTCCTAAAAAACGGCTACACAACACGTAGCAATTATGTATAAAAATGATGGCGTTGTAAGAAGATACAGCGAAGGTTTCAAATTGAAAATTTTAGCCGAACTTAGTACTGGGAAATATTCCAAGAAAAAGCTTGGAGACATTTATGGTATAAACAGGACCACCATAAATGAATGGATAAAGAAGTACAACCGTAAAGATTTAATGAATACCCGAATTCTAGTGGAAAATCAAGATGAAACAACACGGCTCAAAGCCTTACAAAAAGAGATCAAGCAACTAAAGGAGTTGTTGATTAAGAAAGACCTGGACAAGTTGGTTATGGACTCGTACCTTGAAGTTGCAGCCGAGAAACTGGGGTACAAGAATGTGGACGAGTTAAAAAAAAACTTAAACCTCTAAGCCTTTTGAAAGCAGTAGAAAAAGTTAAACACACAGGGCAGGCAAGCGTTGAGCAAACCTGCCAGTGTTATGGGATGCATAGGGATTCTTACTACAAGGTCAAAGCCCGTAAACAAGAAAAAGAGGCAGTTGTCGAACAGGTACTTGAGCTTGTTAAAGAAGAACGTATTGAGCAGCCCCGTGTAGGGACCAGGAAGCTTTACGAAGCTTTATCTACCTTATTTGCGTTGAGAGGGATAAAAGTCGGTAGGGACAAGCTCTTTGACATACTTCGGGAACACGAAATGCTGGTAAAGCGCAAAAAGGCATCGTGTAAAACAACCGATTCTTATCACCGTTTCCATAAGTACAAGAACATGGTCAAAGACATGGATGTAACGGCACCTAACCAGGTTTGGGTTGCCGATATTACTTACATCCGTACTATAAACGGCTTTTGCTATCTGGCACTTATCACAGATATGTTTTCCCGTAAAATTGTAGGATATGACATCAGTGATTCCTTGGAGCTGGCGGGATGTTTGCGAGCCCTAAAGCGAGCTCTGCAAACATCCCGACCTGCGGCAGGGTTGGTACATCACTCTGATCGGGGGATCCAATATTGCAGCAATCAATATGTGGAAGCTCTAAAAAAGAAAGGAATAGAGATAAGTATGACCGAAGAAAACCACTGTTATGAAAACGCAATAGCAGAAAGGGTTAACGGAATATTAAAGGATGAGTTTTACCTCGACCAGACCTTCTTTAGCAAGAAAGCGGCAAGTATGGCAACCAGTAATGCAATTAATATTTATAACAATAAAAGATTACATTTATCTTTAGGGTACAAAACACCAAATATGGTCTTTAAAATATAGCTTAAATTAATTATTAACCTGTAGCCATATTTTAGGACTTGACATTTTAATAAAATCCCTAATTAAAAATTATTTTGAGACAGATATTAATTTTATTCTTGTTGACTGTAGGATTATCAAGTGAAAACCTTGTAAAGCAAATAGACAATGAATGTGAAATAATTAATAATTCATTAGAGACTTTTACAAAAGTTGAGAATGATGATATTGATGTCTTCCAAGATTTGAGTAAAGACAATTATTCCTATGAAAGCGTAAATATTTATCGAGTTGCAGTAATCAATCTGATTAGATTTTATGATAAAAATGCTATCAGAAAATCTATCGTAAATTTTGATGGAGACAGACAAGATTTAATATCAGAATACTTTTACAAAAATGATTCTTTGATTTTAGTCTCTAAAACTAGAGTTGACTATGATAAGCCCAAATGGTCAGAGGGTTTTAATGAAAAAGAAAACAAAACATTTAAAAATAAGTTTTATTTCAAAAATAATGAACTGATTAATTGGATTAATTCTGAAAATAAAACGGTTGACTTATCGCGTGTTGATAAAATGAAAGCAATTAGAATTATTAGTGATTCTGAATTATATAGAAGTATTGAAAAATAATTAAAAACGCCATACAACACGCGGTCATAGTGCATGGCAGTACTTTTAAACCAAATAATTCAACGTTCGCTGCAAGCGCTTTTCGTCCTGACAGTTCCTATCCTATCGAACAGAAACTGCCACGACACCATACCGCGGGAACGTTGTGCACAATATTAGAATAAGATTAAAATGCTGATTAATTTA
>NZ_JBHMVA010000026.1:0-10031 GCF_042436675.1 Quyinboa ferrireducens | reverse complement strand
TCCAAGTTATATTGCACATAATAATACTCAACAGGAACTTTGCTACTTTGGGAATTATTTCTTTGACAACTTAAAGTCGTTAGAATTAAAATCAATATGAAGATTATTTTTCTCATTCAAAATGGCATACAACGTTCTCGCAGTATGCTGTCGTGGCAGTTTCTTTCCGACGGGAAAGGAACTGTCAGGACAAAAGAGCCTGACCGCGAATGTTGTAATATTTTATTTAAAATAACTGCCATGCAGTATGACTGCGTGTTAGCTGTAGTGCTTTATTTGTAAGTTTCGGGTGTTATATCGTACTTGACAACAAACACTCCGTTCTTATCTCTATAATTATAAATTAATGTTACATCGTTATCTCTAAAATATTTTAAATCAGGATTGGTTTTTACATTGTTAATTATATTTGGTCTTACATACTTTGCTGCTGTATCTAAGTTTACTTCATTAATCGTATTTTCGATTAAGGTGTAATTGTATTGAAAACAATTATTTGGCATTGCAGCAACGTTATCTAATTGTGTAAATTGGTCCACCATTACAGGACAAGTCTTATTTATTTCATTTGCTGTTTTTGCTAAGACTTTATCTAATGTAGGAGTGGGGAAAAAGAAATATTGAACAAGATAGTATGCTAAGAAAAATGCAATTACTCCTACTAATGAACCAACTAATTTTGATCTTTTTGATTTTGGTTTTTCAATTTTGTCAACAATTACCTCTCCCGGCTTCTCTTTTTTTATCTCATATCCACAATTCGAACAATACTTATTTGTATTGTTATTCTCAGAACCACAGTTTGAACAAGTAATTTTCCCCATTATTTATAAGTTTTAAAAAATTAGTTTTTGTTTCTTCGCATTACCGCTAACGGTGAGTATAAGAATAGTAGCCGACTACGTGGCACTTTCCTGTCAAGTTACACGAAAGTTGAAGCGGACTACAACCTTTGAATTTACTACTGTCTCGGCTATTATTTTTATACATTGTTAGCAGTTGCCCTTTATTATTCATGTCCCTGGATTTTGGAATAAAGCTGAAATTGTCATTTTCATCGCTTTTGTAGCATCTTTCTCTAATTGTTTCTGATTATTAAACCAATCATTCATTTCAAGTATTGGTTTGTCAATATTAACATGAACATATTTATTGCGTAATTGTCTTAACCAATCAATTCCTTCACCTTCATAAAGTTCCTTTAACAATTTTGCTGTTCCGATGGAAGTATCCATTGCTTCAGTTTCTCTCAAATGTGCATCTATTACAGATACAGACATTATAACAACAGAAATCCAAGCACCTGAACAATACGAAATTTGCATATCCATAAAAAGAGCTGTGGAATGGTCGCTTAGAAGATATGAAAATCCAGTCTCAGCTTTTTCCAATTCTTTGTCAATCCAATCTCTGCGTTCTAGCCATTTTGCTCTATTGGGATAATCAAATAAATCCATATTATTTTATTTCGCTTAAATAATCTATAATTTGTTTTGCATTTTTAGTAACAAAAGATATTTGATTTTCTGTTACTTTTTCTCCATGGATTGCATAATTACAAATTGAGAGTATTTCTCTTAGTATTCCATAAAAATTGCCATTAATTATTTCTGATTTAGATAGTTCTTGAATTATTCTTGTAATTGGTATGTGTCTGATTCTATCGTCAAATTCAGTTCTATTAAATCTTTCTTCCCAAATTCTTCTAAGTTGTTTTTCGATATTATATCTTACTTGAAACATCAATAGATTATCTTCTGGAACATCAATTCTGCTCGCAATTTTCGCATCTTTTGAAACTGCCACGGCTCCATGAGTATAAAATTTAACACTTAGTATTCGTTCAATTTCATCTTGTAACTCTGGTAGTTTATTATCTGGCGGGGGAGGACCTAATGTTTGAAATGTCTGATTAACTGTCTGTGTTTGGCTATTTTTAATTTCATTTTTGATGTCTCCAAATTTAATATCTAAGTCATCTTTAAGTTGGTTCAATTCCTTTTTCAGTTTTATTCCAAAAAACTCAATTTCAGAAAATATTGGAACAAGCATAAGGACAATGAAAATCAAGAACACAAAAATATCAACAGGAACCGATTGCCCAGATGTTATTGCCTCAAATCTCTTGAATAGAATTGTCCCTGTCAATCCAAGTAATAATATCCACCATATTATTTTAAACCAGTTTGGTAATTTCATAATGCTGAGTCTTTTTTTGGGTTACTGCTAACGGATGGCGGTAAGAAATCGTTGCGCACTTAAAAGCATTTCAGTATCAAGCCGCTAAGCCGTTGATTAAGTGTTATGTTGCTCAAATATAGCACTATCTGCGCAATGTTTTTTACCGCGTGTTGTGCCCTGTGCTTTTTACATTTTCATCAATTAATCTTATCAGTAGGGGTAATTGTTTTTTCCTAATTTTATCAATATTAATTTCAAGCTTTTCATCATCCGATACAATCTCAATGAGCTTATCATTTTTATTTACATTAATCACAGTATCCCATTTTATCTTAATCGAGTCATACATCCCCCCAGGTCCTTGATATTTTATTTTTCTGCTAGATATTAGAATATAGTTGTAGCGATAAAGAAACATAAACATTATCCAAAGTATTGCAATCAAATGATGTTCATTTAATCCATGCCATGTTGTTTTTTCTATAGTTTGAATGGTTGAACGATATATCTCAATCGAAGCAGGTAATAAAACAATCAGTCGAATCCAGCTAAATTTTTTATATTGGAAAATCTTACGAAAACCTAAAATAATTAATATTTCTAATGGTAAAATTATAACAGTAAATAATATAGAAAATGATATAAAGAATATAAATCCAGATGTATCATTCCAATCAAATTTGGATGTCAGGAAATAAAAGTCAATAATCACTATAATTAGTAGTAATATCTTTATTAAGCTCCCTAATTTCATAATATCCCTATTTATCATCTCTAAGTCAAATGGTTAAATTAATTGTATCAGTCATTCTCAGCATTGGGCACAACGTTCCCGCGGTATGGTGTCGTGCGGTTGACTGTCACACGAAGTGTAGATAGTCAAGCCGAAAACGACGGCATACGGAATGTGGATTTGCAGATTAAAAGCAAAACCGCATGCACTATGACCGTGTGTTGTATGCAGTTATTATTCATTATTTCGTAATCTTCATTATAACCCAATTTCGACCATTCGTCTTAATATTTCTCTCTCGATTTTTATAAATTAGGTTTACAATTTCCTTTTTAGAATTAGCTATTATTGTATCATTTTTAGTCACAATTCTGATATAATTAATTTTCAGATCAGATTCTTTAATTTTTGTGTTAAAAGTCAAGTTGGTAAATTTTGATAATAATATAAAGGCGCTATCTGGTTCTATTATTTTAGTAACACTATCAATATTATTTAAAGTTGGATAATCAGTAATTTTCATTTTATTGAACTCTTCAATTCCCGGTTTAATAGTCAACATTACTTTATTTATAGAAGTATTGTAAATTGCCAAACGTTTAAAACCTTCGCAACTTGTCAAAATAATCAAAGAGAATACAGCTGCCAATATTTTAAATAAGATCTTCATTTTCATAATTGCATACAACGGTAAATTGTATGAGTAGTGGCAGATTGCGGGCTTCTTTCCTGTCAACCCGCTACGTAGTTTGAGCGGGCTACAAACCTTGATATTTACCACATTGCCTGCCATTACTTATACAAAGTGTTATGCGCTTTTATTTACTTTTTCTCTAAAATCCATTTATCAAGAAACTCATTGACTTTCTCAATATAGTTAATAGCTTCTTGTTTTGTCTTTGTCTGACCTGAATGCCCCGAATCATTCCTACCAACCCTTATTTCATCAAGCAATTCAATTTTTAAACTTTTGGGATTTTTAAATCTGTTTGACATTTCTGCTGGTAATGGGATTAATTCATCATTACTTAGTGGACTTTGAATTGCTGTTCCTGTTTTATATTTTTCAAGAGAGCCTTGAAATTTCCCAAGCATTAATTTTTTAACATCTGTAATTCCAATTGCAATAAATATCTCCTTTAATTCATTCTCTATAGTTCTTCCATACTGAATTATGACTGGCGAAAAATCACTTGTTTCATGAATTGTATTCAATAAAAATTGTCCAGAAGATAAATATTTAACACTAATAGCAGATATTTTAGAAACATCAAACCGAGTATTTATAATCGTTTGGTATATTTGAATATCTAATTTATTAGTATAATCATCAATCTTTTGTTCTAATTCAGATATCTTATTTTCATTTTCTTCTTTATTCTTTTTTAGCTCATCAAAATCATGTAAAAATCTATCTCTTTGAATGTTTAACAAACTTAATTCTAGAGAATCATTTTCATCAAAAAAACCTCCGTCAAAGATTTGATAGTTTATGCTACCGTCTTGTTGAATATTAACGCTTGAAATTTGTTTATTATCTTGATTTGTATCCTGTGGATGCCTGATATAAAATATTTTAATTTTCTCTCCGCTTATTTTA
The DNA here is from genome assembly GCF_042436675.1 of Quyinboa ferrireducens. NCBI lineage: Bacteria > Pseudomonadati > Bacteroidota > Bacteroidia > Bacteroidales > Quyinboaceae > Quyinboa > Quyinboa ferrireducens. Next base: position 5,517 of record NZ_JBHMVA010000026.1, on the reverse strand, counting down.
TCGTCTGCAACTAATGTTTGAAATTTCCTTATTAAATACTCACTATGAGTTTCAATTACGAACTGTATATTAAAATCATTATGAGCTTCTACAAACATTTCTGCTAACAAAGACTGCCACTTTGGATGAAGATTTGTTTCTGGTTCCTCAACTAATAACATGCTTGGATTATAAAAATCATACATGTACTCTCCATCTTCATCATAATCCTCAATCGTTCTTTTGTTGCTTTCTGCTAATACACTTATTTGAATTAGGATAAGTATCAATTGTTTAATGCCGTAACCAAAATCAACAAGGTCTCTTTTTGCACCTTCAAATGTGACAACTGAAACACTAATTAGTTGATATTTTAATGTGTAATTAACAGAAATTTCCTTTCCTATTTTTAAAAGCTTTTAGATATTTATTAATGAAACTTGAATGCTGAAATTCATTCGAATTATAATCTTTTAATAATTTAATAAATGGAGAGTTATTGGTTGCCGTATAAATTCGTGAATTTTCCTCTCGTATTGTTGACAGGTAATTTATTGAATTAACTCTTTGAATTAATGTTTTCCAGCTTGTCTTGAAACAGTTTTCAAGTACTGAATATTTACTATCATTTCTTTCTGCACTATTCCAATTTAAGTTTTCTTTTAAAATTTTTAACGCATTATAATAAACAAGGTCTTCTATTTCTGAAGGAGGATAGAAAAATCTTCTGCATCAAAATCTCTCTCTCCGATATGCTCTTTTCCACTAAGCGAGCTTTTCTCATTAATTACTTTATCAAGAAAATCATTCCATGTTTTTAAATCAATTTCATTCTTGAAAGAATTTATTAGCTCAGAAGGTAAAAGCCAGGTGTTTTCAAGATGTTTGTCTGCATTTTCTAGCCATTTTCTATTGCTCTTATTCTTTAAATATATCTCATAAAATTTCAACAATTCTTCTAAATATTGTTTCAGTTTATCTAGCTTTATATTCCAATCAATATATCCAACTAGAGGATTCTCCATTGGAGGAAAAAGAAAGAAATGTGATGAAAATATATTAGTTTTCTCTTTGCCCTTTTCCTTTTTAGTTCTTTCGTATTCCTCTTGTTTTTGTTTAAATTCTACCTTATAAGCTTCTTTCTCAGAATCAGTAGCCTCTCTATATTTGAAAGACAATATTTCTATCTTATTCTTTTTATCAATAACCTCTATTTCTCTTAGCTTAGCTTGATAGACATTCTTATGTGATGGCACTTCAAATTTTAATGAAATATAAAAATTCTTGATGCCTAGAAATATAAAAGGCAGACAAATTGCAATTTCTCTGTTTTCCCTGTTGAATAAAATATTATCAAAGTCTCCTAATAAATGTTCTTGTTTTGTTAAATCTAAATCAAATGGATATTCATTTCCCGCCATACTATCTTTAAGCATTTGAAGAAACTTTATTATCGAACTCTTTCCAGAATTATTTGCTCCAGTTAGAATACTTATTGGAGCTATCTCCTCTAAAATTCCATTATTGTCATCAAAAATTCGAAAATTTTTTAATCCAATTATATCAATGGGTCTTATCATAGCTATTCTGTTTCAGATGTTCTAATTGCGCATAACGTTCCCGCAGTATGCTGTCGTGGCAGTTTCTTTCCGAGGGGAAAGGAACTGTCAGGACGAAATAGCCCGACTGCGAATGTTGTAATATTTTATTTGAAAGTACTGCCATGCAGTATGACTGCGTGTTAGCGGTTGTTTTTTAATTTTTATCAAGTATAATTTTATAATTATCAATTATATCAAATCCTAATGCTCCTTTTCGTATTTCTAATATTATTCCTTTGGCATTTTCAATAAGCTCCTTGTCTGAAGTGTAAAAAACAAGTTCTTTTTCAAAATCGGCATAATCAATCTTTATAGTCGGTTGTCGTTTACTTGTAATTCTATAACCAGGTAGCGAACTTTTCGACTTAATTGTCAATTTATGTTCTGTTGTATCATTGTCGGATAGATAATAGTTTGAAGCCAAGAATAAATAACTTACAATAAATCCCATGGATAAAATGCTTTGTATAAATGGGAGAAAATTTCCTCTCAAATTATAAGTTGATTTATAATGTTTTTTAGTCAATGTAAAGGTTGCAATGCCAGCAACTACAACAATAATCCCCAAAATGCTAATATCAATAAGAGTCTTTCGATAAAGAAAAGTCTCTAAATACAATAATGTCAATCCAAGGAAAAGAGTAACCGTATAAAATCCTTTCCAAAAACCATTATTATCGATATGTCTAATTGATTGTTTCATGTTTTTTCAAATAACCGCTAACGGTTCCGCGGTATGAAATCGTTGGGAATCGCGGCGTTGTGTACTATCCTTCGTGACCAGGTTTGTTGCGTGACTCAATGTTTCTCTTTGTTACTGCACCCCAATGTTTTATACCGCGTGTTGGCAGTAGTGCTTTATTTCATTGTTTTAAAATAATCCTTTACTTCATTCCCAGATCTGAAAGCTTTTTTCTCAATCAGTTCGTCAGTATCTGAGTAATAGTATTTTATTGTTATACCTATCTCACCTGACCCGAAACCTTCTTTCATTATAATCTGTCCTTTATTATTATAATCAAATTTGTATCGTTCAATTATATTTCCTTCCATATTGAATAACTCATATAAAATTATCTTTCCGTCTCTTCGGTAAATATTACGAGTTAAGTACCCATTTTTGCTATTGCTCTGACATTGATTATATTTCAGTTCCGAAACTAATGAATCATTTCTATCATATGATTTATAAATCAAATCACACGAACTTTTAATAGAATCAGTCCTAACGATGTCCTTCAATCTGGTTTGAATTGTGTCATTTTGATAATATTTAAACTGTCCAAATTTATGTTCATTGTCATCTAACTGTGCATAGCAACTTGAAAAAAATATTAAAAGTCCAAATATGAAAGAAAATCTCATCGTGTTCTGTTTTTTAGTACGAGTCAGCATTACTGCCAACGTTCCCGCGGTATGGTGTCGTGGCAGTTTCTGTCTGATAGGATAGGAACTGTCAGGACGAAAAGAGCTTTGCGCGAACGTTGATGTTTTTTGATTAAAAATACTGCCATGCACTATGACCGCGTGTTGGCAGTAGTTTTTTTATTGAATTTCAATCTTTGTAAGTTTGTTAATATTCATTGGAGTTACAGGAAGTGTAATGAAATGAGATTTACTTCCATAAACTAAACTATCTCTTAAGAAGACCGAATCAAAATATAATTGTACATGACGTCCAGTGCTATCAGTTAATCTTATCCCAGTTTGGGGTTTAACAGTAAAGATTACATCTTTTCCATTCTTATCTTTACACTTGAGGGTCTCGATGCCATTATAAAAATTTTTACCACCTTTTAAAGCAACACCAGTAAGTCCAAGTCTAAAATCATATGCGTCATTAATTTTGTTTGGATCAATGTTTTCAAGTTGCTCTTTAAAACTATTTTGAGTCATATAATAAGTCGAACAAGAAGTCATGAATGCTAATAAAAATGTCAATGTGTAATAATACTTTTTCATGCCGTATGTTTATTAATTACTTAATTTAAATCTTTCCATACTGTAAAGATAGCAGTCATTATTTATTTCATAAATCTAGGTGTAATGCACAGTCCTTTTTGAAAATTACTGCCAACGTTCCCGCGGTATGGTGTCGTGGCAGTTTCTGTCCGATAGGATAGGAACTGTCAGGACGAAAAGAGCTTGCAGCGAACGTTGAATTATTTAGTTTAAAAGTACTGCCATGCACTATGACCGCGTGTTGGCGTGTCGTGCTTATTCATTTTTTCTATCAAATATCACTGGAATTGTCCAAATTAAATTAAATGGTTCTCCATGATTATACAATATATGCCATTCAGGAATTGATTTCACTACTCTCAATGCTTCTTTGTCTAGTGTATCATTAAATCCACGGACAATCGATACACTATCAATTTGTCCTGTTTTAGAAACTTTTATAATCTGAACAAATACTCGTGCTTTATCAATAGTATCAGGCAAAAGAGAGTGATTTGTATTTGTCTTAATATAATCAATCAACAAATTTTTGTCTTGTGTATATTTAGATTTTTTAGATTTAGAATTATCAAAATAATTGATACTTTTTAATATTCCATTGGAAAAGACAAATTCTCTCTCAAATTCATAAATCGAGGAATATCCCATATGCTCGTAGTGAAGTAATTTTCCGTAAGGATTATAAATTGAATAATCGTACCAGTCAGCAAATATTTTATTTTTTATATCTCTATCATGAAATATTAATGACAAATCTATGCTTGATGAGTCTCCTAGAATATTTATCAGAAATAGGCTATCATTTTTTAATTCCCAATATCCAATATACCCTCTCCAACAGGAGGTTGAATTGTAGTCAAATAAACTATCAGGTCTTGGATGAGTGTCAAAATAACTTTCCAAGGGATTAGCATATATTGAAAGAGTGTCACCCTTATAAATCAAAAAATCAGGAATTTGAGCAGTCCCGTAGGATTTTTCAATCGAAACAGATAGTGTAATCAAAGTTAGTATGTAGTAAAATACTTTCATATTTATCAATGTATCGGCCGGTTCCTCAGCATGCACGCCAACGTTCCCGCGGTATGGTGTCGTGGCAGTTTCTGTCCGATAGGAAAGGAACTGTCAGGACGAAAAGAGCTGGCTGCGAACGTTGAATTATTTAGTTTAAAAGTACTGCCATGCACTATGACCGCGTGTTGTAACCAGTGCTTTTTTTTAGTAGTTAAAATTTTATTCATTTATTGAGTATTCTTTTAAAGATATTTCACTTGATATCTCTCCATCATTTAATAGAATCCTTTTAATAATGCCAATTTCGGAATCTACAAAATACTCAAACATGGAGCCTTCTTTGAGATGAACACAATTGAAGTTGCCAGCTTTAGTTGTGATAAGTGTATCCGTATTAATACATTCAATATTACTTGAACGTGCAACTAATCCTTCGTCTCCAGAATAGATTATATGATTATAATTCCAAGAATCACCAGCAGAAACGTCTTTCTTAAATTGTATTGATTTATCAATAACAGAACTTCCCAAATATTTTCCTCCATACTGAATTAAATTTCCTTCTGAGTCATGTCCCCAGTAAATATTAAATTTATTTTCGTCAGTTATATTTTCGTAAGCAATTAATATATATGCTTTGTACGATTCACCATCTATTAATACTGATGTATCTTTTACAATGGTCTGTGTTTGCTCTTTTATAATTGAGCTACTCGGTTTAGAAGATTCATAAATCCATTCGTTTCCGACAGAAAGAGGTATTAGCACCTCTTTAATTATTTCTTCATTATTCTCTGTACATGATATTAAAGCTAATAAGCAAATCAAAAGGTAATTTCTAATTCTCATTTTATTAAAGCTTAGTTTGTTTTAGCATTGGTTACAACGTTCCCGCGGTATGGTGTCGTGGCAGTTTCTGTCCGCCTTGCCTTTCGTAGCCTCGGCGGAGCAAGGTAGGATA
>NZ_JBHMVA010000025.1:0-14682 GCF_042436675.1 Quyinboa ferrireducens | reverse complement strand
TCTGAAGGATTAATATTGTTACTGAATTGAAGGATAAAAAAATACTGTGCACAACACGCGGTGCATAGTGCATGCGGTTGTGTTTTAACTTGCAAACCCACATTCCGTATGCCGTCGTTTTCGGCTTGACAGTCTCCACTTCGTGGGACGGTCAACCGCACGACACCATACCGCGGGAACGTTAGGCATAATTTGAACTTAATATCAAACAAATAAAAGCCCTATATGAAAAGTGTTATATTAATATTAATGATGATGAGGATGGGTATATTCTTTTCCTATTCTCAAAATAATATTTTTTTATTGCATACAGTAGTAGGAGATACAATTGATAAAAAGGAGAAAATTCAATTTGATTTATTTCCTGAGTTTGAAAGCATCAATTTTAAATATGGAATTATTTACACCCATGGAGATATAATGAATTTGAAAATTAATACTCAAAATGATTCCATATTTGAAGTACAACTTGACTCTTTGGATATTCTTAAATATCGATCAAATATCAATAAATTATTAGCATTTTATTCATTAAAAGATTTTGAAGACTCAATTTCAAAATTAGATACAATAATAGATTTATATGAAATCAATGATATAAACAATTTGGTAAATATTACTATCGATAAAGAAGTTGCCAGAAAAGGTGCATATGAAGGAAGAAGAAAACAACATTTAATGAACAATGCATTACATAATGGCTTGAAAGGGAAGGAAGCAAAGGATGCTGTAATCTATCAAGGCTATGGAGAGATTAAGTTTAAAAAATAAAAACTATGCCTAACACGCGGTCATACTGCATGGCAGTTGTTTTAAATAAAATGTATCAACGTTCTTAGTCTGCACTTTTCGTCTTGACAGTTCCTATCCTATCGGACAGAAACTGCCACGACACCATACCGCGGGAACGTTAGGCACCATAAAACAAAAAATATTATGACCTATAAAAATTCATTTTTCATTCTAATAATACTTCTTGTTGTAATGATGGTAAATTCTTGTGAATCTGAAAACAATGATTCATTAAGTAACACAGTTATAAATGGTAATATTGGGACTTTAACAGACATAGATAATAATACCTATAAAATTGTTAAAATCGGAGATCAGTGGTGGATGGCAGAAAATTTAAAAGTAACTCATTACTCTGATGGTTCTGAAATTAAATTAATAACTAATAATGAAGAATGGAAGGCAATCCAATATACCAATAACATTAAAGCATATTGTTTTTATGAAAATGATAGTTCAATGCTGATGAAATATGGGAATCTATATAACTGGATGGCTGCAACTAATAATATAACTGAAAATAAGACTTATATTCAGGGAGTTTGTCCTAATGGATGGCATCTACCGAGTGACGAAGAATGGCACATTTTGACACTTTATCTTGGAATAGATTCTGCAGGAGGAAAAATTAAAGAAACTGGAACAATAAACTGGTCAAAACCAAATGATTATGCAACCAATGAAAGTGGTTTTACTGCATTACCGGGTGGTTTTAGAGGAATAAATTATGGTTCCTTTGAAAGGGAAAGTTACAATGCTTATTGGTGGACTAGCTCTGAACTTGACAATGACAATGCTTGGCTTAGGGGTATCGGATATCTAAATAAAAATATATATGTAGGTAACAGTCCAAAAGCTTTTGGCAATTCGGTGAGGTGTGTGAAAAATTTATAAAAATTACGGTGCCTAACACACGGTCATACTGCATGGCAGTTATTTTAAATAAAATATTTCAACGTTCGCCGGCTGTCTCTTTTGTCCTGACAGTTCCTTTCCCGTCGGAAAGAAACTGCCACGACAGCATACCGCGGGAACGTTGGGCCCAAGGGCGAAAAAAGGGAGTTTAATTTCGCACTGAACTGAGCGGACAATTTCAGCACGAAATTTTTTTCGGCGTTTATGAGACATCTTTTTGAAGAAAATTTTTTCAGACTTTGACCTTGTTAATCGGAATGACCTCTTTCCTTCATGCTGACTTTTGATTATAAAACTTGATTTTGACTGATAATACAAACTGACTGTTCGTTTTCGAAAGAATTGCAAACCTTGAGTCTCAATTTATCGTGAAAGACTTTTATGCAATGAAAGTTGTGAACTAAACCAAACGTTGAGTTTAACTTTTTTAGATTAGAGATTAGAACGATTGACAGTTCATTAAAACCTGACTGTAGATTTTTCGGTTGAAAAATTTGACTGAGATATTATATTAAAGAAACCCCAGGGCCCAACACGCGGTGCATAGTGCATGCGGTTCTTTTAATTTGCAAATCCGTATGCATCCTGGCGTCGTTTTCGGCTTGACAGTCTCCACTTCGTGGGACAGTCAACCGCACGACACCATACCGCGGGAACGTTGTATGTAATACCGGGATTAGTAGTTTGAGATCTTATGAACTGACCTCCACCCTCTTTAAGCTGAAGCAAGGAGCGTTCATTTTTAAACAGGATCAACGATTGATTTTAACCAGGTGTCGGGTGGAGTTTTAGCTTGTACAACTTTAAAGTTTCGTATTTTGACGCAATATCGTTTGGGGTTGATGCAATATTGTAAAGTTTTGATTTACATTATCCGGTCGTGGGTGGCTGAATCTCATTTGATTTGCTGAAGTGTTTAATTTGTGAAGCATCAATTTAAAGAGCACCAGTGAGAGAACAAAAGAAGGTACTACATACAACACGCAGTCATAGTGCATGGCAGTACTTTTAAACAAAATAATTCAACGTTCGCGCAAAACACCTTTCGTCATGACAGTTCCTTTCACGTGTGAAAGAAACTGCCACGACACCATACTGCGGGAACGTTAGCCGTCACTCTAAAAACCAGAACCTAACTGACAAATAACTGAATCATTTAATGAATTTATTCAAAAAAATATGGATTGTCGTAACAGGACTTATACCTAACCGACAATTAACTGATGAAAAAGTAGCTTCGACAGTCGAAAAAGTATGGGAAAATTCAAAAGAAAAAAATGAAGTAGTTGAAATTATTCAAAGTATTGATGATAAAGAGAGTAAAGCCAAAATTATTTCAACAATAAAACAAATTGAGAAAGAAATTAAAACGCTTGAAGAAAGGAAGGAGCGAATTAATTTGCGTTTGGCAGAAATTACAGAATCTGAAATAACCGGAGGGAATTTTGCAGAAATTGACAAATCACTAAATAAAATCAATCAACTAATTGAATCAAAAACAACAATAACAAATACAAATTTCTTTCATGCAGATTCCCAAAAAATTGACCGTTTGCTCAGAAACAATGAATTATTACGAAAATTTAAAGAGCGGGAAATCGCTATAAAAAAGAAAGAAGAACTACATAAGAAACAAGTTCGCGAAAAACTAACTAAAATCGAGACAATGGTTGGTCAAGGGAAACTTGACGATTCCAAATTATTACTTGTTCAAATCAAAAAAGAGATAAAGAATTCATATAAACATGAATTAGAACGTCTAAAAAGAGTACAACAAAAATTAAAAGATAAGGAACTACAAATTCTTATAAAACAACAAGAAGAAGCGCAAAGAAAAAGAGATGAAGAAGCTAAACGATTAAGAGAAATTATAGAAAAGCGACAACAGGAAGAAAGAAAACGGAAAGAGCAAGAGGAACGAGAAGAAAAAGAACGACTTGATAGATTAAGAAAACAAATAGAAGTTGAAGATAGAATACGTGAAGAAAGACAAAGAGAAGAATCAAAGAAACGCAGAGAAAAAGAGGAAAAAGAACGACAAGAAAAGGCAGAACTTGAAAGTTTGCTAATTAAAAAATCAAATTGGCAAGATTTTCAACAGATTTTGCAAAATAATAGCATTACTACATTTTATCATTTTACAGACCAAGCAAATTTAAAATCAATTAAAGAACATGGAGGTTTGTATTCCTGGCATTATTGTGATAGAAAAAACATAAACATACCGTATTCTGGAGGCGACTTATTATCAAGGCAATTAGATATTCGATATAATTTACAAGATTTTGTTCGTTTGAGTTTTTGTAATGACCACCCAATGATGTGGCGATTACAACAAGACAATAGAAATCTTGTATTATTGCAAGTTAAAATTGATGTTGCATATTTTAAAAACACCTGTTTTTCAAATATTAACGCAACAGATGGTGACCACACTCACGGCTCAAGTTTACATGATTTAATCAATATTGATTTTAGAGCTGTGAAACGGAATTATGTAAAAAAAGATGATGCCGATTTCAAAACACACCAAGCGGAAGTGCTTGTTAAAACATGGATACCAATAGATTACATCACGAATATTAATTACTTCTAATCATGATATATATAGCTAATAAAAAATCAAAGGAGGCGAACATCTTGAAAAAGTATCCAAATGCACTGATTATAGATATTTCTTCAAAAGGTGAAATGCCTTGGGTAAAATTTAGTCCATTTTACCCGCACGGAAATATTCCCATCCCTCCTAAAAGTGATAATCCTAAGTATTTTTCACAAACTGTAGAAGGAATATGGCAAGGATTAAAAGTATTTGAAAGCGAAGATATTGACCGTTCTAAGTTTGAAATAAAAAATATGGAAGGGATTAAACGGACGGTTAGAAAATTTGGGAAACCCTTAGGACATCGAAATGGAGTTGAAGGGAAAGACTTACTAAATTATCAAATAGCTAGAACTGAAATCTACTTAAGAAGTTATGCTTGGGTACTCGAAAATCTTTTACAAAACGAAATTCAGCAACTGAAAGAAAAAGCAGAAAAACAAGATATTGTTTTACTGGATTATAATACAAATGAGGATATTGAAAACTACAAAAAACCATTATCACACGCCGGACTTGTAAAAAAATATTTATTTAAAAAATATCCTCAGTTAATATCATTGACATTTGAAAAAACTGAACCTGAAAAGAAATCAATACCAAAACAGAATGCAAAATCACAAGGAAAACGAAAAAATAAAAAACAACAACCAACTAACAATCAACTAGACTTATTTAACGAGTAAACTAATGGAAAAATGGCAAAATTTGAAGTAATATTTATTCTTGCATTAATTGCATTACAAATCTATGTATTTGTTAACGTCTCTTCTAAAATTAAGCGTTTCAAGAAATTCTTCCCTGATTCACTTAAAATAAAAATAGTCAAGAAACCGCTAAACAATGAAGATGAAGTTGAATTATTAGAAGCTCAAGAAATAGGTGATGATTTTGGAGAAATTTTACATTCTACAAACGATTATTTACTTAAAAACAAAGGTGCAGCAGCTGATTTTGGCATTTTAAAAGATATTAGTGAACGTCACCTGGAAAAGTACGACAACGAAATCGGTAATCTAATAAATGTTCCTCTTTATATTGGTCTTGGTGGAACGTTTATCGGAATAATTATTGGCTTATTTGGAATTTCATTTACAGATGCTTCTGGTGCTGTTACAATTTCTTCTGCGAGTATTAGTCAGCTGCTAAATGGAGTGATAACTGCAATGTTTGCAAGTTTAGCAGGTTTGATTTTTACAGTAATAAACTCCGTTTATTATAAATCAGCTGCCTACGAAAACGATACAGACAAAAACAATTATTATGATTTACTACAAAGGGAACTCCTGCCTTCATTAAACACAGGAGTCGCCAAATCTCTTGGCACATTAAACGTTGTTCTAAACGATTTCATTAGGAAGTTTGGTGAGAACATGGATGATTATAGAGATTCAGGGCGTCTTTTGAATGAAAATTTGACTAAACAACAATTTGTATTGGAGGAAATAAACAAGTTGAGTTTGACACGTACTGCAACAAAAATAGCTGAAGTTTTTGCAAACTTACACGAATCCTCACAGCACTTTGAGAAATTTCTTACATACCAAAAAAGTCTTAATGAATATGTTGACAAAACAGAAAGTGTATCTCAAGAAATGAATGATATAATTGAGAAGTTCAAAGATTTCAATTTGAATCTTAAAGCTATTGGCAATAATTCTCTTGCAAGTATAGAATTGCAAAAGCAATTTAAAGATTCTTTGGAATTACATTTTCCTGCAAGAAGTGATTACCGTGAAAAATGGAGAGAACAAACAGACGAACTTAACCAAGATGTGAAAAAAGTGTATGCTGAATTATATAATTATTTTAAAGAACAAACGGAGCAATTAAAAAATTTCACGGAGAATAATAGTGAATTTTTTAGTGGAGTTGGTGAAACTCAGAAAGCTGTTCAAATTTTTACTGAAAATTCGTTCGCTCAAAAAAAAGAATTTGAAATGCTTAAAAATGAAATGATAGAATTGAGAAAAGATTTGAATGTCTACCAAAAGTCCTCTCTTGAAACAAACATTGCTCTTATTGATGCACTTAAGGAAATAAAAAAAGACACACAAAAAGAAACTTTAGAAAGCTATGAGTTATTAGTTAAAGCAATAAAAAGTTTAAATAGCTCCATTTCTAAAATTGGGAAAGCTGAAAAATCAAAAGAAAATTAAGCTATGGGTAAGTCGAATGAGAAGAAAAGAGATTTCTTTTGGTTGAGTTATTCCGACCTAATGACAAGTCTGTTTTTTGTAATGCTGGTGTTATTTGTACTCGTTTATTCAATGCAAAATAAATTGATTGGAGATTTGTCTGCAGAGAAAGAAGAACTTGAAAGAATAACTCAAATTGACAAACAATTTGAACCTCTTATAAAATCAGGAAAATTTATTTATTTCCCAGTTACTAAAAAATTTGTTGCCAAAGACCTTATTGGTCATGAGATATTTGACCCTAATAAAACGATTATACTACCACAATATGTGCAGGCAACTATAGATGTAGGCAATGAAGTTGAGAGTCTTTTAAAAAAACTATCAGAAGAAAATCCAGATTTTGCATACCAACTTGTTATTGAAGGCAATATGGCTAATTTTTACGATAAAAGGATAGACTCAAATAACGACTTGGGTTATAGAATGAGTTATGAGCGAGCGTTGGCTGTTTACCAACTATGGACAAGACGAGGAATAAATTTAAGAAAGTATAATACTGAAATTTTAATATGTGGAAGTGGATTTAATGGGTTAGACAGAGATAAAAAAGAAGACAACAACAAGCGGTTTTCTATACAAATTATTCCAAAAATCAGTTCTCGAGAAAAAAATACACAATAATGATAAAAAAAAGAGCGAACGGCTAACACGCGGTATAGTTAATAAGGGTTTCAGTGGTTTTCGGGGCGTAGTAACCCGCTCCAAATTTTGCTGTAACTTGATAGGTAAAAAGCCCGCAATCCCTTACTAACCATACCGCCACCGTTGTGTGGAATTAACATAAGTGCAAAACTTTAAAGATTTTAGATGATTGAAAGAAAGATATTATTCTGGAATGTAGGTAAAGTGTTGGATAACAATAAACTTAAATTGATATCTACTACTTTAAATAAATATTCACCTAATATTGTTTGCATTGCAGAAGGAAGTCATTCTCAAAATGATTGTTTAAAAATCGAACAAGAACTTATTGTTGCAGATTTTACAAAATATTATTCGCCACTATTAGGAAAGGAAAAGTTTGGGATACAATACATATCAAATGGATTAAAGATTTTTTATAAGGACTGTTCTATTACCAACGATTTTGATTTCTATTTTCAGAGACAAGATGGAAGAATTGTAAAATTTGAACTCAACAATAATGGAGAAACTATTTCATTAATTTTTCTGCATAATTACTCAAAAAATGGAGATAGGGAATATACAACAAAACAAACCATCTTACTTTCTGATTTAAATCAATTACTAAAAAATTCTAAACTTGATACAGAGGAAAGCAAGGTTGTTCTTTTGGGAGATTTTAATCTTGAGCCATGGGACAATTTATTAAGAACCCCTGACTTGTTGGATAGTTACTTTTTAAGTAAACATTTGGGCTGGGCAGAAAAGAAGAAGAAAAAGGAATCTTTGTTATTTAATCCCATAACAGAAAAAATGATTTTTGATAAATCTACTCAAATTGGTGGCACATTTTTTTCGCAGAGTTTGGGATGGACATTATTTGACTATCCTATTTACAATCGAAAAACTTTGAAACTAAACTTTAAAATAATCACTGAAATCAGTAACGAGATATCTTTTGATAGTAAGAATGGTTCAGATTGTGATGATTTAATCAATAACAATTTCGACCATTTACCTATTTTAGTAACATTAAACTTGTAATCATGGGCGGATTAGATTTAAATTTTCTAGATAATAGCTATTCACAGAGTAAAACAACTCTAATTGATATTCTTCATAAGTATGGTACAGAAATCTGTGAATATGCAAAAGAATATTTTAGTTATACTGTTGCAACAACTGAATTAGATGGAGAAGTAAAAACTATTTCATTATATATTTTAGCTCCTGACATACCTTATGAGTACAGAATTTTAGTGATTGAAGTAATTAATATATCAGCAGTCAAAATTACTTTGTTCCCGTTAACTGGTAATCCAACGGATGTATCTGTAAATATTATTAATGGTCTTGATGTTGCAGAAAGTAAGATTAAAGAATATTTAGAATCTAAAACTGCAAGCCAATCATTTCATTTACTTGTTTCCAAAATAAATTTAAAGAGAAAATCAGATAAAAATAACTCCACACAACAATAAATATACGTAATGCGGGGCGATTGGGTAAATTTGAAATTTAAAGTATTTAATAAACAATGTAGCGGTTTGATAGTGAAATGCCTTGAAATCCCGCACTACGCATATTATCAACGTTGTGTGCAAGTGAAAAAAACCGACACGACACATTGAAACTTGATTGAAATAATCACAAAAACTGATTGATTGGATTAATACTCCGTTGATAGGGCGGTGCAGTTTGAGGGGAATTTATTTTGTTTTTTCTCCCCCCGCTCAAAGACAAAAGAAACCCCACCGCACAAAACAGCACATTTGCAAATCACACAAGCCAACCCACAACCAAAATTTGCAAAAGAGCTGTTTTTTTGCCGACGCTCCTTTACGAATTTGTTATTTTAGTGCGTTATTAAAACATAAAATGATGAAACACACAAATCTATTTTTGCTATCAATAATCATATTGATAATCTCATCATGCAATAATCCAGATAATAAGCTAAAGCTAAATGTAATTGATAATTTTCAACCTCCTATAATGGGTTGGGCAAGCTGGAATAATTATCATGTTAATATAAACGAGGATATTATCAAATCGCAAGCTGATGCTATGGTTGACTTAGGACTGACAGACTTTGGATACCAATTTATTAATTTGGATGATGGTTTTTTTGGTGGTCGTGATGAAAACGGGAATCTTATCTGCCATCCTGAACGCTTTCCCTCAGGAATGAAAAGTCTTGCCGATTACATTCATTCTAACGGATTAAAGGCAGGTATTTATACCGATGCTGGTATCAATACCTGTGGATGCCATTATGATAAAGATACAATTAGTGTTGGTAATGGTATTTATGGTCATGAAGAACAAGACTTAAACTTATTCTTAAAAGAATGGAATTACGACTTTTTAAAAGTTGATTGGTGTGGTGGTAAATGGCTCAACCTGGATGAAGAATCAAGATATACTTATATTGCTGAAATGGCACGAAAAATTAAACCTAATGTAGTTTATAATGTATGCCGTTGGCAATTTCCAGGTAAATGGGTTACCAATTTAGCCCACTCTTGGCGCATTGGTGGAGATTTACGTGCCAACTTCAATTCGGTTTTAAAAACAATTGATGCCAATGCAGATTTATGGATACACTGTTCTAAAGGACATTACAATGATATGGATATGCTACAGGTAGGACGCGGAATGACATATGAAGAAGATAAGACACAATTTACCATGTGGTGTTTAATGCATTCACCTTTGATTTTAGGTAATGATTTAACTAAAACTACAGAGCAAACTTTATCGATTATTACTAATCGTGAGCTTATTGACATCAACCAATCATCATTTGTATATCAGGCAAGAAGGATAATTGATAATGACAGTTTAGAAGTTTGGGCAAAACCTTTAGTATCTACAATGAGCGGAGAAATAACCGTTGCTTTGCTTAATAGGACAAATCATTTACAGAATTATAGTTTTAATATAGAAGAAATAGGTCTGGATATTAAAGAAGGCTATTCAGCAAAAGATTTATGGACAAAGGAAGAATTTGCTATCTCAACATCTCCGGAGATTAGTAAAGAAATTCCACCTCATGGCGTTGTGGTACTAAAAATAAAAGGGAAGGCACTTCCTTTTAATGTATCTCAGTATGCCGATAAATAATTTGAAAATTACAGAAAAATGCAAATAAAACATCTGGTATTTATTGCCATCCTTTTTACAGCTTGCTCTGTTCAAAAAAAGGAAAATTATCAATCAATAATTACTGGTATACCTTGGTATATTGAGGATGGAAATAATGTTTCAGCTCATGGAGCAAATATTATAAGGGAGGGTGATAGGTATTATCTGTTTGGTGAATATAAGAACAATGAAAATAATAGATTTGAGGGTTTTAGCTGCTATTCATCATCTGATTTGATGAATTGGAAGTTCGAAAGCAATGCAATGCCTCCAAATAAAAGCGGAAGATTATCAGGTGCTGAATGCATTGGAGAGCGTCCTAAAGTAATGAAATGTCCAACGACCGGAGAATTTATCATGTATATGCATGCCGACTCTAACCTATATAGAAATCCAGCTGTAGAATATGCTGTTTCCAAAAATATTACAGGCCCTTATGAGTACAAAGGACGACTGATGTTTGGAGACACATACATTAGACGTTGGGATATGGGAACATTTCAGGATGATGATGGTACAGGTTACATTATTATGCACCATGGTGATATTTACAAATTATCTGATGATTATAAGAGTGTGGTTGCACAAACATTAAAGCACGATAAAACACTTCGTACTGAATCACCTGCAGTATTTAAACACAATGGTATTTACTATTGGATTGGTTCTGGTTTAACAGGTTGGGAACGTAACGATAACATGTACTTTACCGCCAAATCTCTTGCAGGCCCTTGGGAAATGAGAGGAGTGATAGCACCTGAAGGTTCACTTACCTGGAATTCGCAATCTACTTATGTTTTTCCTGTGGTTGGGAGTGAAACTACAACATTCATTTATATGGGCGACCGATGGTCATTCCCTAAACAACGTGCTGCAGCAACTTATGTTTGGCAACCACTGGTATTTAATGGCGATGAAATTTCAATGCCTGTGTTTCATGAAAGTTGGACAATTGATGTTAAGACAGGTGAATGGAAAGACGTACCACTAAAACCGGCTTATGAAATATTAAATGGTGATGATGCTGTAAAGTATGAAGGAAGCTGGGAAGATGCCTCAGGTGACAACACAAAATCCAAACGAGCAAATACAAAGGATGCAATTATTTCAATTTCATTCAAAGGTTCAAGAATAGCATTGCGAGGTGTAGCCTCTATTGACTGTGGCTATGGTCATGTAGTAATTCAAAACATAAAAGGAGAGATTTTACACGATACATGGATAGATATGTATTCGAATAAAACAGTTGAAGGGTTGCAATATTTGAGTCCAGTTCTACCCAAAGGAGAATATTTTTTAACTTTTTCACCGACCCAATCACATTGGTACTGGACAGAAAAGTCAGGAAAACAATGGGGAAGTAAGGATACATTTATATCTTTTAGTAAAGCTTGGGTGTTCTAGTATTGGCAATATATGAATTAAGTGAAGCAGCTAAATGATAACAAAAATCCTCCGCACTTCATGCTAGAAATTTATCGAAACGAATTAATAATTTCCCAAAACTGATCCACCAAGTAGTCTACGTTGTAATCATTTTTGTTGGTTAACCACCATTCGATTAAACCAGCTCCTGCACAAACAATAAACTGAGTGGCAATTTTTTTATCAAGATTGTCTTTAAACTTTTTATTTTCAAAATATTCACTTAAACCAATATGGAGTATTTCTTCCATCTTTTTACGAAAATAAGCATTGTCAACACCGGTAAGCATCACCTGATAAAAAGCATAATGTTTTTCCAAATATTCAAAAGTCAATGTCATTGCACTCTTTGATGTAAATGCGCCACTATGATTCCCGGTGCACATTGTTAAAATAGTATTTAAGTGCATTTCAATACATTGGTCGCGCAAATCGTTTTTATCTTTAAAATGGAGATAAAAAGTACCTCGATTTACGTTTGCAGTATCAGTTATCATTTTTATCGAGATTTTCTGAAATGAATTTTTCTCCATTAAATCTGTAAATGTATCGAATAAAACTTTTCTTGATTTTTGAATGCGTCTGTCCATAAATCTATCGTAAACAATTAAAATTTAATCAACAAATCTGAAGCAATTGTTCATTAATAGACACTTGCTCTCAAACATTTGTTAAAACTGATTGCAAATTAAATAAACATTTGGCCATAAATCAACACCTGTCTATTTTCGTGTTATTAATTTGAAAATAATTCATTTATGACACGTAAAAATTATAGAAAAAAGAAGGTCAAAGTCTTTGCGATCATGGGATGTTTTGCAATAGCAACTACCACGATAGCTTTAGCAAAGACAAATGACACAAAACAGGCTGTTACAGCTCAGAAAAATGTATTATCAAAAGATGCAATGATGGAAAACAAGTCAAGTATGCTAATAGAAGTATGGTCTGATTACCTATGCCCTTGGTGCTATATTGGAGAATCAAATCTTGAAAATGCAATCAAAGAATTAGGTATAAATGCAAGCGTAGTTTATAAAAGCTTTCAATCAAACCCAACACTAAAGGGTGCTTTTACGGTAAGTGAAATTGCGCAACAAAGTGGATTTTCATTAGCACAGGCTCAGGAAAAAGCCAGATATATCGAAAAAATGGCTCAAGCTTCCAATGTAGAATTACACATGGATAAAGTTATTATGGCAAACACCTTAGATGCACACCGCTTAGCATTTATGGCCAAACAAAGAGGATTTGGAAAGGAAGTGTCGAAACGTCTTTTTGAAGCTTCGTATCTCGAAGCGAAAAATATTGCTGATGCAAATGTATTAGCCAATATCGGTTTGGAATTTGGTATTGAGCGAGAAGAAACGCTGAAAATGTTACAAACCGACCAGTATAAAGATGAAATTCAATCTGAAATTAAAGAAGGACTTAACAATGGATTACAAGGAGTCCCATATTTCGTAATCAATAAAAAATATTCACTGTCAGGAGCTCAACCTAAGGAAACCTTCATGAATACTTTTTCTGAAATCATAGAAAAAGACGGTTCGTATACTCCATTAATCAATAAAAGCGAGGCAGGTTATTCTTGCGATGAAAATGGATGTTATGTTCCCAATAATTAATTCTTAAATCAGTAAAAAATATTCATTATGATACTAATAACAGGTGCAACAGGTAACTTAGGTAAGCTAACCCTAACAGAATTATTGAAATTAAAACCGTCAAAAGATATTGCAGTTTTAGTAAGGAAAGAAAGTGAAAAATCGAAAGCACTAGCTGCTCTTGGTGTAGAAGTAAGATACGGTGACTACAGCGATTTCGATTCTCTATTGAAAGCTTTTGAGCAAATTGAAACCTTATTTTTTGTTTCAACACACGAGGCTGCTCAAAACTTAGCAGTGCATGGGAATGTTATTGAGGCTTCGATTAAAAGTGGCGTAAAAAGAATTGTTTATACCAGTACACAAGGGGATAAAACTCTGAATACAGAATCGGGTTCGTCAGCTGATTTACATGCCTGGACAGAAAATGAAATTAAGAACTCAGGCTTAAACTATACCATTCTTCGAAATGCTCCCTATATGGAATCGTTGCCACTAATACTTGGAGAGAAAGTATTGGAATTAGGATTCACCATGCCTGCAGGTGACGGTAAACTGTCATTCGCAACAAGAACAGATATGGCAATCGCGTCTGCAACAATTTTGAGTTCCGAAGGATATGATCACAAGACGTACGAATTTGGAGGAACTAAATCGTACGGATATAAGGAAGTATTAGCTATTCTTTCAGATATTGCAAACAAAGAACTTTCCTACATTTCACCAGAGCCGGAGGTTTATGAGAAACAGTGTAAAGATGCAGGAATTCCAGAACCATTTATCGCAGCAAATTTGGGATTTGCAACGCAAGTTAAAAATGGATATTTTGACCATCCAACACAGGACTTAGCAAAAATATTAGGGAGAGAGCCTGTTTTAGTTGAGACATTTTTAAGGGAGAATTACAAATTTGTAGTTTGATAAAATAAATGCTAACCCTGTTTGTAAGCACATTGGCAAGTCACACGAGCCCTGCTCAGACCAAAACTTGCCAAAGAGCTTACAAAGCCAGCCCAAAGTACCGCCTTTAAGGGCGGTTTGGGATTTCCCCACGCACAAAAAAACAAAATAAATTCGTGCTTCGAATCAAGGTCTGTGCGGATTGATAAGAATAAAGATTAGATTTGTAAAAACTTGATTCAGATTGACTTTGAAAAATAAACACCAGCACACAACATTTTGTATATTCCATAGGGGTTTCAGCGGTTTTCAAGCTTCTCAACTTTTATAAATTAAAACGTAACGGTCGACAGTGACGCTCTCCGAAATCCCCTACGTAACATACAATTTACCGTTGTACGCAATGCCGGAATTAGTTGATTTTAATATAGTTTCTACAGTTCATTGCATTTCAGCTGAAGTTGTGTAT
>NZ_JBHMVA010000024.1:0-28372 GCF_042436675.1 Quyinboa ferrireducens | reverse complement strand
TGCTTAGATGTACCGATATTCCTATTTCTTCTTGTTGCGTCTCTCATTTGCAGTATCGACCTAAATAATGCCTAACGTTCCCGCGGTATGGTGTCGTGCGGTTGACTGTCCCACGAAGTGGAGACTGTCAAGCCGAAAACGACGACATACGGAATAAAGGTTTGCAAATTAAAACCAAACCGCATGCACTATGACCGCGTGTTGGCAGTAGTTATTTTTTTGTTATTCTCCGTTTTTCTAAGATCAAGTATACTATTCAAAATTTGTCTTGTAGCTATTTTTTGCATGATATTATTTTGTATAATTCTCTGTAAATTGCAAAATCTTTTCACCTATTTGCTGATCAATAAAACTATCAATAACAATCCTGTTAATTAGACTTTTTTCTCTTTTTAAATCTTTAATAGTTTCGATTGTTTTTAGAATCTCTAAAACACCATTCAAAGTCTGTTCTTTTTGCTTTAAGTTTTCAGTCTCAAGATTTGTTATAAGTTCTTTTAATCTTTCGTTAAAGGTCATGTCTTCATTTTTTAATTACTGCCAACGGTCCCGCGGTATGGTGTCGTGGCAGTTTCTGTCCGATAGGATAGGAACTGTCAGGATGAAAAGTGCCGGCAAAGAACGTTGAATTATTTGGTTTAAAAATACTGCCATGCACTATGACCGCGTGTTAGCGCCTGGTTGTTTTATTAGTCAGTCATTCAATCTCATGAATTATTGCTATCAATCCATTTTTTGTCCCGGTATAAAAATCTCCTTTTTTAAACTCTGGGATAATAATTTTATCAATAATCGTTTTAGCTTCTTCGTCTTTGAGTTTATTTTCAAGTCCATATCCAACTTGAATCCTTATCTGTCGAATCTTTTGTCCTAAAACAATTGCTATTCCATTGTTTTTATCTTTTTTACCAATCCCCCAATAATTAAATAATTCCAAAGAATAATCAAACAATGTCTCATAAGGTTTAAATGAATTAATTGTCACAATTGCTATTTCATTTGTCGTTTCTTTCTCATGTTTTGAAATAATGTCATTGAGTTCTTTAATCTGGTCTTGTGTGAAAATTCCTTCAAAGTCATTTACATATCCAATATAATCAGGAAATTTAAAATCTGTCTTTTCATCATTTTGTGCATAACCAGAAAGAGAAATCAATCCGAAAAGAACTCCAATTAATAAGCTTTTTGTTTTCATAGATTTTTATAATTTGTCAATTAATAACTGTGGTTGAATATTATCAATTCTCAACTTGGCGCTAACGTTCCCGCGGTATGGTGTCGTGGCAGTTTCTGTCACCCGTGAAAGGAACTGTCAGGACGAAAGGCGCTTGCAGCGAACGTTGAATTATTTGGTTTAAAAGTACTGCCATGCAGTATGACCGCGTGTTAGCTGGCGTTTATTTTATTTCAATTTTTATACTATCTGAATCAACAGTAAAGTTCGCAACATGTCCCCATCCTTCATTCATATTATCAACAATCAATTGCAATATTGTATTTGGAATTGGTTTATCCCCATAAATCTTATATGTTTTTTCACTCACGGTACTTGACAACCAAAATAAATACATTCTCTTATTGGCAATATCAATGAAGACAATCGAACCATATCCGCCAACATGAAGCTGTGAAATATCACCAACTATCAAGTTGCTTTTTGAAATCATTGAACCGCAACCTGACAGCGATACATGGTCAAGATACAATTTATAATCAGAACCTAAAATCCGTTTAAGTTCATTTATCACAATTGGATTTTTAAAAAAATCGGTCTCTTTAGGAAAAGTCCCAATATACTTTTTCAATGTCAACCAGTCATCTGATTGTGCTTTATCAATTTTCAAAGAATCAATCCGATTAGAATTAGCACGTGAATCAGATTGTTTTAATCCACAACTTGTCAATACTAAAATTGCTAATAAATAAATCGTCAAATGTCTCATATTTCAGTGTTTTTAAATGCCAGCTAACGGTTGGTGTATGAAGCGTTGGGCATTTCGAAGCACTTTCCTGTCAAACTGCTACAAAGTTGATTAAGTGTAACGCCTTTAAAACCTGCATTTTCCGCCCAATGATTTATACACTTTGTTACCTGCTGGGCTTTATTTTTCAGTCATTATATTTTCAATTTTAGCACTGTCCTAATTTTGTTTTTAGGGACAGCAAAAGAAGCGTTGGCAAGCAGACAAGCTCTTTTGCAATTTTTGGTCTGTGTGTTGGCTCGTGTGAATTGCAAATGTGCTTGGCTGTGAGCGTTGGCTATTCTTCGACATCATTATGCCATCTCATATTAGTACCGAAAAGATTTCTCCATTTCCATTTTAATGATTTTTCTTCATTTCTAATTTCATCAATTAAGCTTTCAATTTTAGTCTTGTTTTTAATATTTTCAGTATAGCTTAATAATACAGGTAAATTAGTATTAAATGTTTGCCACCATCCCCATTCATTTGAACACAGCTGAATTAAATAGTCACTGTCTATTTCAAAGGTTAATATATAATCCAAATCAAATAGGTCCTTAGGTTTTAATTCTACCCTCTGTATTTTAGATAAAAATAAGTCTGTTGGTGTAAGTGTTGGATATGAAAGTTCAAATCGGTTATTTATTTCAATTGGTTGACAAAGGATAATATTATCAAGAAAAAAGTCTATTGAAATATTTTGTGATGTAAAAAAACTCCTACGTTGGTTTCCATGGAGCATTTTTACATTCCTATTATTTTCATAATTTAAACTGATTAATAATTTCTCAAGATTATCAATGTCTTTACTCCGAACAACAAAGTCAATATCTCCAAACTGTTGACGATTTTCAAATAGCCATTCTTTTTTTGATAAGTCGAGAAAAAGTAGGGCTACACTACCAAATAATCTCAACTCAATATTGTTGGTTTTACACTCTTTGAGAATTGTATTTGCTGTTTGAAACAGAATTTCATTCCTTTTGTACAACTGATTATTTTTCATCATTCTTCAATTAAATAGAAATCTCTAATTGTACATTTCTCATCAATATCAATTATATAAGCGTTCAATATTCCCTTTTCGTGCTCACTACCCGGATTTAAAGAGAGCGTACGACCAATATATTCAAATCCTTTGGACTCATGAATATGACCGTGAAGAGATAAAAGCGGTTGATACTCTTTAATTGATTCAAAAACTGCTGTACTTCCAGTATGCACTATATTTATTCCACCAGGCTTAACATCATATTTTAAATCCTTGTCAAGTTGAGGCGCTAAGTCAAGTTTAGTATTGAATGGAGGACAGTGAAAATTGAAAATTGCATTTTCGACGTTTTTTATTCCCCCAATTTTTTCTGCTATGAGCTTTTTAAGTTTTTTTTCGTTTAATTCTCGTTCTGTATTCCAAGGTGTAATATTGGTGTAGTCAAGCGTGATGATTTCTACTTCTTTAAACAAAATAGGATTTTTTAAGCCAGTATAAATTCCTCTGTTATTATACTTTATTAATAAACTATCAATTTGCTTTGTATCATCATTTCCTGGGGAAATAATAACTTTTGTCTTATTTACATTTATTTGGTCAATAATTTTTAAAATCCATTCTTCTAATCGTTCCAGAATTTTCTCGTCAAGAATCTTCATAATTCTATCGGGGATTGACTGAAGCTTCTTAAATTCTTCCTGGTTGGTTAAAAAGTAATAATGTCCTAAGTCCTCAAGTCTTTTTTTTATTGAATGTATTTCTCTTTCAGAAACAGAAATGACTTTACCATCCATTTCCGTTTTATAAAAACCATTAGCTCCAATAATTGGGCGAATATCTTTTCCAGCTAAGTCTCCACTAATAATTAATATATCAATACCAAAATTCGAAACTGCATTTAATGCTTTTTCAAAAATTAATGATGAACCATGTATGTCGCTTAAAAAGAGTATTTTCATTATTCTGGAGGTAGTTGATTAAAAATTTCATCTGTGTTGGTTCCTGATTTATTAAGTTTAATTTGTCTGGCAGAATAATAGAGTACCAATAATGCCATAACAATACTCAATGAAATAATAATATCATATGCCATCTGTTTAACAGAGATAAATATCACTAACCAACCAATTGCAAAGACAATCATTCCCACCCAAGTAATAACAGGGATATTGAGGAAGCTCTTTTTGACAGGGCATAAAGAATAAATTGTCGGGTTTTTAAAAGGCAACATTATTGCACCCGCACCATATAACCAATACACAAATAGAGCACAGAAAAGTATCGTACCTAAAACAGTCCCAACATTTAATAATGTAAATAGAACTCCCAGTAAAGCAAATAATAATGTCAAATGAGAAGCTTTTGTAGGTGCACCTGTTTTGTTGCTTACATCTGCCATTGATTCTGGAATAACTTTATCCATTGCAAGGGCAAAAATTATCCTTGATGGAGCGAAAAAATAAGGAATCATTGTAGTAAGCAACCAGATAGAAATTCCAACAGGTATTAATATCCCCAATATAGGATTGGAAATGATGGATGAAATGTAAAAGGGAATTGATGGCGCAACTGGTGTCATTATAGAACTTAATTCGGAATTGTGATTTTTATATACAAAATCATAAGCTCCAATAAAATTACCATAAGCGTGCGTTACAGAAAAAGCTATTGCTGTATATAGTAACCCTAATGCAAAACCGGCAAATACATAAGCTCTGATATTTTTCTTTTTTTGTTTTGTGGTTTCTCCGCTCGCATAGCTTATCAATTCTAACCCACCGTATGAAAACAAAACAACTAATAAAAGATTAAATGTTTGTGTCCATGAAAATTGAGAAGACGCCCAACCATTGTTTTTCGCAAGTTCAATTATTTTTTCGTAGCTGCCATTTCCCCAACTTTGATTAAATGCATTCTCTATTGACATGCTATTTGAAAAGAAAAATATCAATATTGCAACCAAAATGGACAACAGAGAAATGTAAAATAAAATACGCATTGTATTTCTGAAAACCTTAACACCTAATAAGACAATCCCCCAAGTAAGAAAGACAAGGAAACATCCACCAATAGTACTCCACAATGGCGTTTGAATTGCAGTACCAAATTTTTCAATACTTGTTAGCTCGTGTACAATTCCAAAATTGACCAAAATTCCCCCAAATACTTGTGTTACAACAAAAGCAACTACACCAATGCTTAATGTGTAGCCAATGAAAAACAACGCTGATGCTAAAAACCCAAGTGAAGGATTTACTGTTCTACTGATTAAAACATAAAGACTACCTGAATTTGGAATCATTGAAGCATTAATTGCGGCTAGGTAAATTACTGGAATAAACAAAGCCATTCCTATTAAAAAGCTTATCCCAATATTTCCACCTGGATATGTAGAAGCAGTTGAAACGGAATAATATAAAATACCGGAACCTGCGGGGGCAGAGATAACTAAAATTAAAATATCTTTCCAACTTAAGCCTTTTACTAAACCAGAGGTTTTTCTTGTGAAAACTAGATTATTATTCATCTTTATATTGCGGATTTAATTGTTCGAATAAAATTTTTATACTGCTGAGGTTCTCCTCAATCTCAACACTAAAATCATTTTGAGAATCTTTATTGATTTTTATTATTTCTTTCAACAAATTATAATCATCGGCAAACTCATCTATGGTTGAATATTTTATATTACCTATTTTTTTAAGTATTTCTTCACTGAGAAAATTTAATGAATCGATTGCTTCTTCATTTTCATCAGATATTAAGTAATACTTGGCAGATAATAATGCATATTTAATTTTATCAATAAGTTTTTCCATAATATTCATGTGGGCTGTATAGATGCTAGCTTTGTCTTTGTTAAGACTCTTTATAATGTTTTCGTAATTTGATTCCAGTGAGGTCAAACTAGATTTAAAGTTGGCGGTGATTCTCCAATATACAATAAAACCTATGAGACCAAACAAAATAGTAACCAAGGCGGCGAATAAAGTTGTGTTCATAGAATATATTGTATTTTGAGAATCTAAAGCTTGAGTGAAATAGTTCTTTTGATATTGAAAATCTGAATGGTTTTTTTCTATCGAATCCAGCCTTTTTTCTATAAGCTCAATTTTTATGTTTTGTAAAGAGTCTGTCTTGTTCAAATTTAATTGCTTTTGACTGCCAATAACAGAATTACACATAAAAAAGATGAGTATTAGAATACCTGTAATTTTAAATTGCATTTTATTCATGATTTTGGTTTTCTTTGTGGATTAGAATTATTTTTTTCTTTTTGTGGTGTCTCATAGGCAGCAATAAAAGCGTTTATATTTTGATAAAGAATCTGCAAACTATCTTGAATTGTACACTTATTGCTTCTATTTCTTTTTATTTTCTTTATTTTTTCTGGTATGCTAATTTCAATACTCGAATTATTTATTTGCTCATTTAAATTAGCTAATTCTTCCTTTGTTTTTGACCACTCAAGATTCATTTGACAGTTACCAATTTTGCAGGTCGAATTGCATTTAGATAACCTATCTAACCACTCATTCTTGATAACCTTTATTAGATGCTCTGAAAAGGCTTCATTACTTTTTTTAATAAATTCGTTATCTATATGACCTTTATCCTCCGTGCTGTAGAAATCTTTATCTAATACAACAATAATATTAGTTTTATTATCAAATTGTTGAACATGTTCTTTAATTATAGCTTCAACAGAATCTTCGTCAAACAGCTTTAATTTTGTATTCTCAATATTAAAATAAATTTTGTAGGTAAGTGGATGCTCCAATTTAACGGGATGAATTAATCTTAAATTAACGCCTATCTCAGCTAATGGAGTGATAACTTTATCTAATAAGCCTGGTTTATTAGATTTAAATTCAACTGTAATTGGAACAATAATTTCTTTGGTACTTTTAAATTTAACTAAAATATAATTTCCCTCAGATAAATATGTAATTCCTAAAAAAGGTTTTTTCTCCTTGATAGTTTCTTGAAGCACATGATATGGAAGTTCAATGGGAAAATAGTTTCCAAATACATCATTATGGAGTTTTATTTTGCCTACGTCTTCATTAAGGTTTGTTTCTGAATTGTATCTTTTAATAAAATATTTATCAATAGGTTTTTTGAGGATTATAGGTTTGTATCCTTTTATCTCTATCCCAAGTTTTTCTTTATAATATTTATTTAGTTTGTTTTGTACAGAATTTATTGTTCTACCATCGATTAATTCGTCATTATCAATAGTAGCTATCAATTCAACCTTTCCTTGCATCTCATAAACAGAATCAATTGCTCTACATTCTAAAATATTAATTTGTTGTTCTTTAAATAACTCAAGAAACTTTGAAAAAGCGCCAGGAATATTATCCATGGATAATTCAAAATAGTATAATTTCTCTATCTCTTGAAATGAGCGTGGTGTTATACATACTTGAATTTCGTCTGTTAGATAAAAGCCATTTTCTTTTTTCGGCACATATAAATAGACATTTAGATTGCCATATTTTTTAAAATCACTTGTTGCAATAATGTTTTCAGGAATGTCAACAAAATATTGTCCATTATCATACTTTAAATATGTACCATGATATAGTTGCATAGGTCAATTGTTTATAACTTCATAAAAATATCGTTCAGGTCTCTTATAATTCTTAATGAAACTGATAATTAAATGGTTCTCGTTTCCAACACTGAAAGATGAGTTTATAGTATTATTGTTAATTATCTGATGTATATTGTTAATCCGGGTGTAGTTATTTTCAGCTTTTTGAATTAAGTTATTTAATTTGGTGTAGGCATTAAAGATTGATATTATTTCATTCTTTGACATTTCACTTTGCCAATCATATCCATAATTTAATTCTTCATTCGGATTTTGCTTAAGTTGGATGTTATATGTTTTTGAATAATTTTCAATTGGAGTGTTTTTCTCCGGGTGATAAAAATTATAGGAAAGGGAATGAATATTTTTATTATTTCTTTTTATAAAATCAATAGTATCGTTCGCTTCTAAAAAAGTTTCTGTTGGCAGCCCAAACATTACTAAAACTCTATTATGAATTTTTGCAGACGAAGAATGGATTAAAATATTTTCCGCTACGTCCAAATTTATGTTTTTTTGAATAACATCTAAAACTCTTTGATTTCCGCTTTCAAGCCCCCAGCATATTGTTGTGCATCCACTTTTGCTCATTTTTCTTAAAAGTTCTAGGGTGAACTGTTTTTCAAAGCGAGCTAAAATCACCCATTCTATTATTATATTTTCGGCAATTAATCTATCACTTAACTTGTGAGCAAAAGAAGGAGAAACAAGAGAATCAACAAAACTAAAGACTTTGGTTCCATACAAATATTGCAACCTTTTTATATCTTCAATTACTTTATCCACATTTCGTTGCTTAAACTTTTGCTCTATAAGTGGATAAGAACAAAATATACACTTCCCCCAATAACAGCCTCTACTAGTTTGTATTGGCAATGTATCTTTCTCAAAATATGGATTAATATGTAAACCTGAGAAGTCAGGTGTTGGTAGTATATCTTGACTTAAATTTTCAAATGAGTTATTAAATAGAACTTCCTCATTTTTTTTATAATAAATGCCATTTATTTGCTCTGGTTCACTGCTGTTTTTTAATGCTTGAATAAGTTTTAATAGGGGAACTTCTCCTTCCCGAACCACCATGTAATCGATAAATTCAAACTGTAATAGGTGTTTCGCTAGTTCTCTTTCAACTAACGTGCACCAAGAACCACCAATGACAACTTTACTGTTCTTATTGTGTCGCTTAATAAAATATGCCAGAGTGAAGGCTGGAACAACCTGATTATTTGCTGCTATCGAAATTCCAAACAAACAAGGAGTTTCAAGTTTTGATTTTGTATTGAAGAAATCTGAGTAAAACAGATGATAAGGATTTTCTCTATCAGTCGATATGCTAAGTAGATTCTTAATGGAATAGGAATATTGACTTAAAGAAATGTTGCTGTATAGCAAATCGTGATAGTCCTGTTTTATTAAGTTATCTGAGTGATTGTCATTTTTTGTAATATTTGAGGTGTAAGATTTAAATTCATTGGAAAATCCAATTAACTCTAAAAGAACATCTCTTGTTATTATTCCCTTTGAAACTTCGTCAACAAATTGACTGTTTGATAGCTCGATAATTATTGATAGCTTTTTAATAACTTCAATCTCGTTCTGATTAAGTTCTGTTTTAGCAGTTAAATCATTAAAAGTTTCAATAAGAGTAATATGCAATAATGATAGATAGTCAGCACTATAAAGATTTTGCCAAAACTCAATATTTAAATCAATCTGTTCAACTTCAATATTGTTTTGCTTTAGAAATGCAGTTAGCGCAGGCGTACTCAAAAATGGAACATCTGGCAACCAGACCGGAGGGAAAATCAATATGCATTTGTTTATTGAGGTCATTTTGATTCTAAAACACAATCATTATTCATAATTAGTTTTTCAATATTAACTGCTGTTCCATGAATCTTCTCAAATTGTCCCTTCAAAATTCCAATATGAGCTTCACAAATGGAGTTGATAGGATTCAAAGTGTATTTACAGTTTTTACAGATTATCTTAATTTCATTTCTATCTGTTGAAATAAATTTATGGTTAGTCAGATTCCCGAAATAGCCATTAAAGAAAACGCTATATCCTAATTTTTGAGGCAATGCTTTATCATATTCAAGCTTTAATGCATTCTTTGAATACTGAGTCCAAAATTCTTCAATCGATATTTTCTTAATTTTTTTCACCAACTATAATCATTTGATTTCCAAAAAATGAAAATGGTTTTTTGATTTTAGTTTTAATGTTCTTGTGTCCATTAGTTAAACTAAAAATTTCAGTAACAGCTATATTATTCCATTCAAGTGATTTTATTAATTTGAAAATAGAGATACACCCTTTAAAATTGGTTATACTAAATGCCCTGAAATGGAAAATTGGTAATCTAAGTTTTTTGATTCCAAATACATAGAGTAGATACTGCCGAAACGTTAATATAGGAATGCTTATAATAATTTTCCCGCTTCTTTTCAAGCTTCCTGATATTAAATCTATAGTTAAAAATGGATTTGCAACATGTTCCAAAACAAAATTTGCTAATACAAAATCATAAAAATCTCCTTTTATAAAATCATCATTTTTGTTATTTGATTCCAAGTCATATCCTACATACTCCGAGTTTTTAAACATTGATTTGTATGTACTGTTTCCACAGCCAAAATCAAGTACATTTTTGTTTTCCAAATCATATTTATTTAAGATAGTGGAATAAATATCAAATAGGTATTTTGAACTATCAATTATGGGACTATTTTCGCCAAATATTTTTCCAAAATATTGTGATATTTTGGAAATTGCCCATTCTTCATTCGGAGCCGAAAAAACTGATTTCTTTAATGGATTGATTATAATATGCTCGTCTGAAGTTTCATTTACGTATCGTTTTATATCTGATGTGTTAAGCGCAAATGAGAAAGTCCCACTCCTGTCAAAAACCAAGCTTGTGTCTTTTACAGCTTGGTCATTTGATACATATATGAAAGGGACGGCATTCATTAAGTTATTTCGACAAAGTTTTCATTATTTAAGGTGTTTAACATTTCAATCAAATCTGATTTGATTTCAGTTTCAGTTACATTTGAATACATATTATTTAATTCAACGACAATTGAACTGACAGAATTTTCACCATTGCATAGTTTGATAATATTAACTGATACCAGATTTTCAAGGAGTAGCACTTTATTTTCCGGAATATGATACAAATAATATTGGTTATCTTCAGATAACAATTCTATGCCATTAGCCAGTTTTGGTATTGATGAATCACTAATCATTCTACCTTTTTTGAGAAGTTGCGCTTACTGTTGTAGTATATGATTTACCGAAAATTGGTCTAATAAGCTTAAACTTTGGTTTTTCGTAGACCACTTTTTTGATTGATTCTTTTTTGTCCATTATTTTAAAGATTAGTTACTATTACAAATTTATTATCAAATCATTTAGTTGCAAAAAGCGTGCAATTTTTCGTCAATAAAAGCTTCAGTTTATATTGATTTGTTTTATTCATTTTTTATAAGGTCAGTTAATTTCTTTTCTAAAAGATAAATAAGTAATCTTCCAGCAGTCAAAATACCTATAATTGTCAAAACTATTAAAGATATAGCTAAAATATATTGATTCTCTTCGAAAGCTTTGAATATTAACTGCCCAAAAAACTCTGTAGATGCACCTATTAAAGCTCCAAAAACAATTAAAAAGGCAAGTACTTTAGTTGTTTTTTTCACTTTAATATATTTTGCCTTCTCAATAGATTCCTTTGATATTTCAAGATGAATTATATTCTCTAAGAATTTTGAAACGATGTAATCATAGTATTGAGGAAATTCTTTTTTTATAGAATCAAATTTTGAATTATCAAATATTTCACTCCTAGTATCTATTAAATCAATATTTTTCGCTTGTGGAAAAGTGCGTTTAGTAATATTCTCACGCAAAGTCGTGTTTTGAACATATTTGCTCCATTCCGAAGAAATATAAGTGTAAATAATAATATTCTTTTTATGGTTGACAAAATTTTCAATGAAATTCGTATAAACTTTTTTATTATGTTTTCTATTTAAAACTTTAATACCTTGTTCAACTAAATTTCTGGGATTAAACACATAACCTTCTAACTCAGATATTCCAAAAGAATCCCCAAACTTTGATTTTAATACATTTAATATATCACATTTTGGCTTCACAAATCCAAAATCAAGAAAGATAATGTCATAGCTTTTGTTTGAGAGTTCTCCTAACTTTTGAAATGTTTCTTCTTCGATAAAAAAGGATTCATTATTATCATCTCCGCCAATGGATACGTGGAGAGTAGAAACATCTATTAAATATTTTTCACCTTCCAATGTTAACTCAGGTCGTATAGCATCTTTAGCATATTTCAGTATTGGTTCTTTATCATCAACGATTAAAACATTATAGGTTTCCATTATCTTGGTGTTATTTAATATTCAAGTTGCTGTAAGTGGAGGGAAATTGCACTCTTTTGCAAATTTCGGTCTGTGAGTTGGCTTGTGTGGTTTGCAAATGTGTGCAATATGCGTTGGCTTCCCTAACTGTCCCGAAGGGCAGAAGCGGGTGGGCAAAAACAAAATTTTCTTTATCTGTCAGTTTATGTATTCTATGTTTATTTTCTAGTTTCAATCAGTTTTATTTATTAGTTCAGTTTCTTTTTTTTAGCCTTGCAGGTAACGGTTTGCGGTATGAAACGTTGGGGAGTTCGGAGCTACTTCACTATCAAGGTACAACGGACTTTGATGCGAGAACCGAAGCTCGAATAACCACTTCGTCCCCAATGTTTTATGACCGCGTGTTAGCTGCTGGGCTTTTTATTTTCTCATTGATATATGTTCATGAACCCATTTTGCTTCTTCATCAGGAGTTATAGTTTCTAGTCTACTACTGACTCTACTGAATGTTGCTCCTGGATGGTCATACGGTTTACTATCATCAAAGTAAGGTCCAACAACACCTAAAATCCAATCATCTTTTGCAGCCCAATGTGGTTCGTTCACTCTGTATTTAAAGACTTCGTAATGAACAAAATTATTTTGTCCGTCGAAATCAAAAGTCACACGTTTAATATGTTCTATTTCATCTGGACAAGCATCCAATTCTGTCGGGAATTCTAACCAATTGGCCAAATTGCTTTCAGCCGCCTTAATAATTGAAATGTATTCTTGAGGGAATATTTCAATCATATTATGCTCATGCAACAATCGATATGTCATTTCTCTTGTCTGAATATTTTTTGCATATTCATAAACATCTTGCTCCGTTAATTTCTCCCCATTTTCTAATCTGTCGTATATAGGTTTTATCCTATCAAATCGCTGTTGATTAATCTTTCTGTTTTGAATCCTGACTTTTATAAATCTATATATTAAAAAAGTCAAGATAGATAAAACAATTATTAAAATTACTATTTTCATTCTATGTCAATTTATGTGTGTGTCTTCTTTGCCTTGCAGCTAACGTTCCCGCAGTATGGTGTCGTGCGGTTGACTGTCCCACGAAGTGGAGACTGTCAAGCCGAAAACGACGCCAGGATGAATACGTTTTTGCAAGTTAAAAGAACCGCATGCACTATGACTGCGTGTTGGCATTAGTTTTTTTATCTTGATTATTATTATTCAAAATTATTAAGGTTGTTATTAAAAAAATATGAATAATAAAATTCACTATATAATTTAAATATGCTCGACCTAATATAAGTGGTATTTTATAACTCAACCATGTCATGAAAGCAATAAATAATGTAAACGTTACTAATGATGCAATCCATCCAAAAAGTCCAGATGCTTTTCTGAAGTCTTTGTCAAATAAAGGCAAAAATAATATCAGTGGTAATAATAGAATATATGTAAAACTGGATGTAATTATCATCCAATAAATATTCCTTATGGGTTTAGCTTTATTATTGTTTGTAGGTGAATTTTGGATGTTATTTTGGTCTATATTTTCAGATTTAAAGGATATTTTTCGATACAAATCGGATAATAATTCAGAATAATGTTTTGACTGTATGACTTTATGTTCTAATGTAATTATTTTATTCAATTTGATAGAGTCATTAGAATAAGATTCTTTTAAATATTGAATTTTAGTTAATTGGTCTAATTTATTATTAATGTGTATATTATATGTGAATTTCAATCCGATATCAATGAAAATTAAGAATACTATTATAGATATAGACATAGCTGTTCTGAATCCCCAGGATTTAGAATTGTCAAGGAATAATGATTTTATTAATTCAAGAATATGAGTCATATTTTAAAATTAATGCCAACGTCCCGTCGGTATGGCACTGTAGCCGGTTGGCGAAAAGTTTAGCTTTTTTAAAAATCATTTGTTTCAAATATACGTTATAATTTCTTTAAACAAGCAAAAGCAGGCTATGTGCTATACCGGCTGTTGTAAATAGTTTTTCTTTTATAATTTTAATATATAAGTCAATAAATCTATAAATCTCTTATCTTTTATTTTATTCCATCCCTTCATTTTTAATAACAAAAGAGGAATTATTTTCCCTTCATTTGTCTCAAGTTGAAATATTTTAATGACTCTTTTCTGAAAATATAAATTACTGTCATTAATTGATTTAATATAGAATTTATAAATGTCACTAAAATTAATATTTATGTCTTCGAAAAGGTATCTGCCGATGTAATCAATATTCTTAATTATTAGATTTTTATTATTGAAATCAATAATTACTTTATTAAGCTTTTTTGTTATATAAATCCTGACAATTACTCTCCAAATTAGAGCAATAATAAAAGGAATAAATAAATATATTTTTTTAAAATTCGGAATTGAATTAATATTTATATAGTCTAAAATGACTTTATATTTGATATATATAAAAACTGTTAATACTAAAAATAACAATACGAATAATTCACTTATTAGCACCTGAAATGGAACAAAGCTAACTTGACTTATTAAAATATTTTTATCCTTATCATATCTATTTATCATAAAAAAAGGATTGGACATTTCTTCAAATTCTTCTATTTCTTTGTTCCAATCATGACCTAGGTATTTAAAGTCAGTTTCATTCATCGAAAGGGATATTAAAAATTATTTACAACGTTCCCGCGGTATGGTGTCGTGCGGTTGACTGTCCCACGAAGTGGTGGCTGTCAAGCCGAAAACGACGGCATACGGAATGTGGGTTTGCAAATTAAAACAAAACCGCATGCACTATGACCGCGTGTTGTGCTTTCGTGCTTTTTAATTTTTTCTATTTAGTTTTAAAAAGTATGATAGTGTCTGATAATCCTTTCTCATTGAAATGAACTTCTAAAAAAATCATTTCTTCAGGATCTATATCCCATCCATATTTTTCTTGTACAGGATAGAATTTCTTCTGTGGATTATTCTCGTTGCCTACTTTTTCAGAATTACCTATAAGTTCAATTATTTCTAATTCAGTTTTATTTATCAGAATTTTATTTTCAATCAAATCTTTTGTCATTCTATACCTTGTATCAAGAGTAGCATTCTCACCTCCGTTTTCCTTCCATGTCTTGCTATCAAATTTTAATTCAGGCTTACAGGTAGTTAAGAATAATCCTAAAGAAATAATTAATAATAATCTTAATCTGTATCTAAATCTCATTACGATTTTTTTCAGCATGAAGCACAACGTTCCCGCAGTATGCTGTCGTGGCAGTTTCTTTCACCCGTGAAAGGAACTGTCAGGACAAAAGAGGCAGCCTGCGAACGTTGAAATATATTAGTTAAAAGTACTGCCATGCAGTATGACTGCGTGTTAGCTGCCGTAATTCTTATGGTCGAATATAAACTTCGATTGGCATATCGTCAGTTGAGAGTTTAATAAGATCATCTTCAATTCCTCTAGGATTAGAAACATAATTTTCAGGATCATAAACAAAACAAATCAATTTTTTACAGTCTGGATGGGATTTATAATGTGCTATGTCTAAAATCAGTTGGTCTCCAATATCTTTATCTTTTAAACTTGCCCTAGACTTTTTTACCTCAATTACAATTTGCTCCCGCTTAAGTAAAAAATCGACTCTTGTAGATCCACCAGCATAAGAGGGTGTATATTCTTCTTTCCTAACATCTTCAAAATGAATCCTAAGCAATGCATTTAGTACATCTTGAACATCGTATTCATCTTTAATTGTTATCGTATCTCTCTTATTGTAACGATTTTGGAGTTGTGTCGCCACAGTATGAAACTTATCAAAGAATGTTATAAGGACTTCGTCTGAAATCTGAATTCCTGGTCCTGTTTCTGCATCGCTAAAACTTGCTTTTATTTCAATTTGTCGTATTAATCTAGCAGCCGTTTTTTCAAAATTGTCTATTGCAACAAGCTGACTTAAAAGATGTATAATTAATCCTTCAATTTTAATATGTGGCGGGTTATCTATTTTTCTATTAATCACTGAAGGGTCATCAACAAATACGTATCTTGGCCTTTTTTTATTTATATAATCATTCGAAGTTATACCCCATTCAAAATTTTCAAGTTGTTCAATTAAAGTACTTTCTTGAACGTAATTATCTAGCGTTTTAATAATTGACAATTCAGAAAGTATATAGTCCTGAAACGAATGAAACTTATGTAATTCTTCTAATAAATCTGTTTTAATATGAGGTAATTCAATATCAAAATTTTTCTGAAGATCTTCATTTATGAAGTCTTCATCAATGATCATACCTTTCTGGCTTTTACTGTTAAAGTTTAAGTAATATTGATTATAATTATCTCCAAACCATTCCCCAATCCAGTTTTGAGAATACTTTTTCATACCAACAGTTAATTTCTGAAGGTTTTCCTTTAGCTCTGATCTTTTTTCAGAAGTTTGGTTTTTTAGTGAGTTAAATTCATATTTAACTTTTTCAATTTGGGATAGTAAGGTTTCTTTCATAATATATTTATTAATTTATTATGGCAGCTAACGTTCCCGCGGTATGGTGTCGTGGCAGTTTCTGTCCGATAGGATAGTAACTGTCAGGACGAAAGGAGCAGACAGCGAACGTTGAGTTATTTGGTTTTAAAAGTACTGCCATGCACTATGACCGCGTGTTAGGCCTTGTTATTCTATTAAAGAATTATCATTTTCTTTCACTATGTTGAGACTATCAAGAAACTTTTTTTCTTTTTTTGATAAAGCTATTTTTTTTGGTATTAGTAAGGAGTCTGAGATAATAGTTTTTGCAAAATTACTATCAGCTTTCATTTCGTTCCAATTTAATATAATAGCATTCTGTCCCCAGGTAAAAGATCGATATCCAATTAATCCGTATTTAGAATTAGCTAAAATACAAACTTCTCCATCAACGGCTGGATTTTCATATTCGAATTTAAATACCTTAATCCTATCTTCAAATACATTCAGATATGCCGTGTCGGTTATTAAAAAAACATCATCATTTTCAAATATCTTAATAGAGCCGTCTTCTGTTATGCGGATTAAAATATTTTTGAATATCTTTTTATAGAAGTATGCTTGTTCCGAATCTGTCACTTTAATTTCAAGAGTATCATTCAATCCATATTGAAACAAACTGTCATGATTATATATTCCAAATTGAATAGGAATGGTCCTAATAGAATTCGAATCCTTTAATTGAGCTTTCGATGAGATAGATGACACAAATAAAATCACCTGAATAATAAGCAAAGGTCTCATTTAAAATTTTTTATGTTTAATAAGGCTTAACGTTCCCGCGGTATGCTGTCGTGGCAGTTTCTTTCCGACGGGAAAGGAACTGTCAGGACGAAAATAGCTGGCTGCGAACGTTGAATTATTTGGTTTAAAAAATACTGCCATGCAGTATGACCGCGTGTTAGCGCCAGTTTTTTTTCAATTTAGTTTTTCGTTGAAATTCAATTCAAACTTACAATCATAATTTCCTAAGTTAAATTCTCTTTCTCAGCAGGTAAATCTTTATGGATTTTATCAATTACAATAATGATGATTAGGGTAAATATTAACCATGTAATAGGTAAGATTATAAAAAGACTTATAAATCCAATTCCCCAATCTGTAACTCCATCGGATACATAACCGTCAGGTGTCATTATTTCTGTAATAAGGAAGAATAAAAATGGTATTGATAAAACAGAAATTAAAATTTTCAGAAATCTTCTCTCCGTTTTTCGACTCATGCTTTAGCTTTTCTAATAGTTTAGTTCAAGACTGTTTGTTATTTTAAAATTGGCGCTAACGGTGAGTATATGCAAAGTAGGCGATTTCGGGCTTCAAACTTATCAAACCGTTACAACTTTGAAGCGGGCTACAACCGTTGATTTTACAACCATTTCGCCTATTTTGTATATACATTGTTAGCAAACGTTGTTCCTATTGATTTTATCTCGTTTATTGTTATTTCTATAGGTATTACTATGCCTGTTTCAGAAAACCTATCAATTTCAGAATCAGAAAATTCTAAATACCTTTCGTCTCTAAATTCTTTATGTTGTTTCCAGTAAAATGGGTCTTCTCCAGACAATAATGGTCTTATTTTATTATAAGGGAAATCTTTCGGCAAATCTTTTGGCTGATTTGTTTGAGAATCCCAGTAAACATTAGCAAAACGCTTATTGACATTCCAAGGTGACATAAATAAATAGACAATATTTTCTTGAGAAATATTCGCAGCTTCGGCTAAGCTACTAATCCTTTTCTCCATTTCACCATTCTTATACATACCACGTTCCCAACCAATAGTGGTTTTGATTTCTATAATGAAAATATTGTGATTTTTATATTTAATCAGGATATCGGGTTGTATTTTACCTATTTTTTCTTCAACAACCACCTCGTAATCTGAACCTAAAGCAAGAGAAATATATAACGCAACTATATCTTGAAATAAATCAGAGATTGCCATATTTTTTCTCCTTTTAAACATCACTTTATATTTCCATTGTGCTGCCTTAATCTTGAAAATATGCTTATAGATTGATTTGGAAATCTCTCTCTTTGATAAATCTAAGTCATCAATATTATCTACGTACAAAAATGAATCTATAAAATCTGAATAGTAATTGCTTATTTCCGAATGATTCATAAACTAACGGATTTTTAATTCTGCAGTTCCACTCAAAGCCGCTTTAACAAATGCACCCAAAATCTCACCAGTTGTTACACTGACGGTTGTTGCTTCAATTATTTTGACAGGTAAATCAGTACTAAAGTTTAAGTCAATATTTTTTACAGACTCGACAGAGGTCAATAACAATTCTATATTATAAGAATTCTTTCGATTAAATGGGGTTAGTGAAAAATCTACAATGTTAGATTTATTACTAAAATCAATATCAGGTGTATAGTTAATATTGTGATGACGGTCTTCTCCATTTGTTTCGATATTCACGATTTCAACATTATCAGGAGTTGTAATACCAAATGAAAAATCAGGATAGTCTTTATTTCCACTATTTATAATGCTGATTTTTGCAATATATAAACTGTCAAAATGATAAACTGAAGTAGTACCTGACAGAGTAATCTTTGTAAGATAATCATCAAGTATTTTCTCAGGGGAAAAAATCGTAGAAATTTCAACGGATTTTTTAATCGTTTGAATACGATTATTTCTTTTGTCAATCAATGCTTTAATTATTGCTCCTACAGCTCCTCCACTAATTAGTGGAATGCCTATTTTTAGTATGTCACTTAACTCTATCTCCATATGTATGATGTTGGTTGTCTTTCAATGTTTGCTAACGTTCCCGCGGTATGCTGTCGTGGCAGTTTCTTTCCGACGGGAAAGGAACTGTCAGGACAAAAGAGACAGCCTGCGAACGTTGATATGTTTTGTTTAAAAATACTGCCATGCAGTATGACCGTGTGTTGTAAATAGTGCCTTCTTTTGTTCTCTCACGGGTGCTCTTTAAATTGATGCTCCACAAATTAAACACTCCGGCAAATCAAATGAGATTCAGCCACCCATGGCCGGATAATTTAAATCAAAACTCTACGATATTGCGTCAACCCATAACGATATTGAATCCTGTCTCACGAATACGCTACTTCAGCTGAAATGCAATGAACTGTAGAAACTATATTAAAATCAACTAATCACGGCATTATTTACAACGTTCCGCGCGTATGAAACGTAGCGGTTGTCGAAGCCACCTTTGTTTGTAGCGAGACCGTTTTTGTGACAAGATACAAAGATTCGAGAGCTTATTGAAAAAACGTTATCTGAAACTTGAAAGTGGGAGGGTGGATACACCCATTATAACTTTATCAGAGGGGCAACCACCGGCACCGGTATGTTTTATGACGCGATGTTGTAGCCCGTACTTCATTTATGATTTCGTTTAGCTCTTATTAATAATTTTGCAATTCTTTTACTCTTATCCAGATTGCTATATAATCCCATTCTATCAGTTACAATACAGTCAAGATGTTTTGCAATCTCTAATTCTGTTTTGGAATCAATTAACATTTTATAAATCTCTGGAACATAACTTCTATATTCATCATCAGGTCCGCCATAATCATTTACTCCAATTGGATCCCAATCATGCCATAAAATTGAATCGATCTCAGAGTGTAAAGAATCATGTATGTTTTGGAAATCTATCAAGTATGCAGTATTCCAATCTAATCCGTTTGTATCATGCTCATAAATAAAATCATCAACTGAATCAATCCTTTTAAATCTCGGCTCTGGGTCATTTACTTGTTTATCGGTTAAAAAGATTATCTGGTCAGTCTTCGATTTTTCAAATGCCATTCTAATCAGCTTAAAAATCGTTGGCTTATACTTATCCAGCAGATGAAATTTATCATTATTATCATCACTCCAGTCGATCAAATCGCTACCGAAAAATGCCCCTTTTTTATCTGAAATAAAATCTGGATTGCCAAGATGTATAATTGTCCCGCTATATTTGAGAAGAAAATTATAAAATAGTCCTCTGTGACTTATCAACTTATCTTCTACAATTATTGCAAAATCGTAATCAGCTTGATTAATCTCAAACCTTTCCGAATCAATTGATATTAACTCTATTGTTGGCATCTTCTCTCGTATGGGCTACAACGTTCCCGCGGTATGGTGTCGTGCGGTTGACTATCATACGAAGTGTAGATAGTCAAGCCGAAAACGACGGCATACGGAATGCTAATTTGTAGATTAAGACAAAACCGCATGCACTATGCACCGCGTGTTAGGGGCCGTTTATTTTATCAATTTGTTAATCTCATTTTTATTATTTTCATATAACTTTTGAGCCTCATTATATTCATGTAAATTCATTAAACAATGATATTGAGAATTTAAAATGTAATTTTTAGTTTTTGGTTGAATATTTTCAAAATTAAATGTTTTGTATTTCTCCAAGGCTTGTTCAAAATTACGGTCTCTGTATTGTTTGTCAATCTCATAGAGCGCTTTTTTTATTTGTCCATTTTCTCCCTTTAACTCTGTTCTAATTTTTTTTCTTAAATCTTTATTACTCTGCTTGGCAGTAATTGATTCCTCCCAGAACTGTCTTTTAATTTCATTGTCTATTTCAGATTTAACATCAATTCTATATATAGAATCTAGGTAAGAATAAACGACAGAGTTGTACCTATCTTGTATTTTCTGTAATAAAGTCTCTGGAAATAAGAATTCTTCAAAGTGATATTTAAAACCAAATCTATCTTCAATCAACTTCGTGTCAAAAAGGTCATCATATGGATCATTAGTCCCATATAGATAAAGAATTCTGATGTTATCTTTACGTATATCTTTTAAAGCGATTTCCTCATTATATGGAAATCTAGAGTACATAATTGAATCAATGCGCATTTTTGTGATAGAATCCACATCTGAATAATTTTTCTCGTTAATTACAACTTGTCCGTAAGAATAGAGAAAGAGCATTGAAACAATCAGAGTTATATAAAGCTTCATTTAGTCTTGTTTAAATGGCCCCTAACGTTCCCGCGGTATGCTGTCGTGGCAGTTTCTTTCCGACGGGAAAGGAACTGTCAGGACAAAAGAGCCTAACCGCGAACGTTGAAATATTTTAGTTAAAAGTACTGCCATGCAGTATGACCGCGTGTTAGCTGCTGCTATTTTTTAATTCTATTTCTAAATCGCTTAAAATTTGTTTTGATAAATCTTCAAGTCTATTACGATTCCAGATATAACTTAAATAAATGCTTCCCGATATTAAAGAAAAGATAACAAGAATAAGTAATCCGAATTCAATAATGTTTTGAAAAGAAAAAATGTACTCAATAATTAATACTGGTATTGCAATTAAAAAGAATAATAAAATTGAAAATACTATTCCGTATTTTGTATAAGTCTCAATATCAATATTAATTTTTGTATAACTTCCAGAATCAAACAAATCAAATGATATTTTGCCGAATCCTCTAAATGGATTGATTATAGAAAGATTCTGCTCATAACTAAATTTATTCTTGGATACGTTTATTTTTTTATAGTTGATTTTTCCCGTGTAAAGAAGATTCCTTTTATCCTCAGGTTTATTAGTTAATTCATTCAATTGAGTTTTTATTTCTTCAATTGGTTTTGTAGAAAGAAATTCAGATTTCATCTAGTTAAAATTAATCTTTTTCATAGTTGCAGCTAACGTTCCCGCGGTATGGTGTCGTGGCAGTTTCTTTCACCCGTGAAAGGAACTGTCAGGACGAAAGGCGCTTGCAGCGAACGTTGAATCATTTTGTTTAAAAGTACTGCCATGCACTATGACCGCGTGTTAGGGGCTGCCATTTTTTAACTTTCTGCAAAACCTAAACGTTCTTTTATTATCCAGTTGTTATCTTCCCTTTTCATCAGAACTGTACTGCCGTGTCCACACATAAATCCGCAATACATCCAATATTTTACAAGAGCGTATTTTCTGTCTTCTGAGAAAACAATTTTATGAAATCTACAAATTCCTGATTTTCCACAATAATCTTTCAATTTTTCTAAAGTGGGATTTATAAAAGGATCTTCAGAATCTTTAGACTCAATCGTTTGCCAGTTTAACAAAGAGTCTGGACTAATTATTTGGAAATAATCATTCGCTTCCAAAAGCAAGGTGTCAAAAGACTGAAGTTTAAAATCATTTATATTAAATCCGTAATTATCTACCAAATAACTTATCATTAAGGTTGATTCTTTAATTGGATAATTAATAAAAGGTGATAATACGAAAGGGATAGTTGTGTCTCTGAGGGTAGAACTTAAATCATTAATTATTTCAACTTCTGTTTTCCCCAGTTTTTTATAATCAAAACTCTGTCCAAGCGAGACATAATTAGATAATAAAACAGCAAATAATATTGTCACCAGGATTTTCATATGATTTCGTCTTCTTTTATGGTTGCCCCTAACGGTAAATTGTATGAGTAGTGGCAGATTGCGTGGTAGTTTCCTGTCAAACCGCTACGCAGTTTGAGCGGGCTACAACCCTTGATATTTACTACATCGCCTGCCATTACTTATACAAAATGTTGTGGTTAGTAGTTGATTGAATATCATTAGTTACATATTCCATTTCCAAATCTTTTCCTGAAATATAATCGTCAATAGAATAATTTATCTCAATATCTGGAATTACTCCCCTGCCATCATCAATTCCACTTGGTCTTAAAAAATATTTAAAGCAAGAATAAACTCTCAAATTGGAGTAAGGTAAATTAAATTTATAAATATCTCCATATGCTGAAGCAGGGCTACCTGTTTCTTGACCAATTAATTTTCCAACACCATAATCCTTAAACAATAATGCGCATAACCTACCTGAAGAAAAGGTCCGGGTAGAAGTTAAAACATAAATATTACCGTTAAAGATATTTTCTTTTGGTTGGTTAAAGTCTCTATGTCTCGTTATAATTGTATCGACACCGTATCTTTTGTAAGACGGAACTCTTTTAATAATTTCAGGGGATATTTTAACATCATTTCTTTTAAGGCTTTTAAATGGTTTATTGTACAATCGACTAAAAAGTACAACATTTAAAATACTATTCCCTCCTTGGTTCTTTCGAATATCTACAATTAGGTTTTCAACTTTGTCTTTCTCAATTTGGATAAACATATTCTCGATAAGTTCTTCAAATTCATCTTTATTTGTACATGAATTATATTCGAGTAAACACGTTTTGCCATTAATACTATAGTTATAATTTTCTCTAATTCTTGGTTTATTTGTCACTTCTTTTTTTATGCCTTTTACTTTTGCAATTTTTTTATGATCATTTTCGACATATTCGATTTTGAAATGCTTAGAAGGAAATAGTAATGAATAATATCTTGAAAAATAACTTTGAATAGAATATCTTCTGTAATCAATTAATTCACCAGGAAAATAATCAATCAGGGAGTCAATAATTTCTTTTGCGTCAATTCCATTTATTTTTGTAATCACGGAGCCTCTAGGAATCAAGTCAGAATTATTGACATATATATCATCTAAAAAAATCGTTGTATCTATTATATAAATAGTTATCGGAATATAACTATCAACTCTCTTTTTTGTTTGATTATCATTGAAATTATCAGAATAGGGTATAAGGGAATGTCCAAACCCCAGTTTGTTTACTAAAGGTGATAATAATAACCAAAATTCTAAAGCTGTTTTTGGAGAAACTATCTCAGCCTTAACTTTGTCAATGTCGCAATAAAATGAATCCTTTGAGTAATATGCGTATAAGTTGGGGTGAACACTTTCATAAGTTTTAACTAAAAAGTCGATGTCATCTTTAAGTTTATCAGGACTTAATTTTTGACCACTACAAGAATTGATAAAAAATACTAATCCTAAAATTACTGTTAGTTTAATCATTTGCAATGTCGTTTTTGCTATTAACCACAACGTTCCCGCGGTATGGTGTCGTGGCAGTTTCTGTCCGATAGGAAAGGAACTGTCAGGACGAAAAGAGCTGGCTGCGAACGTTGAATTATTTAGTTTAAAAGTACTGCCATGCACTATGACCGCGTGTTAGCAACCGTTTTTATTCATTTATCCTTGTCACTTTAATTTCTAGATTTATTTTTTCAAAAGAGATTATCAAATCTGCAAGTGTATTGCTTAAAAGTTCTTGAAACTCAATAAACGTTTTCATTATCTCTCCAATTACTTTCATATAAAAAGCACATTGAATCTCAACCGTATTTTTCCTTATATTAGATTCGTTTAATAATTGAATAAATTTTTCTTTTTCTGATAGAGTTTCAATAAACGAAAAATCTATTTCAACATCTTCATCTTTAAGTTTCAATCCTTGATGAAC
This sequence comes from Quyinboa ferrireducens, assembly GCF_042436675.1. NCBI lineage: Bacteria > Pseudomonadati > Bacteroidota > Bacteroidia > Bacteroidales > Quyinboaceae > Quyinboa > Quyinboa ferrireducens. Next base: position 3,589 of record NZ_JBHMVA010000024.1, on the reverse strand, counting down.
AAAACTATTTCTTATCTCGTAAATCCAATCAAATGCTTTAAAATAAAAATCGACAAAAGCCTTTTTGTTCTTATTATTCAAGACTTGCATTTTAGTCATATATTTGATGAAAATCTTTGAAATTTCTTTAATCCGAAAGAATTCTCCAAAGAAAGCTTGAAATAGAAATTCACTTCTAATAACAGGATTTCCTTTTAATGAATTTTTATTTAATCTCAAGTCATATAGGTCCAATAGAATTATATTTATTACCTCGAATATTCTGTTTATATCGCCAATCCAATGGAAAAACTCAGTTCTAATTTGTCCGGGAAAATTATTACTATAGATTTCGGTTAGTTCATCTTCGATTAACTTTGCATTTTTTTCTATGCTTTTTTGTCTAATTTGATTTGCAAAGTCAAGAAATCCAGACATTAATTGTTGTGGCGGTTGCAAATAATCTATTTGTGTCAAATTTGTCAAAGTTGCTGTTTTTAAATGGTTGCTAACGTTCCCGCAGTATGGTGTCGTGGCAGTTTCTGTCCGATAGGATAGGAAATGTCAAGACGAAAAGAGCCGGCAGCAAACGTTGAATTATTTGGTTTAAAATTACTGCCATGCACTATGACCGCGTGTTGTGCTTTCGTTATTTTTTAGAACCTTCAAGCAGTTTTTGTAATTCAATATTTAAATCTTTCGAAACAATATCCTCAATTTTATCAGATTTAAAATCATATTTCTTAACTGTAGATGGCTCGGAGTTATCATCATACTTTCCATCATCGTTATAGTCAATACCGAACCTAACCAATAAATCCTTACTGTCATGTATGAAATCATAATGTGCTATATCAGTCCCTTTGTTAGATATCACTCTAATATCTTGGTTTTTGATTGAATAGATATATAAGGATTTTAAATCTTTGAGATTAACAACTCCATCTCTATATGTATCTTGGCTAGCAGCTGTAAATAAAATCAAAATATCATCGTCAAAAACCTCAGTTCTTATTGCACCAAAGTTTACTCTACTATCAAATAATTTTTTAGTTGTTTTATTCTTTAAATCATAAACAATCAAATTATTAAAAGAGCCATAATAATAGCTTGAATACCTATCGTCTGTTTTAACTTTTTCAAAAGAATCCATAATTCCAAGAACTCCTTCATCAATATATTCTGCTGAATTTAGTGTTTGATGTCTTACTGGAATAATGTAAATTGAATTAACCGTATCCACCAATCTAGGGAAATCATATGATATAACTTGTTGACGCTTTTTCTCTTTCTGTAATTCTTCAATTTTTTCTTCAGACAGTATCCCAGTTTCATCTTCATTAGATCTCATCATCCATTTAAGTTCAGAGATGCCAGCAACAATCATCATTATCAATCCGACAAAAGCTATTAAAACTAATATAGAACCTAAAAGAGCTAATAATTTTTGGTTGTAAGTTTTTAATTTCTCAATATTCATATTTATAAGGTTTTACTTTCCTTTTGAAATAATGAAGCACAACGTTCCCGCAGTATGCTGTCGTGGCAGTTTCTTTCCGAGGGGAAAGGAACTGTCAGGACGAAATAGCCCGACTGCGAATGTTGTAATGTTTTATTTAAAAAGACTGCCATGCAGTATGACCGCGTGTTGTACGTAGTGCCCATAGTCTTCTGGGCTAATCTTCCTGATATTTTAGTTAAAACCGGACTCACAAATTCATGGAGATTCAGCCACCCCATGACCGGCTTATGTAAATCAAAAACTCTACGATATTGCGTCAACCCATAACGATATTGAATCCTGTCTCACGAATACGCAACTTCAGCTGAAATGCAATGAACTGTAGAAACTATATTAAAATCAACTAATTCCGGCATTGCGTACAACGTTCCCGCGGTATGGTGTCGTGCGGTTGACTGTCCCACGAAGTGGAGACTGTCAAGCCGAAAACGACGGCATACGGAATGTGGGTTTGCAAATTGAAATACAACCGCATGCACTATGACCGTGTGTTGTGCCCAGTGTTTTTTTAAAATTCTAATTTATTCGGATCTTGTCGTGTATCGAAAAGTCTAACAATCTCAATTGAAGAATTTGTTACTCGATAAAATAGTGTGTTTTGTTTGGTAATAACACTTTTTCTAATTTGTAATTCTTCATTTATTAGTGGAAAAATCTTAGGATCTTCAACAATCAAGTCAATGCTATCATCAACTTTATTAATAAATCTTCTGGCAATTCGATTACTCCATTTAAATTCTAAGTATTTAAGTATTTTTTCAAAGTCATTTTCAGCAGCTGGGGACCAAATTATTTCTTTAGTCATTTGCAAAACGTTTTCTAAGGTCACTCATAACCTCTTTGTGTTTTCTTCCTTGCCCATTATTTAATTGTTCAACTCCCAATCGTATTGCATTTTGTTGCTCTTCAGATAAATCTTGCCAATCATTTATTTCACTTTTCCCATTGATATAATTCAAAAGCATTCCATATGCTTCCTCTAATCGTTTCCCTTTAAGTGAATCTAATTTTCTAAATAAATCTATTTTAATCTCAGCTGCATTCATGTTTATAACCTTTTTGTAAAGATAAAAAATTCTTATTTAGATAATGAAGCTATTTTCATCTTTTTCAGCATTGGGCACAACGTTCCCGCGGTATGGTGTCGTGGCAGTTTCTGTCCGATAGGATAGGAACTGTCAGGACGAAAGGCGCTTGCAGCGAACGTTGAAACTTCTTGTTTAAAAGTACTGCCATGCACTATGACCGCGTGTTGTGCCCTGTGTTTTCTTATTCTAACTTTCCCATGTTCCTATGACCTGCTCTAATTTCCAAACTCCATTTCCTTTTTTGAAAATCAGTATTGAACCTTGTCCATATAAATAACCCTTAAACCATTCAAATGAGACTAATACAGTATTTCGATCTTTTGAAAATAAGGGTTTAGAGATATATCCATAACATTTGATTCCTAATGAATCTCTTAAAACTTCGTATCCTAAGTCATTCTCTAAATTAAAAATACTGTCAATTTTTTCTTGTTTTAAGAGTTTTTTGTTGATTTTATCTTGATCAAGTCTAAACGTGGAATCACATTGCTGTTGCAATATGAAGTTTACATCTGAAGAATCTATATATCCATAGTCTGCGAGATGTTTTATTGTTTTTGAAGAGTCATATTTAATTCCTGGTTTTGGAATATGGTTTCCGTCAATTGTCGTTAAAGTTTTATCAGATATTGCATCACATTTTTTGTAATCAGATGATAAATCGGTTAAAACTACATTTATAAAATTGTAGATTTCTTCATCTGAAATAGTATTCTTAATTCCATTGCATGAGATCAAATTCAGAATCAGAATAGCACAAACAGTAATTTTAATATTCACTTTCATAACATTGGGCACAACGTTCCCGCGGTATGGTGTCGTGGCAGTTTCTGTCCGATAGGATAGGAACTGTCAGGACGAAAAGAGCTTGCAGCGAACGTTGAATTATTTGGTTTAAAATAACTGCCATGCACTATGACCGCGTGTTGTGCACAGTAATTTATTTAATTCTCTTAAAATATCCATAATCAGAAAGTTCTGAAACCTTAACGGAATCTCT
>NZ_JBHMVA010000023.1:0-28998 GCF_042436675.1 Quyinboa ferrireducens | reverse complement strand
GCTCCAAGCTGAATAACGGTTACTTCAAAGTTATCATCTGCATTCAGCATTTCCACAATCGGATCATTGTATGGATCGGCTGCTGTGGCTACTACGGTTTTACCCGACTTCTGTACGTAGGCTACTTTCTTAACCTGAGAAAGAGGTTCCAGCATAAACTCACCATTGCTTCCTACAGCCTGTACTGGTTTATCGCAATAGAGGTTTGAACCACTGGTTACATCATCTGTACTAAGATAACTTTTTGCTACACCGATGTTTTCAAGATTATCAACCAACTGGAATGTCACACTTGACAGATCAGTTCCATTCAATATCCATTCTGAAAGCAGTCCGTTTGTTGTTTCTGAAAGAACTGTTGTCCAGTTATTTGAACCTTCCTTATTTAAGTACATACCTTCTTTATTCTGAAGGTAGTAGGTATTCAATTTACCAGAAACCGGAACAAACATGAATGCCTGATCATCAGAACCAGAAGCGGTCATAACTGCCGGTTGAGTTACAGGATCAGTATCTGCACCAATTACAAGACCTGAATTCTTTTGAGTAATTGTATAATATACACCTTCCATAACAATCGGAGTTGTGTAATTCATAACCCAATCCAATGAATTCAGCAACAATGGTTTGAAGTCGTCTGTCATGTACAATAATCCATCGTTAAATGCATACAACAGCACAACATTGCTTGTGGTGGTTACATGTTCGTATGTATCATAATCTCCATTCATAGAACGTACATCAGATCCCATAGGAACAGCCCACATTGTTGGATAAAGAGTAGCCTCATTGAAAGTTGCCAGAGGTATAGCACCAGGAACACTATCACTCAGGTTGTAAGACTTAACTTCTTTTGGCCAGTCGGAAGAATCAGGTGTGCCCGCAGACCATTTAATAAGCTGATCTACAGTATAACCTGCAGTAATCGGATGTGTATTGTCAAGAATCTTCATCTGAGCTGTCTCAACAGTGAAATCACTGAATTTCGCAAACTCTTCAGCTTTCTTATCATTTACCCATCCCCATTTGTTGTTCTTCGGTCCGTCATTCTGCATGCTAACACAAGGTATCGGATAATTGCGTTTGGCATAATCGTTCACATTAGACGAACTTTCACCACCACTAATTACCATTCCGGCATAAGGTGTATAATCGAAAGCATTGATACCGTCCGCCGTCCATTCAAAAATAGAACCTTTCTTGGCAAATGTCACAGAATAACCACCTTCAACCAATGCATCATATACATTAGTATCGTAGGCTTTAGCTGTTGCATACACACCGTTTGATGCAGAACAATAAAGTATCTCACTTTCAGACTGAACATGTACATAAATCTTATATATCATAGAGTCTGTTCCAACCGGTGCAAATACTTTCAACTCATATTCAGCATTCTGTCCGTCGCTCAAGCCGCTAATAGCAGGAATAACAGCATCCTTACCGTTAATTAAATTCACACCTAGATCAACTTCAGAAGTTCCGGATGGTACCGTAAACTGATATGCATCGCCATCATCACCCTTGATTACGGCACTGGCAACATCAAGTTCTACTTCAATGGAATTATCAACCGGTTCAGTTGGAACATCAAGACCTGCCAGCATATAAACAGCATTTCTCCACATTGTGAGGTTGGCATTTGTCATATTGTTACCCATATCGTAACTGATTGCACCAAAATTCTGGCTTATTGCAATCATACGGGCCTGAAGTGTATCTTCTGTACCAAGAACAGTACCTGCCGGGATATCGTTAACACAAACGGAAACATCTCCACTGGCTCCTTTCATAACAGCCAGCAAGGTTGTATCATTTGGTTGTCCGTCTTCGCCTGTAATAGCTAAACCAGTTAAATACTGCATTGCTTTGAAGTATTCATCACCGGTATCGCGGAATGCAGCTCCATCATCATAAGCTCCTCTGTCAAACATCCTGACTGAGTCACCATCGAATGTGATACCAGAGAATAATGGATTACTTTGATTTTCTGAAGATACTCCAAGGTAATAATTGATCACATTTTCATTATTCTTGTTATCAGGACCTACAGCTACTGCATCAGGACTCATGGTAACAGCTTTACCGTTTCGTAAAGCATAAATTTTATTATAAATAAAAGGAACCGGAATATTCTCTAATCCCAAAGATCCACCTGGCTTCCATATTGCAGCACTGGAACTAAATGGTTCCTGAGCTATCACCACATCATATTGAGAGAGGTCAATAACTGCACTAGCGGAAACTGTCATTACATCAACCCCTAAGTTCGGATCATTTTTCAGCATCTGAATAATAGGATCATTATCCGGTTGTGTTGCTGTTGCAGCCATTTCTTTATCCTCTGTTACATAAGCGACCATAACCGGTGCTTCATAGAACTCATAGTTATCAATGTAACATGCTGTACAGTTGGATCCATAGTCACAAGTGTTAAAACTAAAGAAGTTAGTTCCGGCATTTGGTCCGGTCGTAAATGTTGTATCAACCAACTGCCATTCACCGTGTGTATCAACTGAGAAACCAAAGTTTGGATCTGAACCGTTGGCAAGGAAACCAATACTTCCACCAATAGTCTTAATCATTACGTGCAAACGGTACTTCGTATTAGGCTTAAAAGTGAAATTGGCAACATCCAAAGCAGCTTCACATCCGGCACCTGGTGCCTGTAATAATGCACAGCTAACACCACAATACGCTTCCGGTCCATAATATACATCTCTATTACCCCAACCATTCCAGGCAGCAGAAGTTGTACACTCAGGATCAGGGAACAGATTTTCTAAATGACTGTATAAAGGTGTATAACATTCACCCTGATCAACCATAACATATATTGTATAATCAAGCGTATTATTTCCATTTGAAGAAGTAACAGACACTACTGTAGTATCAACGTCTCCTTCAATAGTAATTTCACCAACTCCATTTACCGTAGCTTCAGCAATTGTTGGTGTAGCAGATAAATTAACTGTTGTTGTTCCTTGTGGAACAGATAATACATACGATGTAACACCGGTATTAAATACTGGCAGCAATGTTCCTACATCACTTGAAAGATCTGCAAGGCTTGCATCAAGTGCATCTTTATATGCATCTGAATTTGCTTTAATTACTTCAGCGCTTAACTCACCATCATAAATATTAAATTCATCTATGGAGCCGTTATAATTATTATCATTCCATACACCTTTAAACAGGCATGCGAAATCGGTACCTATGGCAGGAACAATGTTTCGTCCGGTTGCAACAGCAGCCAATTTTTCTCCATCGAGATAATATTTTACACTATCCATTGTTAAGACTGCAACAACATGATGAACATTTCCGTCATCAATTTCAATACCATCTTTTAAAGCCGTCGCAGCTGTTCCTGCATCATTTGCTTCAACACGGGATTGGGTTGCACCTCCCCTTGTTGGCTGAATCCAGAAACAATTTTGTCCGGCAGTATTTGATCCAAAATAACTTATCATAGTGTAACCACCATTTGCAGCACTGGCAGCCTTAACTTTAGCTTCCAAAGTTACAGCATAGTAATCCTTCAGTGCCAAAGCTGCACCATCAAATGACACATAACCGCTCGTAGAAGATGTTGATCCGGAAACGGTACACATTCCATCTGCAATTGAAATTTTGTCACCATTGAGTACGCCATCCACTGAACCAATCATATCATCAGCAGAACCATCATCAAAAGTATACGAGTGCATTTTGATTGGTGCAGATTGATCGGCAATCGAAACATCATAAAAAATACGCGTACCATTATCCATCTCAAATCTGGAAATTTGAGCTTCCCCTGCAGCAGGAGTGGCTTTAAAGTAGAACATCATGTCATCATCAACAACTCCCGATGCTGGTGCAGCAACGGTAATTTTGGCATCACTCCATTTGCCTGATCCGGAATCAAAGATCGAAGGTTCAAGCGTATAGGCAACATCAACGGTATAATTACCGCTTCCGTCATTAGCTTTTAATGCCCCGGTTGCCAGCATTACATATGGACGTTCGTCTCCATCACCATTCAAATAAAGATCGTTCACAATGGTCAAAGCAGCCATTCTGTTCTTTGTCTGTATCTGAACAACAAATGTATCTTCTACACCAGCATCGCCTCTTAATGCATCATGCATGAAAGCATTTGCCTGAATGCCGGCTGCAGGTTTAATCCATGCCGCTGAATTATAAACGATATGAAGGTCATCGAAAACTATTACCGGATCAAATGAGTCATCAGCAATAGCACTTCCAGTACCTTCAGTTTTTAGATACCAATATACTTTTTGATCTGAAAAGTCTGATACATTCAAGCCAGCGTCAGCTGCCAATGATACATTTTTAACACCGCTACCTGTAACATAGAAATCCGGAACTGTTGCCACAAGATTAGCAGCATCCTTACCGCCAATATATACTGTCAATTCATAGGAAGCAGTCATTCCTGTATTTCCTTCATCATATGTATCTATAGTAAAGGTGATATCCGTATCTACAGAATTAGCATCGAATTTAACGGCAAAACCGTAATCAACTTTTTTATATTTTCCTGGCCATGCTCCGAAAGCCTGATTATCTGACCCTACAGGTACAACCTCCACGTACGGCAAATACACATCGGAATCCTGGTCACCATCCGCAACGGTAGTAAACACTAATGTAGCAGGTCCCCCTGTATAGGTAAACGAATACGTATCCTGCAGATCATTAACAACTATTGTCGAAAGTGAATCCGGAGTAATAGTACCAACACCGGTTTCGACAGCAGCAGTCATAGACAATGATGAATACTGTGATCCCAGAAAGCTAACTGTACAATCACCGTCCACTTGGATCCTTATTTGAGCACCCAGCTTCAGATCTACACCGTAAGTATTGGGAGCAGAACCAGTGTGGAGATTATACGATCCACTTAACACTAATTTCCCATCAGCACTTTGACCGTCAGCGATAATTGTTCCGTCTCTGAAATCATACGCTGTCTTATTGATATCAAAAAGGCAATGCGCAGGCTTCTGCTTTGAAGTAGATGTAGTCGCATCATTTACCGCGAAAGCATCCAGAATGGACACCAGTGAATCTATACTAGCTACATGTACTGGATTCTCCTGACTGTTTTCAAAACGACTAAGACGACATTTAAAATCGTCATTTACAATTGCCGCACCGTTTTCATCATAAACGTCTACGCCAAAACCTTTATAATTACGACATTTAGAAATACTAATATCGTAATAGTCCTTTCCAACAGCGGCGCTGTCAGCATTTAAGACTATTGAACTTAAAGATTTGTCAGTATTGAAAGTTAAATCAAATGTTGAAACACCGGTCGCATTATCCTGCACCAGGGTTTGTCCAACAGATGGATAATCAGTAAATTTCATCTGACCAAAGCTCAGGCTTGATACGAGAAGCATACAAGCCATAACATACAATTTGATGTCGATTTTCTTCATATGCACTAAATTTTAGTTAGAAATTGGATTAATCAATATATTAGTTAAATTAATTCGGGATTTTTTCAAATTGCCTGTAACAATTATTTTCAATCAAATATCACAGGATCAAAAGTTCTTCTCAAAACGCCTAACCTCCTCTTTTAAAATATATTATCAGATTATTTTTATATAACACACCCCCGTTTTAATCTGTTAGTTCCACTGTAATTTTCACATTTTACACAGAGAAAAACTTTTCAAATGTAAACGTTTCCATAAAAAAAACCAAATTTATATGCCTATATTAAAACCCTGATATATTTAGTTTATATTATTAAAATATTATGCTGAAAACACTTTTAACAGTTAAACACTGCATTTAAAGCCATTATCGATTGATTTACTGCTACTTACAATGTTAACAAACTTTAAAATACATCTAAAAATAAATACCTTCAATATAAATTATTTGACATTTTTATATTACAAAACATATTTTCAGACTGCAATAATATGCAAGCAAATTATGTTGTACAACATCCTGTTTTATAAAAAAGAATCACACAATAAATGATATCGTTTTCATAAAAAACAAGTAATTATTGAGCCTGAATATTACATAAACAAGCATCATTTTTTTGAGGATAATTTCAAAAATGTGAATAAAAATCCGGTGATAAAAATTACAACTGTACCCAATACAATGGATAAATAACTATGAAGATGATTTGTGAATTTTTCAAACGAGGTACCGGGGAAAACCAATGGGGACAGACTCATCCATGCAATGATAATAACCCCGGCAACAACTCCCGCAATGGCTGAAACATTGGTCACACGTTTAGACATATAACCCAGTAAAAACAGGCCAAGCATACCACCACTAAAGATAGATGCCAGTTTCCACCAGGCATCCAACGCACTTTGAACGTTAATCATTGCAACAGCCACACCAATTCCCAATACACTGAAAATGAACGACGCCATGTATAAAATCCGCATGGAACGTTTGTTATTTTTCGGATCAGCCCCGGAGAGTTTAAAAAAATCGGTTAAAATAACAGTCGCCGAACTATTTATACTTGTCGAAATTGTGCTCATACCAGCTGCAAATACTGATGCGATTAAAAATCCGGTTAACCCGACCGGCAACTGGTTCACAATAAAATGAGGAAAAACCTTATCTGCCTGTATCCCATCAGGAAGTAAACCGGGACTGGCCTTGTAATATGCAAACAGCGCTGTTCCTATAAAAAAGAAAAGTGCAGATACCGGCACATAAAGCAGTCCTCCAAACAATGCGGAATTCTTGGCTTCCTTATCTGAACCAGACGTCATGTACCGCTGAATATAATTCTGGTCAATCCCGTAGTTCTGAAGGTTAATAAATATTCCATATATCAGTACAACCCAAAAGGTTGAATCTTTCAGGCTCAGGCCAAAACTTCCCAGACTGAATTTATCATTTTGCGCTGCAATTTCGAATATTTGCGACGGACCTTCGGGCATTTTTACCATGATTGTAATAACTGTTATTACTGCACCTGCAATTAAGATGATCGCCTGAATGGCATCGGTCCAAACAACCGCCTGGATCCCCCCAAGCAAAGAATAGATCATCACACTGAATCCTGTAACGATGATAATAGTAGAGATATCCCAAGCCAGTAATGTATGTAAAAGAATTCCCAACAAAAATAATATGGTTCCGGCCCGCATTAACTGTGTCAATAAATACATTACAGAAACGTAGGTCTTTGCCCACGGCCCAAAGCGCTGTTCCAGGTAGGTATATGCAGACGGACTGTTCACAGACCGGTAGAGCGGCACAAAGAATTTTACTGCCATAAATGAAGCAAAAGGTATTGACAGGCTAAATGCAAATGCATTCCAGTTAGTTAAATAAGCCTGTCCGGGCAATGCCAGATAACTGATACTACTTACAAACGTTGCAAATATTGACAATGAAATTACCCACGAAGGCAGGCTTTTATTTCCGAGCGTAAATGATGATGATGTTTTGTTTTTACGATAAAACGACAGGCCAAATAAAACAATACCCAATAAATATGCTATGAAAATAAAAATATCTAATTTACTCATCTGTAACTCTTTTCAGCGGATTCCTTTTAAAGTAATTCTTTATAATTCAATTCCTCTAACGCTTTTATTATCCTGTCACGCTCCGGTTCTTTAAACCTGTGAAAAGGTTCGGCCATAAAATCGCTGCAAACACCTAATACATTTAATGCACATTTCAAACCTTTCAAATAACTTGACCCATATTTCCCTACATTATAAATCGTGGTACTGATTTGCATTACTTTTTCGTGTAGAGGCAGTATTCTTTCAAAATCCCTTTCTACGGAAGCATTATAAAGGTCAACATAAAGCTTCGGAAACATATTGGCACCACCGGTTACACCGCCGTGACCGTTAAGTAAAACAAACTGTGAAATTAACTCTTCGGTTCCCACCATAAATGTAAAACCAGGTCTGTCTTTCAGTAAAAAGTTAATCTGATTAAAGTAAGCAAGATTAGCCGAACTATCCTTCATCCCGACAATTCCCGGAATATCTGCGGCAGATCTGACGGTTTGAGGTGCAAACATAACCTTGGTATGAACCGGCATATTATAAATAAACAGTGGCAAAGGCATCTGTTTCATAATACGCTCAAGGTATTCCAGCAATTCTGGTTGACTGGCCTCGAAATAATATGGCGGTGTAATAACAACTGCATCTGCGCCATATTGGGCTGCCTTTTTTGCCAGATTCAGACTTTCGGTAAAAGCCGAATCAGATATACCTACCAGTACAGGAAGGCGACCATCGACAAACCTGCATGTCAGCTTTATTAATTCTTCCCTTATTTTGTATGATAAACTGGCGAATTCACCTGTAGTTCCTAAAATAAATATACCGTGAACTCCGCCTGCAATAACCCTTTCAATAAGGGTTTCCAGTCCTTTGACATCCAGCGTATCATTATCAATTAATGGCGTTACCAACGGAGGTACTATTCCACGCAATGGGGTTTTAAAATTCGGTGTCATCTGTTATATAATTTATTCTGATTTATTTACAACTTATAATTTTGATTCAAACCTGTATTCTCCTGAACCTATTTCCAGCAGGACCCTGTTATCTTTAAATTCCACTACTTTTACATCCTTATTTTCAGTAATTTTATCCTTACCTTCTTTTATAGAATTCAACGATTTTGCCGGCACATAGATCCGGGCACCGGAATTAGCCGGAACCGTAATGTTCCAGGTAAATTTTTGCTTACTTCTTGTCCAATTACTTTTTATTTTACCATACGGTGATTCGTAGCTTGCATTCACATGATCCAATCCATCCTGCAGTTCTGGTTTCATAATAATGTTTTTGAAACCCGGATCCTCCGGATCAGACTTAATTCCTGCCAGGTTTTCATAAAACCAGATGATCAAATCGCCCAGCATCATTACATGATTATACGAATTCATATTAGCTGCAGCTGTATTTCCATTCCACAATTCCCAAATCGTGGTAGCTCCGTTTTCAACCATGTAGCCCCAGCCCGGATAAGTTTTATTGGTGGCGATCCGGTACGCCAGATCACTTCTGCCGTTTTCTGATAATGTCCGCATCAGCCACTGGGTTCCAATAAGGCCTGTGCTCAGATGTCCATCGTTTTTTACCTGAATAATAGTAACAATTGTATTCAATACATCATCCCGTTTATTCTCAGGAACCAAACCAAACTGTAGGGCCAGCAGATTATCGGTGAGCGTATTATCGCCATATCCCATCTGATCTTCCCTGAAAAATACCTGATTAAACCCGGCCTTTATCTTTTCAGCCAGATTTGCATAATATTCCACATCATCATCACATCCGGCTATCCGTGCAAATCTCTGCATTAAACCGGAGTAATAATAGTAATAAGCCGTTGATATAAGTTTGCTGGGATGCTTCACATTGGCACTTTTGCCTCTGCCTTCCTCAATGGTTGCAGGTGGTACGCACCAATCGCCATAACTATCTTTTGTAAGAATATAATCTTCGGTCATATAGCGGTCCTTCATATAGTCCAACCAACTTTTCATTGAGGCATAATGAGTTTTCAAAGGTTCTGTGTCGCCATACTGCCTGTAAAGCATATCAGCTACCATCAGGTAAGTTCCGGGCCAGGTCATGTTGTCGCTATAATACCGCCAGAACGCCGGTGCCACATCAGGTATAGTACCGTCACTTTTTTGCGCATACCCTATATCATCTACCCATTTTGCGTACAAGGTTGAGTTATCGTAAACAAAACTTTCTCCATAGCATCCTGTAGACCTGTCGCCCAACCAGGGCTGACGTTCGTTTCTCTGGGGACAATCTACCGGCATGCCTTTATAGTTGCCCTTTATGCTCCAGGTGGCATTTTTATAAATCTTATTTATTAACGAATTTGACGTTGTAAATGATCCGGTTTGAGGAATTGCATCATAAACCACTTCTCCAATAAAATTATCAACGGTCGGAACACCGGGAAAACCTGCAATCTCAACATACCTGAAACCGTGATATACAAAACGCGGCGCCCACTCTTCAATTCCATTTCCTTTCAGCGTATAAATATCAGTACACATAGCATCCCTAAGATTTTCAGTCGCTATTCCACCCTTGTCATTCAGAATTTCAGCAAACCGCAACTTCACCTTTTCTCCTGCATTACCTTCTACCTTTATTTTCAACCATCCTACCATATTTTGCCCCATGTCCAGAATATATTTACCACCAGAAAGATTTGTGATCCCAACAGGTTTAATTGTTTCCATCACCTTCATATTCGGATTCATCTGTGCTTCATATTTTCCATCGGGCTGATCCACATAGTCAACCTGAATCCAACTGCTATCAATAAAATTCACGGTATTCCAGCCGGGCATTTCTTTACGCGCATCATATTCTTCGCCATCATACTCGTTATTAGTGATGAGTGGTCCGTTTGCAGTACCTTTCCATGAATTATCTGTTTTGATAATCTGTTTTGAACCATCAGCATATTCTATTTCAAGCTGTAGTAATAATTTAGGAAATCCAAAATTCTTTATTTTATAGGGTTTATAGTGTTGTCGCATCGTATGATATCTCCCGTTTCCAAGAATCACACCCACTGCATTTTCACCTTCATTTAAAGCACTGGTGACGTCAAACACATTATACTTTATATTTTCATGATAATCTGTTGGTGCCGGAGCCAAAACCTGATTTCCAATTCGATTCCCGTTAAAATAAAGCTCATACATTCCCAGCCCCATCAGATATACTTTAGCCTGCTTTACCGGTTTATCAGCCTTAAACACTTTACGCAGGTAGCGAGCCGACAAGCGTGAATGGAAACTATCATCATCCCATGGGAATGCATAATCAAACCCGATCCATCTGGCATACCAGTCTTTATAATGCAAAAGCCCCATCGACCAGTAAGCTGTTTCACTCCATTCCGATTCCCCTTTATTGGTTATAACCTTTACCTTCCAGTAACAATCTTTCCTGCTTTTTAATTCCGCTCCATTATATTGCACCAGGTGCGACTGATCCGATTTCACGTCTCCCGAATCCCACAGATCGCCAATGTTATTATCCAGTTTTTCTACGGAAGATGCAACAAGTATATGATAAGAAATCTGATATACAGATCTTTTATCCGAAATAATCTTCCAGCTTAATCCTGGATTTTTAACATCTATTCCCACAGGGTTTTCAATCATTTCACACCTAAGTTCTACAGGTTCTGATATGCCAAAAGCCGGAAGGCTTACAAGAATAATCAGATTAAAAATGAAAGTTATTTTTTGACAGATGGTATTCATGTTACAAAAGTTAGCTAACGAGATTTTTAAATATCAAATTTAAAGCCTTAATTATCTATTATTAAATTTAATATGTACAGATTTAAGACTATCCGCAAATATATGAAAACGTTTTCATAAATTAAAAAGCTGGCACCAAAAGACCTGTTGAACGATTGTAAGTCGCTCCAAACCAGATGAAGCATAAATGTTAAAATCCATATAAATTCAACATCACACGTAATACTAAAAAATCCAACCTTTTAATTCGGTTTTTATTACTATTTTTGTGGACTTTAAAACGAAACGAATTTAAATTCAAAATCTAGGTTTAAAGTGGATACAAAATACATTTTTGTCACAGGGGGTGTTACTTCTTCACTCGGTAAAGGAATTATATCAGCATCATTAGGAAAGTTATTACAGGCAAGAGGGTATAAAGTTACCATCCAAAAGCTTGATCCTTATATTAATGTTGATCCGGGAACACTGAACCCTTACGAACACGGGGAATGTTATGTTACCGTTGATGGTGCCGAGACGGATCTTGACCTTGGGCATTACGAACGTTTTCTGAATATTTCAACCACCCAGGCAAATAACATTACCACTGGCCGTGTATATCAGAATGTCATCAACAAAGAAAGACGTGGTGATTTTTTGGGAAAGACAGTTCAGATTATACCTCATATTACAGACGAAATAAAACGAAATATCAAACTGCTGGGAAGCAAAAAGCAATTTGATTTTGTGATTACCGAAATTGGAGGTACTGTTGGTGACATCGAATCATTACCTTATATTGAATCTGTTCGTCAGTTGCGTTGGGAACTCGGGAAAAACAGCCTTGTTATTCATTTGACTTATGTACCATACCTGGCGGCATCCGGTGAACTAAAAACAAAACCAACCCAGCACTCTGTAAAAGCGTTACTTGAAGAAGGAGTTCAGCCCGATATTTTGGTGTTACGAACCGAACATGAACTTACACCTGATATCAGACGTAAGGTATCTTTGTTTTGTAATGTCGATCAAAAATCGGTTATACAGAGTATTGATGTGCCTACTATTTACGAGGTTCCTGTAAAAATGCAGGAAGAAGGTTTGGACACTACCGTTCTCGAAAAGCTTGGACTGCCTGCTGAAGGCGAAGCCAAACTCCGGGAATGGAAAGCGTTCCTTTCTAAACTCAAAAAAGCACAGAAAACAGTTAAGATTGGTCTGGTAGGTAAATATGTTGAACTGGCAGATGCCTATAAATCAATCATTGAATCGCTGATACACGCCGCTGCATATAATGACCGTAAATTAAAACTTCAATTGATCCATTCTGAAAAGCTGAATGAAAGCAACATGGATGAAACACTGAAAGGCATGGACGGCATACTGGTTGCACCGGGATTTGGCCACAGGGGAATTGAAGGGAAAATTCTGGCATGTAAATATGCACGCGAAAACAACGTGCCCTTTTTAGGAATTTGTTTAGGTATGCAATGTGCGGTTATCGAATTTGCACAAAATGTGCTCAAATTTGAAGATGCCAATTCAACCGAAATGGATTACAATACAAAATATCCCGTAATTGACCTGATGGAAGAACAAAAGGGTGTTTCTGAAATGGGTGGAACTATGCGATTGGGAGCTTATGAATGCAGCCTCCTGAACGGAAGCAAAGTACATGAAGTTTACGGCGAATCTACCATATACGAGAGGCACAGACACAGATACGAATTTAACAGCGAATATCTTGAATCGTTTGAAAACAACGGAATGAAAGCAGTAGGGATCAACCCTGATACAGACCTTGTGGAGATTGTTGAATTACCAGAACATAAATGGTTTGTTGGGGTACAGTTCCATCCGGAATACCGCAGCACTGTTGTAAATCCGCACCCGCTTTTCAAAGGTTTTATTAAAGCAGCATTAAAAGAAGAATAATCAAAAATCATGGATAGAAATAATTTAATTGGCTTCAGTTTAATTGGATTAATATTAGTTGCATTTTACTTTTATAATAAACCATCTCAGGAAGAACTGGACAGAATTCAACATCAAAGGGATTCCATTGCCCACGTGCAGCAGGAACAACAACGGTTAAACAGTGCTGCCGAATCAGCGATATATCCGGTTCAAAACGATTCAACTGTAAGCGATAACGAAAGTACAACCGCAAACACAGCAGAACTTTATGGTGATTTTGCATCGGTGATGACAGGTGATGAAGAGTTTATCACACTCGAAAATAAATATCTCGATATTAAATTGTCAACCCTGGGAGGACGTGTATATTCGGTGGTGCTTAAGGATTTTCTGACATACGACAAAAAGCCTCTGGTATTATTTGACGGCGATGATTCTGAATTCGGGTTCAGCTTTTTCACGCAAACAAACAGACGAATTTCCACAAAAGATATTTATTTCAAAGTTACTGAAAACAACACATTATCAGACGGCACTCAAAAAATTGTACTGACAGCTGATTTGGGTGATGGCCGTTCCATAAGTAATATTTATACCCTGGCCCCTGAAGATTACCTGGTAAATTATAGCTTCAAGGTGAACGGTGTGGATAAAATCCTGCCGCGTTCAGTCAGTAATTTCGATTTACACTGGCAGGTATTCATGCGTCAGAATGAAAAAGGCGCGACCTTTGAAACCCGTTATTCAGGATTATATTATAAATATTACCAGAATGACGTAGAACATATATCAGGGAATAAATCTTCAGAAGAAACACTGACTACCCGTGTGAAATGGGTTGGTTATAAAGATCAGTTTTTTTCTTCAGTACTTATAGCAGATAACTTCTTTACCTCTGCCAATGTCAATCTTGAAAAACTTGAAAATGTGGAGGGTTATCTGTTCAACATGACCTCAGATCTTTCCATTCCGGTTTCTCAGGACATTAATTTTAAATATTATTTTGGACCTAATAATTATAAAATTTTACAAAAAACAGGTTACGAACTTCAGAAAGTTGTCAATCTGGGATGGCCGGTGGTTAGCTGGTTCAACAAATATGTGGTTATTAACGTGTTTGATATTCTGAATAAACACATTGCCAATTATGGAATAATTATTCTGATTCTTACCGTATTTATTAAGTTGATCATTTTCCCGTTTACCTTTAAATCCTATATCTCAACAGCCAAAATGCGTGTATTGAAACCGCAGATTGATGAGATAAATAAAAAGATTCCGAAGGATAAAGCGATGGAACGACAGCAGGCTACCATGGCACTTTACCGAAAAGTAGGTGTAAGTCCGATGGGCGGATGTTTGCCAATGGTATTTCAATTTCCTATATTAGTGGCAATGTTTTACTTCTTTCCTGCATCTATTGAGTTACGTCAGGAAAGTTTCCTCTGGGCAAAGGACCTCGCATCTTACGACTCGATTTTCTCATGGCAAACGCAGATTCCTATTCTATCAAATATTTATGGAAATCACGTAAGTCTGTTTACCCTGTTAATGGCTATTGTAAACGTGTTTTATACCAAGATAAACTCAGAAATGACCGCATCAACCAATCAGATGCCTGGTATGAAAACCATGATGTACATGATGCCGGTTATGTTCCTTTTCTTCTTTAACAACTATTCTGCAGGTTTGAGCTACTATTACTTCCTTTCAACATTAATCACAGTAGGACAAACCTATATTATGAGACGTTTTGTTGATGAAGATGCGCTTCTTGCAAAACTCGAAGCGAATAAAAAGAAACCTGCAAAAAAATCCAAGTTTCAGGAGAGACTGGCTAACATGCAGAAACAACAGCAGGCCCAGATACGTCAAAATGCGAAAAACAGAAAAAGGTAATTAAACTAATATTTTTTTATGCTGAATGTATTTATTGAAATCCACTATAATACTCAATGGGGAGAACAAATATTTGTAGAGGGAAAGTTTAACGGATCGGAGAACCGTGAAAAACTACCCTTAGTTTATAATCCCAATGGTCTGTGGACTTTAAATACAACTGTTAAGCAAAATTCGCTGATTAACTATCAGTATATTCTCCTGACTTCAGACGGCATCAGCAAAAAGGAGCCTGTACAGAGGTACTTTACCGCAGAAGGTAAAAACGATATTTATATCTATGATCAGTGGCTTAGTCCTGATACCGACGACAGTATTTTATACCGTTCCATTTCTAAAAATGCGATTTTTAAAAAAGATGATCTTGCAGGAGCCTTAAAAAACAACATTGCTGACGGAATCTATTTCCAAATCAGTGTTCCCCGCGTTAAAAATGGATATAAGATTTGTGTAACCGGAAATATTCCGGAACTCGGGGACTGGGATCAGTACAAACCACTGCTACTGGAAAGTGCTGAATTTGCCAACTGGTTTGGTGGATTCGGCAAGATGCCGAAAACCGGTTCAATAGAATATAAATATGCGGTTTACGACCTGCAAAGCAAACGCATCGTTGAGTGGGAAGCAGGAGAAAACAGGAAACTGACTGTCAAGAACCAGAATAGTATTCTCAAAGGTGATTCAGGTTTCAGATTCTCATTCCCATGGAAGGGCAGCGGCATCGCCATTCCCGTATTTTCAATCCGTACAGAAGCAGGCCTGGGAATTGGTGAGTTTAACGATTTAAAAATCTTTGGAGACTGGGTGGCAAAAACAGGAATGAACCTGATTCAGATCCTTCCTATTAACGATACAATTTCTAAATTTGACTGGACCGATTCATATCCATATAATGCAATTTCTGTCTATGCATTGAATCCTATTTACATTAATCTGGACGAACTTTTTAAGCACGATAACACTGCATTATCATTTCTTAAGCATAAGAAAAAAGAGTTGAACACTTTAGCTGAAATAGACTTTGAAGCTGTGCTGGATTTAAAAATGGAATATCTTCACAAAGCGTTTGATTTTCACAAAGGGAGTCTTGAGCAGGACAAGGATTTTCAGTTATTCCTTGAAAAAAACGGATTCTGGGTTAAGGCATATGCCTTATTCTGTTGCTTAAGAGACCGCTATAAAACAACGGATTTCAGCAAATGGGGCCAGTATGCAGAATATTCAGAAGAGATGCTTGATAAATGCTGTGATTCAGGAGAATTTGAAATGTGCGATGCCATGTTTTATGTTTTCATACAATATCATCTTGATAAACAACTTGCATCCTCTATTGAATATTTACACAACCACGGTATTGCTTTAAAAGGCGATATACCAATTGGAATAAACCGTGAGAGTGTAGATGCCTGGGCGTCTCCTGAACTGTTTAATTTTAACCAGCAAACAGGTGCACCACCGGATTATTTTTCAACTGTAGGACAAAACTGGGGTTTCCCAACCTACAACTGGGAGCAAATGAAGAAGGATGAATATGAATGGTGGCAGAATCGTTTCAGAAAAATGGCCGATTACTTCGATGCATACCGCATCGATCATATTCTTGGCTTTTTCCGTATCTGGGAAATTCCGTTCAGGTTCCAGGAAGGATTAATGGGACACTTTAGTCCAGCCCTTCCATATACTGCAGAAGATTTATGGTTCAACAAACTTCCTTTTGACCCCAAATGGTGGTGTACACCTCATGTTTATAAATACGAATCGTATATTTTTGGAGATTATACGGAGGAGATCCTTGAACATTTTTTTGAACAGGAAGGCGATCTGTATTACCTTAAAGAAGAGCATAACGAGACCCGACAGCTGTTCAGTAAATGTCACGAACTTGGCATTGTGGATGATAATATCATATACAAACTACGCGATGTTATCTGCGATGTTCTGTTCATGGAAGACGAGAGACAGAAAGGGTACTATCATCCTCGTATAGAATTACAGCGGACCAGAAAATTTCACCGTCTTGCCGATGATGTGAAACATAATCTTATGCTGCTTTATAATGACTTTTTCTATAAGCGTCATAATCAGTTCTGGAAAGATAAAGCACTTGAAAAACTACCGCGACTCATTCATACCACTAATATGCTGGTTTGTGGTGAAGATCTTGGAATGATCCCTGACAATGTTCCTGAAGTAATGAATCAGCTGAATATACTGACACTGGATATTCAGAACATGCCAAAAATAAACACTATTGAGTTTTCTGATCCCCGTTGGTTCAAATACTATTCCGTTTGTACAACCTCTACACACGATACTCCTACTTTACGCGGCGTGTGGAAATATGATCCGGAAAAAGGTAAACGAATGGTGAATTCACTGTGCCATGAAGATGTGCAAACATTCGCTGATTGTCCGGGATGGCTATGTAAGAAAATCATCGAAGTAAACCTACAGGCTGGTTCAGCACTGACTATACTTCCGCTACAGGACTGGTTATCAATCAATGAGCGACTGCGTTATCCTGATCCGCATGCAGAACGGATCAACAAACCTGAATATTCCAGACATTACTGGCGCTACAGAATGCATATTCCGGTAGAAACTCTGCTGAATGAAGATGAACTAACGGATGAAATTCATGAAATGATACGGAATTCTGACCGTATTAGTTAAAAAATCAAACTTTTTTTAACATTATATTTAAAGATATTTATAACAAATTAGTACATTTGTTACATTATTACGCACATTGCTTAATAATATGATAACATTTAAACTTAATCTACTTGTATAATATCTTAAATATCACATGTGCTAACATTCTTTAAGTCAACTGTATTTCAGCTGGTTAAAAAACTATTATCTACATAGAAGTGCTTGCCGGCAGAATGCATGAAGGCTAAAAAGGACATTTTAACATATGAATGACAGATGCAGTTAAGTTTAAATCATCTTTATTTTTAACGAAAAGTATTATAACAGGATTTTTAGATAATATAAAATATTTTGCCACATTTGAACAGAATACAACTAACAGACAAAAAGTACTTCCGTGCACTTGTATATAATAGGTAAAATATGGTAAAGTTTTGTTGAATATGACTGGTAATCACAATAAAAAAATGCATAAAACAATAAAACGAATTCTTTTTGTTTTAACGCTTGGGCTTATAAACAGCCTGACTTTTGCGCAGGATTTTCAACAATATACGCAGTATGTCAATATGCAGGGGCTTATTAATCCGGGCTATACCGGAAGCCGCGGCACATACAGCGGATTGATGAATTACAGAAATCAATGGACAGGATTTGGAGCAAGTCCTAAAACCTTAGGGTTTAACTTCCACGGGCCGGTTCCGGTAAATAATCTTTCTGCAGGTTTGGTGGTCATGTCAGAAAGTATAGGTCTGAATTCCAATGTCGATCTGGCAGTGGCTTCTGCATATGCAGTCAATATTACACGCGATTTGAAATTATCCATGGGTTTACAGGTGGGCTTTAGTTCGCTACAGTTTGATGCAGCATCACTGAACCTGAATTCTGCCAATGATCCGGTTTATGAAAAATATGCCAACGGCTATTTCAGACCCAATGTCGGTGTAGGTGCTTTTCTGTACAGCGATAAATATTTTGCCGGTTTCTCCATGCCGAAAATGCTGACCCATTCACCTGAAGCCAATACCGAATCCATCAAAACATCTTTCAGCTTTAAAACCATGCACATGTTTCTCTACGGAGGTTATGTAATTGATGTTGATAATGATTATAAGATTAAGCCAACCTTGTTGATGAAAACAATATATGGCGCTCCGTTGACGTTTGATTTGGGAGTACATGGGTTTTACAAGGATTGGGGTTCCGTGGGACTTATCTTCAGAACAGGTTCTGATATTATATTTGCAACCGAGGTAAGGGTTTGGGAACAACTTTATGTTGGATACTCATTTGACTACCCTATAACGAAACTCAGTAAAGTATCGTACGGTTCACACGAAATAAGCCTGAGAATTGATCTTGAAGATTTACATATCGGTAAAGCACCGGCTTCACAGGGAGTTAAGAGTATCAGGTATTTTTAAAAATTGGTATATTTACATGTTAGTATAATACAACAGGAATGAAAACAGGCTCACTGATATATATTTTTTTAATCTCATTCAGTTTTCTTTTTGGGAACAAGGATCTTAAGCAAGCAGATAAAGCCTATAAACAGGAAAATTACAGCAAGGCTGTTATATTATATGAAAAATATAAATCCGAAGAAGAGGGGCAGCGTGTTGAGCCGGAGACAGCTATCCGGATGGCAAACTGTTATTATTTCCTGAATGATTTTGAAAATGCAAAAAAGAATTTTGAACTCGCAGGAGAATCAAACCTGAAAGGTGAAGACCGCATTACGTATGGAAAGTTGCTTTTCCTCCAGGGCGATTATGATAAAGCTAAAACATTTTTTCAGACAGACAGTGAATCAACGATTCCTGATCATTACATGGAACAGATCAACTGGATGAAAAGCAGGACAAACGACACGTCATCTTATTCCGTTAAGAAGACAGACATCAATACCTTTGGACAGTCATTTGGAGTGCAGTATTACCAGGGAGGAATCGTATTTTCATCGTCATCCAATGATGCCAATGTACTTGATTATCATTCCAACCTGAATTCTGAAAAAAACGTAGACCTTAAAGGACTTGAATTTTTGAATCTGTATTATTCTCCGGTCATAAATAATGGGGAAATCGGACGTCCGGTTTTATTCTCTGAGAACCTGAAATCTGATTATCATATCGGAGCCGTTACCTTTACACCGGATTATAAAACCATGTACTTTACGAAGGTTGTCAAACTTCCGCAGGAACAAACAGTACTAAAAATCTACAGGTCCGACTATAGATCCGGCATGTGGCAGCAAGGTTTTCCACTTCCATTTAATAACGACAACAGCTACAGTTGTGCTCATCCGGCACTAAGCATAACCGGAGATACATTGTATTTTGTATCAGATAAGCCCGGCGGTAAAGGTGGAAAAGATATCTATTTTTCAAGAAGATCAGGTTCTTACTGGCTGGCACCGCAGAATCTTACCGCTGTTAACACCAGTGGCGATGAACTGTTCCCTTTCGTATCATCAGACAACATGTTTTATTTCGCTTCAAACGGTTACCCGGGTTACGGCGGACTTGATGTATACAAAGTTGATCTGAAATCAAAAGACAAGGAAATCGTTAATATGAAGTACGGCATAAACAGTCGTTTTGATGATTTTTCATACGTTGTGAATCCTGAAAACATCAAAGAAGGATACCTTTCTTCCAACAGGACAACAGGTGGCAGATACGACAATATTTACCGTATTATGTATGAAGAACCCAAAGAAATTGCAGAAGATACTGCCAGTATTGAAGTGATTGATACAGTTCCCGAGGTTGAAGAAATTCCTATAGTTGACATGGCTGTTCAGGTTTCCAATGCCCTTTCAGGAGTACCGATTCCGGAAGTAGTTGTTGTAATGACTGATGAATCGGATCATTCACTGTTATTTGAAGGTGTTACGGATGAGCTGGGTAAAACAGGCTTTAAAATTGAACGCTCTATGATTGATCCGACAACAGACATTCATGTATCGGCAAGAGCAAAGGGAAAATACGAGCCCTACGAACGTACTTTGAAAGGCGAAGATTTCATTAATCTGAACTCAGCTTACACGGATATAAATATCATCCCCGTAATTGAAGAGACGCAAACCATCACCATTCCCCAAAATAAACTTAAATTTGCATTGAACAGCTACGAATTGTCGTACGATGCAAAGAAAATTCTGGAACGATGGTATGAATATCTCAAATCGAAACCAAATATACGGTTGCGTTTGAATGCTCATACCGACTCACAGGGAGATCTGGATTACAACCTTGAATTGTCACAAAAACGAGCTGATAATGCCAAAGCTTATCTGGTTCAGCGAGGCATCAATTCTAACAGGATTGTCTCCAGAGGATATGGAGAGCGCTACATTTTGAACCATTGTAAAGATGGTGTAGATTGTACGGATGCTGAACATGAGGTAAACCGACGCATTGAAATTATTGTAATTGTAGATTAGAAAACCCTCAAAATTATTGAAATGAAAAAAACAGGAGTTTTAATGTTTATTATTGCTGTTGTTATATCCTTCACCCAGGCATTAACGGCGCAGGATAAGGTAACAAAACCTGTGGATGCCGAATTCTTTACCATTCAAATCAAAGCATTATCGAAGGAAGTACCAACCTCATTTTTCAAAGGCCTCGAAGGTGTATGGTCGAAAAAGAATGATGATGGTTTATATAAATATTATTACGGAAGGTATCCAAACTACCAGGCTGCCCGGACTGCAATTGAAGATATCAGAAAAAAAGGATATCCGGATGCTTTTGTGGTTTCATCACGGAAAATCATAAAAAATAAGGTTTGGCAGAATGTGGTGGAAGAAAAGCCCACAGAAAAGAAAACAGAAACTAAAGTTAACAAGAGTAGCGTCATAAAAGGAGAAGTTGTGGTTTATACCATTCAACTTTCGGCTTTTAAATATCCTGTTTATAAAGATTTCTTTGCCCCGCTGACCGGGATCATGGAGTTTCAGCTTGAGGATAAACTTTTCAGATATTGTATAGGCAAATACCTGACTAAGGATGAAGCCGAAGTAGCTCTTGAGAAGTATAAAAAAATGGGCTACGATAAATCCTTCGTTGTAGAGTACGATAAATACGAACCCTACGCGATTGAATAATTTTTTAACATGACATTTCATAAAGTTTTACGGTTGACCCAAACAGCCGTAATATTTTTCTGCATACATTCATTATTTGGCCAATCACCATTTGACACTGATTTAAACAGACAATTTAAGGTGCTTGGATCAGAGGCTATGGGTATACAAAAAAAGGCAGCTAGCGATTCAGTAGAAATTCTTCTGTCATCGTTTTTAAGCCAGCCCCAATCGTTTGCGGTCAAACCACAGGTGGAACATTTGGGAAAGATAGCGGCAAGCGATGGAAAACTTAATGTTTATTCATGGAATTATCAGGGTGACGACCTGCTATACCACTACGGATGCATTATACAGCACAAAACAGATAATGGGATACAGCTTACAGTTTTAAAAGACACACGAAATGATATTCCTGTAAATGAAGTGCTGAAACCAGATGAATGGTACGGATGCCTTTATTATGCCGTGATCGTAAAAACAAAACGTAAAAAAACATATTATACGTTGCTGGGATGGGATGGATATAATAATGTTGTGGCCAGAAAAGTTATAGATATCCTGCTTTTTAAACCAAACAATGAACCTGTTATTGGAGCATCTGTTTTTAAAATGGAAAGAGGAACTCAGAAACGTGTGGTATTCAATTTTTCCGGCACAGGTTCAATGGTACTGGTGTATGATCCCGATTACAAGCGCATCATTTTTGATCATTTAAGTCCCGCAAAACCTGAATTGGAAGGACAGTATCAGTATTACGGTTCAGACTTCAGTTATGATGGTTTTAAATTCAGAAGAGGAAAGTGGGAATTTGAAGAAATGCTGGATCCAAGAAATAAGAATGAGTAACACAAACACACACGAATATGAGACACTTGATTTTAACTTCACTTTTAAGCGTTTTTATAATGAACGGATGTACAGATAAAAAAGTAAGCGAAACGAAAAACGACACATTTAATTACAATGTTGAGAAATTTGCAGACCTCAAAATCATGCGCTACAAAGTGACTGGTTTTGAGAACCTTAGTCTGAAACAGAAAGAACTGGTCTATTATCTGAGCCAGGCTGCTATTGAAGGAAGAGATATTCTTTTTGATCAGAATTACAAATACAACCTCCCTATTCGTCAGACGCTTGAGGCAATTTATGAAAATTACACCGGTGACAAGGAAAGCGACGATTATAAAAACTTCGTGGTCTATCTTAAACGGGTTTGGTTCTCAAACGGAATACACCACCACTACTCCATGGATAAGTTTAAACCGGGTTTCAGTCAGAATTTTTTCGTGACACAGGTCAACGAGCTGCCCAGCGACAAGCTACCGATGGTAAAAGAAGAATTATTAAAAACTCTGGTTCCGGTTATCTTTGACCCGAATATAGCGAAGAAACGTGTAAGTCTTGCTGAAGGACAGGATCTTATAAAAGCATCTGCGAATAATTATTACGAAGGTGATTTGTCGCAGGACAACGTAGAAGAGTTTTATGCGCAAATGAAGGACCCGAACGATAAAGAACCAGTTTCTTACGGTTTGAATTCTACGCTGGTTAAGGAAAACGGAAAGATAAAAGAAGACGTATGGAAGATTGACGGGAAATACGGCCCGGCTATCAAACATATTGTTATGTGGCTGGAAAAAGCTGCAACTGTAGCTGAAAATGATGATCAAAAGAATGTGATAAACCTTCTGATTGAGTTCTATAAAACAGGTGATCTGCGAACATTCGACAAATACAATGTAGCCTGGTTAAAAGACCAACAGTCGCGTGTTGATTTTGTAAACGGTTTTATTGAAACCTATGGCGATCCACTTGGATTGAAAGCAAGCTGGGAAAGCGTCGTTAACTTTAAAGATCTGGAAGCCACTCACCGAACCGAAATCATCAGCAGCAATGCCCAGTGGTTCGAGGATCATTCCCCTGTTGATGACCAGTTTAAAAAGAAAAAGGTAAAAGGTGTTTCTGCAAAAGTGATTACAGCTGCCATGTTGGGCGGAGACTGTTACCCGGCAACACCTATCGGTATTAACCTGCCAAATGCGGACTGGATCCGTAAGGAATATGGGTCAAAATCGGTAACGCTTGAAAATATTACTTATGCATACGACCAGTCGGCAAAAGGAGACGGTTTCCTGCAGGAATTCGCCTATGATCAGGCTGAAATAGATCGGGTTGAGAAATACGGATTTTTAACCGGAAACCTGCATACCGACCTGCATGAATGTTTGGGGCACGGTTCGGGGCAGTTATTACCTGGAGTTGCCGGCGACGAACTGAAAGCATATGGTGCAACCATTGAAGAAGCCCGCGCCGACTTATTCGGATTGTATTACATGGCTGATCCCAAACTGGTAGAGCTTGGATTGCTTCCGAATAAAGAAGCTTTTGAAGCAGAATACGATTCTTATATCCGCAACGGATTAATGACCCAGCTTACCCGTCTTCAATTAGGCGACAACATTGAAGAATCACACATGCGTAACCGTCAGTTAATCGCAAGCTGGGTGTATAAGCACGGGAAAGACAACAATGTGGTTGAAAAAGTTGAACGTGACGGGAAAACCTACTTTAAGATCAATGATTATGAACAAATGCATAAACTGCTGGGAGACCTTTTGGCTCTGATTCAAAAGATAAAATCAACAGGAAATTATGCCGGAGCTAAAGATCTGGTAGAAACCTATGGTGTAAAAGTTGATCAGCATTTATTAAAAGAGGTCAAAGAACGTTATGCCAAACTGAACCTGGCACCATATGGCGGCTTTATTAATCCGGCTTATAAACTTATCGAAAAGGACGGCAAAATTACAGATGTAGAAGTTCGTTATACGGATGGTTATGCACAGCAAATGCTTGATTATTCCAAACACCATGGCTGGCTGACAAAATAATTATGAATTACGAATGAATGGATCTTATGATTAATAAAAGAGGCTGTCCCAAAAGACAGATAGAAATATTTTGAGCTTATAAATTGAAAGTAATTCTTCTTTTACCCCTCCAAACCTCCCCTAAAGTGGGAGGCTTTAAGTCCCCTTTAGGGGATTTAGGGGTAATTTTTAAAAAAAGGCTACTTACAATTCGTAAGTAAAGTTTTATTCTCATATCACTTTGGGGATAGCCTGTTTTTTGTGTTGGAGAGTCATTCTCGAGAGAAATATAAACAGCAATCAATAGATCCACCCAATGACTTAAGCCATGAAAATCCGTGATCGAAATTACAAATAACAAAGTCAATTAAAATTCTGTATATTTGCTTTATGCGTAATAGAGAGCAAATATTGCAGAAAATTATTTGGGTGGTTGATAAGAATGCACCGGATTCTGAAGTTTACTTATATGGTTCACAAGCCAGAGGAAATGCAAAAAAACTATCAGATTGGGATTTGCTGATATTGCTCAATAACCCCAGTGTTCCTTTTGAATTTGAAACCAAATTTATGGATGCATTTTATGAATTGGAATTAGAAACCGGAGAGATAATTTCACCATTAATTTATTCTAAAAGTGAATGGAATTCTAATTATTCAATTACGCCTTTATTTGAAAATATAAAAAAAGAGGGCATTAAATTAAAATGAAAGGGACAAAAACTGATTTAATAAATTATCGCATTAAAAGAGCAAAAGAAACCTTTTAAGACGCTCAGATTCTTGCAGAAAGAGAAAAATGGAATTCAACAATCAACCGGCTTTATTATGCGGCCTATTATGCTGTAATGGCACTTTTACTCTATTCCGATTTAAAACCAACCACTCATAATGGAGCAAAATCAAACTTCTCTGAATTTTTCGTTAAAACAGGGAAAGTTGCAACAGAATACGGTAAAATATACTCCCAGTTATTTACATGGAGACAAAAAGGAGATTATGACGATTTATTTGATTTTACTGAAAATAAAGTTTTACCTTATTTTGAACCAGTTGAAAACCTTATCTCAATTATTGAAACGATAATACATATCTGATAACAGTCTTTCACTAGTAAGTAAAACCCACCCGTTGACTAATATTTTGTAACTTCGAAATAAGAAAATCACACGACAAATTATAATCATGACTGAAGCTGATAAACAGTTTATGCAAAGAGCCATAGAAAAGGCAAAAGAGGGAATGGATGCCAATGCCGGCGGCCCGTTTGGTTGTGTCATCGTTAAAGGCGATGAAATAATAGCGGAAAGTCATAACCGGGTGACTTCCACCAACGATCCTACGGCACATGCTGAAATAGTCGCTATTCGGGAAGCCTGTCAGAAGCTGAACTCGTTTCAGCTGGAAGGATGTAAGATATATACGTCCTGTGAACCCTGTCCCATGTGTCTGGGTGCAATTTACTGGGCAAGACCCGATGTGGTGTATTATGCTGCCTCTAAAACCGATGCAGCAAAAATCGGATTCGATGACCGGTTTATTTATGAAGAACTCGATAAGCCAATTTCTGACAGAAAAATTAGGTTTATAAAAATGCTTGGTGAACAGGCCCTGCCCGTTTTTGAGCAATGGAATACCAAAAAAGATAAGACGGAATATTAATTTGATTATTCACCCGGTGAATAAAACTATCTTAAATCTATCATCACAACTTACTGCTTTTTTACGTATTTTTAATTCAGTAAATCAAACAGTCCCAGATCCTTACTGAAGAGCTGATATGTAAAAGAATTATTTGATGCTTAATAACATACGCTAAAAAACAATAAAATATTTATTGTGTAAGTATTATTAATACCAAATACTAATATTATGAAACCTGTTATCCCTTGCTTAATTGCTGTTATGCTTATTGTTTCCTGTAATAAAAACGATAGCAATACCACCGGCAAAAAAACCGTCATTACCGGTCAGTTTAAGGATCCTGAAAAAATCAAAGGTCATAAAAATATACCACTGATGATTTCTGATCTACTGGCAAATGAGAAAACTCTGGTTGCTTCCATTGATGAAAACAGGAAATTCCGCTTCGAAATAGAATTGAAATACCCGGTTGACTTTCATCTGGGTAATATTTATACGCTAACCTATCACATCTCTCCCGGAGATAGTTTACACGTTCAAATAAATGGTGATTGTTGGGCGGAGAAAGGAAAATCATATGAAAAACTTGCCAGAATTTTCGACATCTCCGGAACTTCAGAAGATTTGAATAAAGAGATTACAAGGTTTATGATATTATACAATGACTCATTAGCGGTCAGAAAAAGTTATTTTGATCCAGTAAAAGTCATGGAGCCCTTGAAATATTTAGATTATATGAACAAACAACTTGAATCAAATCAGGCATTTTTAAATTCATTTAATGAAAAAGAAAAAACTTCGTCTGAATTTAAAGAATGGGCTCATACCTATATTAAATATGATAATTGGTATTATGTGCTTTGTTACAGATATGTTCATGTAACGGGAACAAACCAAGATCCTATGCAGTATTACAAAAAAATTCCAGTTGAATATTTTAGCTTTCTTAATAGCTTTACACCTGAAAAGAATGAAAATTCAGGAGTTAAGAGGTATATTGATTTTCTAACCGAATACAGTTTTTATATTGATCAGTTAATTCCAACAGATTCACTGGAAGTTTATATTATGAACTTAGAAAATAATTATCCAAAGGGGATAGAAGATTTCACCCGGTATTATAAAAAAATCAGTCCTGATTACATTAGTGATTTATGCATCTCAAAGTTCTATTATCGATTATTAGAAAAGAAATATTATCCCGAACTGAAATCGGCTTTTAATGCACAATTAATAGAAAACGACATATTACGTGGGGAAATTCAGGAAAAATACAACTATGAAAAAGGGCTTTTTGAATCACCAACATTTTCAGAAGAAATTGAACTAAAAAAACTTGATGTTAAGACAAACTATCTGCAGGAATTATTAAAACAATACCAGGGGAAAGTTGTTTATATTGACTTTTGGGCTCCCTGGTGTGCACCCTGTATGGAAGAGATGCCAAATTCTTCAGAAATTAAAAAATACTTTGAAAATAAAGATGTTGCTTTTGTTTATCTGGCAAATAGGTGTAAGGAAGAAGCATGGAAAATTGCAATTGCTGAAAAAAACATAACCGGGGACAATTACTTGTTAACAGATGACCAGTATAACGAGTTAAAAAGCTTATTCAATATTCAAGGGATTCCAACGTATATTTTAATTGATAAAAGAGGAAACGTGGTTGATGCAGATGCGCCACGTCCAAGTGAAAAAGACAGACTAATTGAAGAAATTACAGCGCATTTAAATTGATCGTCTATTTTCTTAAATAATCAATGGGTTTATAAATAAAGAAAAAAACAGGTTCCCGCTGAAAGCCTGTGTTTTTTGTATTTTAGTATCCGCGTAAATCTTTTTAAATCTGTAATCATAAATGAACACATACAAAACATTCGAAACGCAGCGATTACTTATCAGACCTGTTCAGACTGAAGATGCAGATTTTATTCTGACCTTACTTAATACGGAGAAATTCATTCAATATATTGGTGACAGAAATGTCAGAAGTATAGAAGATGCAGAAAAATACATCAGGGATAAAATGTCAGGCCAGCTTGAAAGACTTGGATTTGGAAACTATGCGGTAATCCGCAAAGAAGATCATAAAAGAATCGGTACGGTCGGATTGTACAATCGGGAAGGTTTGGATGCTGTGGATATCGGCTTTGCTTTTTTACCGGAATATGAAGGTCAGGGCTATGCATTTGAAGCGGCGGAGAAAATACTGCATGCTGCTTTTTATGACTTTAATCTGCCTTTTGTGTGTGCCATTACTACGAAAGACAATTATGCCTCACAGAAGCTCATTGAGAAACTGGGTTTGAAATATATCGGCACAACCGAAATACCTAATGATAATGAAGAACTGTTGCTGTATGAATTGAAAAAGCCAGATTAATTGGTGATATACCTACCGGTTCCCTTTAAAAAAATCTATCAGTAAATTGACACAATCATTTTCAAGTACGCCGCCCTTTAGTTCTGTTATTAATTTATGGGTTGTAGCAAACTTGTCGAAAGAATTGCTTCTTAGGAAATTGACAATTAAAAAAAGACAGTATCCCATAAAGTGTGTAAATAGGATTTGGTTAATATAAATTTAAACGTTCCTCAAATATAATTAAAAACTGATTAAGGATCATGCCCCAATCTCTGAT
>NZ_JBHMVA010000022.1:0-30985 GCF_042436675.1 Quyinboa ferrireducens | reverse complement strand
ACCGTAAGAAATGCTGAAAATATTTCAGTTGACCGTGGTATTTACATTGTAAAAGTTAATTCTCAGGTTAAGAAAGTACTTGTAAAATAGTAAATTAGTATTTCACACAACGAGTTAAATTGATTTAAATATAGAAGAAGCTGCCCCAGTTCATCGTCTGAGGCAGCTTTTTAATTGTGAATTTCATTGACAGGTTGTTGGGAATTAGCCAATAGAAACAACGGATTAAAGGATTAAATACCCAGTTCTTCAATTTTATAAACACAGCGATTTCCTCCATCAATGATATACTCTGTTCGGTTGATTTCATATTTATTACCTAAAAGCTGTTGGAAGTTGTGTAGTTCTGAACGGCAAAAACCCTGACATTCTGTAGCAGCGGCACAGATAGGGCAGTGATTCTCTATAAGATAATATGTGTCGTTTTCTTTTTTCCATTCGGCCATGTAACCTTCTTCGGAGCGCACTTTGCATAGAATATCCAGCTTCTGTTCTATTTTTTCAGTATCCGCCATTTCACCGGCGTATTTGTTGTAAATAACGGTTTCCCTGTCGGTTATAAGAAGATTTAAAGCGTTGTCTCCTAAAAGTTTTTTTACAGATTTTAATAATTGTACTGTAATATCAGCATGAGTATCAGGAAAACCAGCAGAGGCTTTATCTGTCAGTGAGTAATAGGTAGAAGGCCGTCCAACACCTTCACTTTTAATCGTTGTTTTTACAAGATTTTCTGAGGCAAGGTTCAATAAATGTTTTCTTGCCCCTTCTTTGGTGATGCCCAGTTCTTTTGCAATTACATGCGCAGTAATTGCTCCTCTCATCTTGAGTAACATTAAAATCTGATCTGACGTACTTTTTTTCATTTATACAACAATTAGTTGTTTAATTAGTATTTGTAAAAGTATAAAATTTTTTTGTATGTGACAATAAATATTTGTTAAACATATCATTATGGAATTGATGATTGAAGTCCTAGATATAATAAAACAACTAAAAAGTTGTTTTATTGAGTTTTTTGATTTACCTTTGTTCCAGATATTAATAATAAAAACAGATATTATGAGTAGTTTTAAATTACCGGCTCTTTCTTATGCTTACGAGGCACTGGAGCCACATTTCGATAAAGATACAATGACTATCCATCACCAACGCCATCATCAGGCTTATGTAACTAATTTGAATAATGCGTTGGAAGGAAGTGATGCAGAGGGCAAAAGCCTGGAAGAAATTATAACGGAAGTGAGTAAGTACGGTAAGGCAGTCCGTAATAACGGTGGAGGACATTACAATCATTCATTGTTTTGGGAAATTTTATCTCCTGATCCTCAATTGATTCCAACAGGAAGGCTGGCCGATGAAATTAAAGTAGCTTTTGGTAGTCTTGATAATCTTAAAGCGGAAATCAAGAAGGCCGGTTTGGGGCAATTTGGATCCGGCTGGGCATGGCTTTATGTGAAGGCTGACGGATCAGTCAGCGTTACAGCAACACCTAATCAGGATAATCCTTTAATGGATATTTCATCGGACGATAAAGGTATCCCCGTTCTGGGAGTAGATGTTTGGGAACATGCATATTATCTTAAATATCAAAACAAGAGGGCAGATTACCTTGATGCATTTTGGTCGGTTTTAGACTGGTCGGCTGTAGAGAAGAAATATGAAGAAGCATTATTGAAAATATAATGCTATGATGATTCGTTATTATTGGCTGAAAGAATAATTTTTTTTAAGAAAATCGGTCAATATCAAGATTCGGCTTTGTAATAATCAATTTAAAAATGGAACGGAGTCGAATCTTTAATTTATTAATAGTTCCGGCAGAAAACAGTTGGAATTTTGGTATCCTCTCTACATAATTTACCGGATAATAAGCGTTGATTTTGAAACGGGTAATTGCCTCAATAAAAATTCTGCTATTAACCGGTTTTTTTGTATGAAAAACTAAAAAGCCTGCATTAATACAGCAGGAAACAGGAATATAAACAAAGTATAACTTCATTATGAAAGCAATTATATTTAACGGAGCCCCAGAGAAAAGGCTTGAATCAACATCCGGAATACTTTCAGGATATTTCGCCGAAAAGCTTCAGGAGATAGGTGTGGAGAACAAAATTTTTAATCTTACCGATTCAGGTATTCCCCTTTTCGATACGTCAATTACAAAGATTCCCGAATCTGTAAAGCTAATGAATCAAATGTTTCTTGATGCAGATATTCATTTTTGGCTGTCTCCATTGTATCACGGAAGCATCCCCGGCGTGATGAAAAACTGTTTCGACTGGCTTGAGGTAAGTGCAAAAAAGCCATTGCCATATCTTACAGATAAGACTGTTGGTTTAGTATGCTGGGCAGACGGAGTACAGGCCATGCAGGGTATTAATACCATGGATGCAATTGCAAAAGCGTTAAGAGCATGGACATTACCTTATAGCGTCCCAATTATTAAAAACTTTCTTTATGAACCAGGTAGACCATTGGAAATTTCCAATACATATAAGGATAAACTAGATTCTCTTATAAAATTGGCAACAAGCAGAAAAATTGAAATTAGAGGATTGACGGATAAGATGGCAGGATGAGCTCTGTCTTCGTATGCTTATCTGGCATGTAAGATCTTTAGCAAGCAATAGTGTTAAGGTCTGTTTTAGAGGTATTTTGCCCGGTTAAGTCATTGTTTAATGCAAGATGTTCCATGGATTGTAATGATCAAAAAATGCAAAATGGAATAGATTTTCTTTTGTTGTAGGTTTTCGAAGTAATCCCAGTTAATTATTTTCTTTTAGTACATATATAAGGAAATCCTTATCAAAATGCTAGTGATATTTTGGTCAGATCAAAACTCTTTTATAACAAATAATTTGCTATTTTAGGGCCGCTTTGTGATAAATCATAAATATCTGACATTTTATTTGAATGGTTTTTTCTGGCAATAATTCTGCTTTATAGAAAAAACATTATTGATTATCAGGATAGTTACATTAACAGGGCATTATATTCTTCTATTTTAGAATTAGGTGATACATAAATAAATTTTCTTATATAAATTTTAAACATGAAAAACGTACTGTTCCGGGTATTTATATTGGTTCCATTTTTGATCAATATAAATTGTCTTTTTGCTCAGCGTACTTTGGTTAATATTAACGAGTCATGGAAGTTCGGTACTGCCTCTGAGTCAGAAGTCATCA
Organism: Quyinboa ferrireducens; assembly: GCF_042436675.1. Lineage (NCBI taxonomy): Bacteria > Pseudomonadati > Bacteroidota > Bacteroidia > Bacteroidales > Quyinboaceae > Quyinboa > Quyinboa ferrireducens. The sequence continues at coordinate 27,797 of NZ_JBHMVA010000022.1, read as the reverse complement.
AAGTTGATTTTGATGATTCTGGCTGGCTCACGGTTAAACTCCCGTATACATGGAATGGTTTGGATGGACAGGATGGCGGGAATAATCTTTTCAGAGGTGCCAGATGGTATCGAAAAACCTTCATGGCCGAAAATGCATGGCAGGGAAAAAAAGTATTTATAAAGTTTGGATCTGCCAATATGAAAACAGATGTGTATGTAAACGGGCAGAGAGTTGGGACACACATCGGAGGGTATGCAGCCTTTATTTTTGATATAACAGAATATCTGGCCTACGGTGCAAATAACACGGTTGCCGTAAAAGTTGATAATTCCTCAACCATTGATGCTCCCCCGCTTTCTGGTGATTTTTCATTTTTTGGCGGTATAACCCGCGATGTTGAGCTGATAATTACAGATCCTGTATTTATTTCTCCTCTTGATTATGCTTCTCCAGGGGTTTATATAACTCCGCATAATATTTCGGATGAAAAAGCTGATGTGAACATTAAGGTTCTGGTTGGGAATCATGACACGCAGGAGAATGATGTTGAAGTTGTGGCCTATGTGAAGAATATGGACGGAGTAAAACTGGACAGTGTAAAAACTAATGTAGTTGTTAACCCTGATACAATAGTGAATACTTCGATGGATGTTGAAATTGCAGAGCCAACGCTGTGGGATGCAACTCTCAATCCGTATTTATATAGTGTTGAGATAAATCTTAAAGTTGGAGGTGTGATTACAGACAACCTCGTACAACCTCTTGGGTTCCGCACTTTTTCGGTTGATGCAGACACAGGTTTCGTCTTAAACGGTAAAAAATATAATCTTCACGGGGTTTGTTTACATGAGGATCGTCCTGATATTGGACGGGCTATTAGCAATGAAAACCGTAGCGAAGATCTGAAAATTCTTCAGGATTTAGGATGCACTTATTTACGTCTGGTTCATTATCAGCACGGTGAGTTCACCTATGATTATTGCGATAGCATAGGGATGGTCCTCAGCACTGAGGTACCTTTGGTTAATTTGATAAGTTCAAGTACTGCTTTTACTGAAAATTCCAGATCGCAGTTAAATGAATTAATCAAACAAAATTACAATCACCCGTCTGTTTTATTTTGGGGCATGTTCAACGAAGTTAATTTTCATGCGGGCCCTGATCCGGCCCCACTTATTGGTGAATTGAATGCACTGGCCCACGATCTTGATTCAACACGTTTGACTACAGGTGCTGCTCAGCACGATGAGGCTGATACACACTGGTTGCTTGATGTGTGTGGCTGGAACAAGTATATGGGCTGGTACGATGGTTCTTTTACCGACTATGCCTCATGGGCCGATTGGTTGCATTCCGCTCATCCTGATGCCAAGATAGGAATGAGTGAGTATGGTGCAGGTGCCAGCATTTATCACCATCAGGATGTGTCTATTCGTCCTAATCCGGGTGGATCATTTCATCCCGAAGAATATCAGTGTGATTATCATGAGGCCTACTACCAGGCTATGCTGGAAAGACCATTCATATGGTCAAGCGCTGTATGGGTAGCTTTTGATTTTGCATCAGACTACCGGGCAGAAGGTGATGCTCTGGGTATAAATGATAAGGGGTTGGTTACCCGTGACCGCAAAGTAAAAAAGGATGCTTTTTTCTATTATAAAGCCAACTGGACAACCGATCCGTTTGTTTATATCACAAGCCGGCGTTTTACTCAACGAACCAGTGCCAATACAAAGGTAAAAATATACTCAAACTGTGACTCTGTTGAGTTAAACGTTAACAACCGGTTTTTTTCTGCGCGGACAAGCAGTAATCACATTTTTCAATGGAATGATATCACGCTGTCAGAGGGAGATAATACGATAATTGCCAAGGGGTTTAAGAATGGTGTGGCCTTTAACGATACTTGTTTCTGGAACTTCAAAAAATCTGCGAATGAAACCTTGTTGCCCGGAGATATCCAGATCAATTTTCAGCCTGCTAGTAGTGTTACTCCTGAAGGATATCTTGCTGATGATGGTTCGGCTTTTGGAGATCGGGGTAACGGTTATTTTTATGGATGGACTCCTGCCAATACAGGCAACACGCGCGAAAGAAGCTTCACTTCCGATCCGGTTTTCAATACACTGAATCATATTCAAAAGGACGACATCAGTTATACATGGGAAATTGCTGTTAAAAATGGTATTTATCAGGTCAGTATTGGTTCAGGCGATCCTGATTACACAGATAGTTATCATAAAATTTTAGTTGAGGGCCAGCTTGTGTTGGAAGGTTTCAACACTCATACTTCGATGAAGGTTGCCACGGATACCGTTACAGTGATTGATGGCAAAATGACTGTTGCCCCTGCTGCCGGAGCCTCGAATGCAAAAATAAACCTCATACACATAACCCGGTTGGATAGCCTTTCTTCCGAGCAGTTTGGAATACAGAACGGTAGTTTTGAGTTACCGGCTGATGATGTGAAATTTCGTGCGGACGGTGCAGGAGGTGCAACTGTTTTTAATGGGAATGTACCAGGTTGGTGGGCAGATGCAGATGCAACGGATTGTGGTCGCCAGGACTCAGGGAAGCCTGCTTATGACGGTAACTATACGGGATATGGGTTTAATAATGATGGTGGTTCAATTTGGGCAGTTGCAGGAACTGTTCCTGAAAATAAGCGAAAACTTGATTTGTCTTTTTACGCATCGGAAAGCTGGCCTGATGGACAGACAGGAGTTAGTATCGCGGTTAAATTTGCTGTTTTTGATTCGGATCCATCGGATTATACAGTATTGGAAACATTGACAAAGCCTTTTGATGTAGCAGCGACAGATATAAACGGGTGGGAAAATTTCACATTTTCCTATACCTTGCCAGTATCAGCCGAAGGCAGAAACCTGTTAATAGGCTACGATCTTATTACCCAGAATGAAGGAGATTCATGGTTTAATTTTGATAAATTCACATTAGATGCTTCTCTGGTTACCGGTATAGACAAAAATACATCAAGGACAGAAATAGTAAGGGTTTTCCCAAATCCGGCTAGCAATCTTTTAACTGTTCATGTTGAAAATAATTTATTGAATAAGTATTTCTTATATAGTATCTCCGGTAAGCAAATGCTTTCGGGTGAAGTTAGAAGAAGTACAACAATTAACGTTAATTCAATAAGCAGCGGTATTTATTTTATAAAGGTTGAAAACGCTCTTGAATCCAGAATTATAAAAGTTGTAATAGAATAAGAGAATGCAGGTTATGCATAAATCTGTGGGATTCAGAAGAGGTTATTCTGTTTTTCCACATTTTATTCATACTTATATCCCTTCGGAGAAACTCCCACGTGTCGTTTAAAATATTTCCCAAAGAAGGATTGTGTTGGAAAATTCAATTCATTACTAATTTGTTGAATGGTCATATCACTGGACTTTAGTAATGCTTTTGCTTCGAGTATTACATAGTTGTTTATCCATTCCGTTGCAGATTGTCCGGTATTATCTTTAATTATTTTCGACAGATACTTTGGCGTTAACGATAATTTGTCAGCATAAAATTCAGTATTACGATGTTGCTTGTAGTTTTTATGAACGCAATTAATAAAACTTTCAATAAGTATTTCCTGTTTTGATTTTTTACTGTCCTCAGGTATTTTGTGAAATTGATGGCTTATTCCCATGAAAAAAGCCTGTATCAGAAGCGTTAGAATTTCTATTCTGCGAGGATTGTCCTTCATTCTTATTGTCATTTGCATCACCTTATAAAAGTATAACATTGCATCTAGCTCCTGTTCACTTAGCGGAGTCCACGGGTTATCCATAACAGAACGAAGCAATGGTACTTTATCTTGTAAATTCTGAGCAATTAAACGATCAGCAAATTTCTTTGAAAGCACTACAAAGTGACCTTCAAAATCTTCGCTAAATTTCTCGAACTCCAAAATCTGATCAGGTAATACAATGTAAAAACAAGGTGCCTGTGCGGTGTATTTCTTTAGATTGAGGGAGCCTTTCATGGTCCCTTTGGTACAAATAATCCCAGTTACAACGTCTACTTTGAAAGGATAATCAAAGGCAGAAGAAACAATTGGGTTTTCCAGCAAAATAATATCATCGCCAATTGCATCTGCTTCTATTAAATTTAGTTCCGACCGCCAGTTAAAAGCTTTTATCATTTTTTGCATTTAATGTTTTTCAAATATAGGTCTATTGGACGTATTTTATCAAAAATAAAAGAGTAATTGACCATTAATTTAGAATAATTGACCTTTTTTGCCCTTTTGAATGCCTGTACTTTTGTACCACTGTAATATAAAATTGTGGTTAACGAATATATACTTAAAAGAAAATAGAATGAAAATGGAAATACAAAAAGACAAGAAATCAGATTATGTAGCATATGAATATCTGACAGTTCAGGTAAGAAAAGATATGGAACCTCTTTACACAGATTGCTATGAGAATTTTGGTTGGATAGACATGAATAATTCCAATAACACGACGCTAAATGTTAATGTGGACAATGCAATGATGATATCTCTTAAATTTAAAAGAGACAGAAAAATCAAAAATAGAAGTATGCTGTTTGCTCTTCAAAGAAAATGCGAAAATGCACTAAAAAAAATAGATCAGTTGGAAAAATCGAAAGAAATGCCAGCTCTTATTTTTGCACTAATTATTGGTATTTTAGGACTTGGGTTCATTGCTGGAGCTGTTTTTAGCTTTTTAAGTGGCAAAATATTCATAGGAATTATGGCCGCAAGTTTTGGGGGTATAGGTTGTGTTCTGCCTTACTACGTTTATAAAAAATCAAGAATTGAAAAAGAAGTCAAAGTTGCTCCTATTATTGAAGAACAATATGATTTTGTTTATAAAACATGCGAACAAGCCAAGGGCTTGCTTGTGTAACTTAATGTGATATTCAATTATTTATTGGGTGTTGAATAAAACAGAGGAAAAAAATGTACAATAATTCTACAGATTTAAATAAAAGCTTTTTAAGCATCGATTTAATAAAGGCTGATGAAAGTCCAAAAGCTTCAGAAATTTATAAATTTTCAGATTTGGATATTGGCACAATGAACATGTACCTTCGAGGTACCTGGATTTATAATTCACTCCTCGACATTGAACAATTAAAGTCTTCATTGGGTAAATTGCTATCATTTTATCCACATCTTGCAGGTAGAATTACTCACGATAAAACCGGGGTTGCACATGTCAACAAAGGAGTTCCTTTCATCGTTAGGGAAGATTGGGAAACGTCGGTTAACGATATTCAAAAAACTGAAGAATGGGGTAACCGTTTCACTACACCTTTGAATTTCGATGACATGAAAAAAGGGAAAATAGCTCCCATAAACTTTACGATTACTTTTTTAAAAGACGGAACTGTGTTAAGTGTGCAATGTTCCCATAGTTTTGTTGATGGAGGAAGTTTCTATGGACTGATAGATGAATGGGGGAAATTAAACCGTGGAGAGAAAATTACGAAACCATATATCGACCAGTCATTGTTTGAGGTTGAACAAACCATATCGAAAGATGAGATTAAACAGACTGTTATGGATATGGGATGGAAAAAAGTGACGTTGGGCACGGCAATTAAAATGTTGTCGATGTCTAAAATTGGAATTTTCGATATAAAAACACGGCCATTTTATTTTTCACCCGAAGCTATTGAGAGGCTAAAAGACAAAATATCGCTCGAAAGCGGATTTAAATGCAGTAGCAATATTGCCTTGTCTGCCTTTATTGGAAAAATGTATATGATTCTGAATAATCTTCCTCCTGAGGAGAAATACACCGAGGCTGTAGTTGTTAATTTGCGAAACCGGTTTGAAGGGATCCCCGGTAACTTCTTTGGAAACGCATCAACTGCTATTCCCACGGGCGAGTTCGATCGTTCATCATCATTGAGTGAGATTGCTAAAGTTATTCACGATTCACTAATGCCAATGCTCAGAGGATCGTCTAAAAATGTAACCGATTTCTTCAGGCTTAATTTGGCTGCTATGGGCGTCCATCTTCCTTATACTTCGATGGATTTGAACAGCATTAATGCAAAGCAGCCACAATCGTTCTACAATAATAATTTTTCAAAGTTGCCAATTTATACCGTCGACTTCGGAACTGGTGAGCCCATTATGGTAATTCCACATAACATTACCAATCATCAAATGCTTATTTGGCCTGTGTCATCTTCTGTAAAGGATGGTGTTGAGGTTTATTTTTCAGGAAATTTTGCCCGTTTGGTTAATAAGCTAAAGGAGGATGATCCATGGCTCCTGATGATGAAGAAATATGAAAAGTAAAGGATATTATAGTTTTCTCTTTATAAATACATCGGTATTGTGTAGAATATTTGGTAATTAGTATATTTGAAAACAATACGTTTAATCTTCTTTAGGTCAGTATCTGACCCTTAACGTGAGATTTTAATTACATATTGAAAACGACATTATGACTAAAGTAGGTTTATTTGGCATTGGATTAGATACATATTGGAATCAATTTGATGGGTTATTAGATAATTTGAAAGGCTATCAAAATCAGATTAGAACAAGACTTACTGCATATGGTGTAGAGGTAGTAGATGCCGGAATGGTTGACAGTACTGATAAAGCAATTCTTGCGGCAGATCTGTTTAAAAAGCAGGATGTGGAAATTGTCTTTTTATACATATCAACATATGCACTTTCAGCGACGGTATTACCGGTTGCTCAAAAAACAAAAGTGCCAATAATAATTTTAAACCTTCAACCTGTTTCTGCACTTAATTATGAAAAATTCAATGCATTAAACGATCGTGGAAAGATGACAGGAATCTGGCTGGAACATTGTCAGGCCTGTTCAGTTCCTGAAATAGCTAGTGTATTTAACAGATCAGATATTAAATATGATATCATAACCGGGCATTTAAATGAGGATTTAGCATGGCTCGAAATCGAAGCCTGGACTGAAGCCGCACATGTTGCCTCAGTTATGCGAAAGAACCGTTTAGGTATTTTGGGTCATTACTATAATGGGATGTTGGATGTTTATACAGACCTTACAAAACAGTCATCCACTTTTGGAACTCAGATTGAATTGCTGGAGATGTGTAAGCTTAAGGAGTACCGTGACAATGTAACACCAAAAGAAACGGAAGATAAAATCGGAGAGTTTAAGGCTGTTTTCGACGTTGTAGCTGAATGTGATATTGAGGAACTTGACAGAGCTGCCCGCACTTCTGTGGCGCTTGACAAGTTAATTCAAAATCATAATTTAGGCGCAATGGCTTATTATTATGAGGGGACTACCGGAAATGATTATGAGGATATTGTTACATCCGTTATTGCTGGAAATACGCTTTTGACAGGGAAAAATATTCCTGTGGCCGGAGAATGTGAAGTTAAAAATGCCCAGGCCATGAAAATTATGGCGGAATTTGGTGCCGGAGGATCTTTCTCAGAGTTCTATTTAATGGATTTTGATGAAGATATTATAATGCTTGGTCATGACGGTCCGGCTCATTTTGCTATAGCTGAAGGGCGTGTGAAACTAGTCCCATTACCAATGTATCATGGGAAACCGGGTAAAGGACTTTCCATTCAAATGACAGTAAAACATGGCCCTGTGACTCTTCTTTCTGTAGTGGAAGGCAAGGAAGGCATCTTTTTTTTAGTGGCCGAAGGAGAATCAGTAAAGGGACCTGTACTTGAAATTGGGAATACTAATAGTCGATATCGTTTTTCGATTGGTGCGAAAGAATTTATGAACAGTTGGAGTAAGCAGGGACCGGCGCATCATTGTGCAATTGGGATTGGGCATATCGCTGATAAAATTGAGAAACTGGCCTTTTTATTCAATATCCCTTTTGTTAGGATTTGTTGATGTTAAACGATAGTTTGTAACTTCAGTCTTAATCGGATAATTTGGTTCATTATTTTTAAAGTATAAAAAATAAACGCAAATGAGATTAGCTTTATTGGGTTTGGCTATTTACTTTTTTAATGTTTTTAGTGCGGGTATTGATCTGACTCCAAATGAAATAGATGAAAGTCGGGTTCATTTAGATAATGAACTCACAGTATCGTGCGATACTGTGACTGACCAGGCATTTGTTACAGAAAGCGGAGCAAATTTTGTATCCTTTCAGCAAAATGCTGTAATGACTTACAGAGGTTACCAGTATATTGTTTTCTGGAATAAGGAAAAACAGGTGTGTTTATCGCGTAAAAAACTACCCGAAGGAAACTGGAAAACAATTGCATTCACCGATTATATATCTGATCACGATATCAGTGACGGACATTATTCTATTTCTTTTGGAATTTGTAAAAATGATGGTACTATACATCTGTCCTTCGATCATCATAATGATGAACTACATTACCGAGTTTCAGAAGAAGGATTGGCGAATAAACCTGAATCAGTTAGTTGGTCCGCAGAATCATTCAGTGCGGTAAAAAACTATCTTGAAAGTGGTGTTATTTTGAATGAAGCCAAATTCCCGGGCGCAATTACTTATCCGCGTTTCATTTCAAAACCAAACGGAGATATGCTGTTTGAGTGTCGGACCGGTTGGAGTGGAGACGGGAATTCACATTTATGGGAATATTCCGGAGTCAATCACTCATGGACTTACATAGGAGAATATCTTCATGGCAGGTCAGATGGGATGCCTGAGGGATATGTGAATAACTGCGGGTACATTAATGGATTACATTACACACCCGGAGGAACACGGTTACATGTTTCTCTGGTTTGGCGTGATTCACCTGATCCCAACAGTAATCATGATATTTGTTATGCGTTCAGCGACGATGATGGACGTACCTGGTATAATAGTGATAGCATGCTAATTGGAACAACCGGAAGTTCTGATAAACGGAAATTGCTGAATTTTTATTCAGAAGGATTTAAAGTACTGACAGTTGGTCAAAATCGTGGCTTGATTAATCAGGAAGCACAAGCGATAGATAGTAAAGGAGGCATTCACATATTACAATCATATTTGAAAGATAATGCCCGAGGAAATTCCTGGTACGACAGAAGAACTAAGTCATATATGAGACACATTTATCAGGATAAAAATGGTGTTTGGCAAAATGATGTTATTGCAGAATCAAGGATCGATCGTGGTGACATTGCAGCAGATGCTTTGGATAATTTATATGTTTTAGGTCCGGATTACAGGGTTTACATGGCCAAAGCAAAAGAAAACTGGGACACATGGCATGAGTTTGATGTTTCCCAGGATGGGGAAGCCGTAGCCGAAGGTCTAATCGACCGTGAAATGTTATTAAAAAATAATGTCTTATCTTTTGTTTTGGCTGAAAGTGATTTGAAAGGTCATATTATCGTGCCTCATTACGAATTACCCGATGCAGTCTCAACAGTTGCAGAATAGACAGTATAGTTTGCTTTTTTTGAACCAAAGTATTTTAGTGTTTTATTTATTACAATTAGATGGTATTACTTAATAATACGGTTTACATTGCTACTTTTTCACATTTTGGATTTCATACCGTATTGCGTATTCAGTAAGAAAACGGGGTTTATATAGATACACCTTAGAATCAGAGGTATCGACGCTGGGTGTTTTTCAATATTTAAAAGTTTTAAATCCTTACCCGATTATTATCTTTGTATCTTAAGCTTATAGTTTAGATGCGAGTATTAAAGCTAAATAGATTCTTTTTGATGATTACCATTCTGGTAGTTGGACTCGATTCAGCTTTACTATCTGCACAGCAAATTACGGTTAGGGAAATTCCGGCACTCGATAAACTGCCGGTGAATGCCATTCACCGTATTTTCCAGGACAGTGATGGGTACATGTGGTTTGGTACATTTAACGGACTTTGCCGGTATGACGGATATGAAGTCATTACTATTCGTTCCGATTTTCAACATCCCGATCTGCTGGCAGATAATTACATCACTTATATTAACGAGGATCAGAACAAAAACATCTGGTTTGGTACATTAAAGGGAGCCTATATTCTTAGCAAAGAAAACTACAAAATAACACCTGTTGATCTGGGTGAACTTTCATCTCAAAATGTTTTTTCGATTAATGTTACTCATGATGGCACAATCTGGATCAGTGTTTCAGGAAAATTACTCCGGTTTAAGTCCGATGGTGAATTAATTAATACATACGATATTAGTTATGATAATGCGCCCCGCAGCGTGTATTTTGTATATGAAAACACGGATGGCGAACTCCTCATTTCAATAACCGGTGGTGGAATGTACCGGTTGGACAGGCAAAAGGATCAGTTTGAACCTTATTTTCATAACCGGAATTATATGGATATTGAACGTATTATCCGGGATAAGGAGCACAACTGTTACTGGCTTGGAACCTGGGGCCGTGGCATTGTTCGGTTCACACCTGATGCAGAAAACGAATCCCAGCGTTATGTTCCGCAACCCTTGCCTTTGGATGCCATGAATCAGCCGGTTGCGGATCTTTTTCATATGGTAAGAGATGATGAATTTGGCTATTTATGGGTGACAACCCAGAAGAAACTGTTTGCATTCCGGATTAATGAAAAAGGTATGCTGGAACAGGTTGATACCTCACCATTTCTGGATTCAGATAATAAAATGCTGTATGAAATCTATAAGGACAGGGAAGGTAAATTATGGGTTTCTGCATTTGATGTGAAAAGTTTCATTATTGATATTCATGAACATAAGGTAAAAAAGTATCCACTAAAGGGTTTAAGGGACAGGATCAGGGCAAATCCCGCTATTGTTGCCTTGTATTATGACAAGGATAGTCTTTTCTGGCTGTCGCAGGAGCGATATGGATTATACATGTATGATGCCAAAACGGAAGGCCTGATGCATTATTCAGAATGTGAAAGTGTCAGAAATCTGCCATTCTGGTATGTTCAGGACATGATTGGTTCTAAAACTGAAAACATGATTTGGGCTGTGACTTATGGATCTGAGGTATATGGATTGAGCCATGACCGATTGAATATGAAGCTGCAAGTGCAGATAAAACTCAACGACGTTTCAGATAATCCTGGATTAGTGGCTTCTGTATGGGAGGATAATGCCGGTAAACTTTGGATCGGAACCAGCACGGGTTTATATGTTTATCACATTTCCGGTAAACAACTGGAACCTTATGCAGAAGATCTGGGTCATGTAGCAGATATTACTGAAACAAATGATGGAACGATTTGGCTTGCCGTGCAAAACAAAGGCATCTGTTCCATTGACTCCAAACTGAAACTTACCTGGCATCCTTTTAAAAAGGATTTCGTTTGTATTGATGCTACCAGTGATGGAAACATTTGGCTTGGTACCGGAAAGGGAGAGGTGCTGAAGTACAGTTTAAAAGATAACAATCTGGAGGACTACAGTCTGGCCTGTGGTATGAAAGGAGATATCATTAACAATGTGGTTGTAGACGAGTACAATCATTTATGGATTGTAACCAATCAGAATATAAAAGAATATAATCCATATAACAGTGCATATCGCATCTATTCTACACGAAACAGCGACTATCTGGTGACCCGGTTTCTCTCGAATGCTGTGTTTTACAATAAACCGGATGAGATATTCTTTGGTGGGATTTCAGGTGTCATCTCCATATCGCCTTCTCAACAGTTGGAAGGGATACCCGAAAAGGTAACTACGCATATTACGGACATTCGAATCGGAGGAAAGAGCATTCTGATGGATTATACGAATGGTAAAAGGAATGACGAGTTACTGAATATTTCTCCGGATGAAAAGAATCTTGAAATTGACTTTTCCTCGCTGGATTTTCATCATTTGGATCAGATCCGTTATGCTTATCGTATGGAAGGGCTTGAGGATGAATGGGTTTATCCCGATATAGGTATAAATACAGCATTTTATCGTAATCTTAAAAAAGGAGATTATACTTTTCAGGTTAAGTCAACAGACAAAAACGGGTTGTGGAGTAATCAGGTAACATCACTGAGTATTGTACAGCAGCCAGCATGGTTTGAGAGCTGGATGGCGTATGTTATTTACTTTTTGCTCGGATTAAGCGCTTTAATTTATGGTGTATACATAGTTGCCCGACGGACAGAACGACGTCATAAAGAAAAATGGGCGGATAGTGCAGAACTGGTTAAAATGCATCAGTATGTTGATAGTAATGAAAGCGCATCAACTCCGGAATTCGTAAAGATTGACAAGACCATGATCGATAAGGTTACACGGATTGTTGAAAGCAATCTGGATGATAGTTCTTTCAATATTGACAGCCTCGCCAATGAAATGAACATGTCCCGGTCCACTCTTTCCCGAAAGATAAAAGTCATTACCGGTAAAACGGCCTTTGAATTTATCAAGGAGATTAAGATGGCGCATGCACGAGGTATGCTCGAAAACAAAACAGCAACTATTACCGAAGTTATGGCTGCTTTGGGGTACAGTGATTATAAAAACTTCACAGAATCCTTTAAAAGCATTTATGGAATTTCACCCGGTGAATACCAGAAAAGAACCAAATCCTGACGCTGATTTGTTTCACGGTTCGGGATCAGTGCCATGCAAACGCACGAAAATATCATGGTATTTTTCTTCAAATGATTGGGGTTTTTATTCATTTCAGACTTGCCCTGTTACCCCCTTTGAATTGATTTATAACCCATAAGAGTTTGTTTTTTTATTCCTTTCCTTTGATGTTGGATTTTTTAACTATTCACAATATCAAGGTTTAAACATCATGCATATGCAGAAAGCTTTTATCGTTAAAATCACTTCAGGGTTTAATTATTACATGTCAAAAATTAATGTAAGATCAGGTTTCCTGCTTCTGGTGACGTCAGTTTTGTTCATCACATCCTGCACGTCAACAGGTAAAGAAAAAACAGTAAAAGTAGAAGCAAGGGAAAGGCCGGTAAAGATTTCTGCCGTTAAAAACATTACCGGGTTTTTCGGACACCGCATGGACGTTAACCGGAAAAACTATCTGGAAACTTTTCCAATAGATAAATATGTCGATTTTATTGTTAAACGGGAACATACGGATTGGAACTGGACACAGGCGGAACAGCATGGAAAGTGGGTTGAGTCGGCCTATCTGTCTGCAATCCAGTCTGATGATCAGGCTTTACTTGCTAAAGCAAAAGATGTATTGGACCGGATTATTGCTTCACAGGAAGAAAGTGGTTATGTTGGTGCAACAGCCAGAGATTTTCGTTCTGCTGAACGCCCGGTGAGGGGGATGGATCCTTATGAATTGTATTTTGTATTTCATGCTTTTATGACAGTTTATGAGGAGACAGGGAACGGAAAGGCTCTGAATGCTGCCGAAAAACTTGCCGGATACTTTTTAGAATACTTTGGTCCCGGTAAGCAGGAGTTCTGGCCATCAGATTTACGTCCACCGGAAAACATCCGGCACAAGTTGGCCGGAACGTCACAGTTTGCCGGTCACAGTGTGCATTATTCATGGGAAGGCACTTTGCTGGCTGATCCCGTAACACGGTTGTATGAGCTCACCGGTAAACAAAAATATCTGGACTGGAGTCAATGGGTGGTAAGCAATATTGATAAATGGAGTGGCTGGGATTCATTCTCCCGCCTCGATTCAGTTGCCGACGGAAAGCTTGGTGTGGATGAACTTCAGCCCTATGTGCATTCCCATACCTTTCATATGAATTTCATGGGTTTCTTAAGGTTATACCGCATAACCGGGGATGAATCGCTATTAAGGAAAGTGACCGGTGCCTGGAATGATATCAATGAACGACAAATGTATATTACCGGTGGCGTAAGCGTGGCAGAACACTATGAACACGATTATGTAAAACCACTTTCCGGAAATATAGTGGAAACCTGTGCCACCATGTCCTGGATGCAACTCACACAAATGCTGCTGGAACTGACTGGTGATGTGAAGTACGCGGATGCCATTGAAAAGTTAATGATTAATCATGTATTTGCAGCCCAGGCAGCTGAAGAAGGCATTTGCCGGTATCATACACCACCAAACGGTACAAAACCAAATGGATACTTTCATGGTCCAGACTGCTGTACTGCAAGTGGACACAGGATAATATCATTGATTCCAACGTTTGTTTATGCGGAGAACGGAAAAGATTTTTATATTAACCAATATCTGGCATCGGATTATGAAGGGGATGCATTCAAATTCAGGATCAATACCACATATCCTGAAACGGATAAAATTGAGCTGGCAATTGTATCTGAAGATCCTGTTGACAAAAACCTGATGTTAAGAATTCCTTCCTGGTGTAAAGCACCTGAAGTAAAATTAAACGGCAATATAATTCCTGAAGTCACACCTGGAACTTATCTTCAGCTTTCACAGAAATGGAAGAAAGGGGACAAGGTTGAAATTCGTTTTCCGATGGAAGAGAAGTGGATTACAAGAGCACATCACAGTGATTATACCATGTATTATTTACCGGGAGGGGAACACATGTATAAAGAGGTTCCTACAGAAATTATTCCTTCAGCTTTTATGAGAGGACCGGTTGTTTATGCTCTTGATATGTTTTGGAATACTCAGCTGGACGCTTCAGCAGATCTGAATAAAGACATTAGAATTAATACATCCGTGTTACCAGTTCCGGTTCAAAAACAAGATGATAAAATGCTTGGGCCGGTTTATGAAACAAAAGGACTCTTCAGGGGAAAAGAGGTTAAACTCGTTCTCACCCCATTTGTCAATATAGGACAGTGGACCCGGACAGATCTACCGGATCCCGACAGACATTCCAATGCTTACACATACGGTATATGGTTGAATCATATTTAGTGGATTAAAGAAAGAATAAAGGATAATATAATGAAACTTGCCATGAAAATGTTAAAGACTTTAATGATTCTGTTTGCCTTGACAGGACTGACTGCAAATGCGCAAACTCTTGTGAATGTTGCACCCAATGCATCATCCGTAACAGCATCATATACGGCAGCATGGAATAATCTGAATGCTGTGAATAACCAAACTGCTGGCTTTGGTTTAGCGGGTGGTGGATTACCTTCTTTAGGTAACTCTGAAACATGGGGATCCTGGAGCAATAACCGTCCGGCATCTCAGTGGCTAAGTTATGAATGGTCCGATTCGGTATCCGTTAATAAAGTATCTGTTTATTTCTGGTGTGATAATGCTGGCTCAACGGCAGGCGATGGCGTAGCCATGCCTTCTTCCTGGAAAATTCAGTACATGAACAGCAGCTCGTCTGAATGGCAGGATGTTACGTTATCTGATGGACAGGCATACCCACTGAATATTGCATCTGTCAATGCTGTTGAGTTTGAACCGGTAAAGACAAAAACACTACGGTTATTTCTGAATGCTTCAACCGACGGAACTTCTTATGCGGCATTGGGTGTAACTGAATGGGAGGTTTATTCAGAGTTTGCAGATCCTTCTGTGTTGGTAAATGCATCTAAAATTGTTTTATCGGATGTCAGGGGAAAATCCACAGCAACACTCAATGTTAAGGGTATCAATATTCCGGAAGAAGGAATTGATGTGGCATTTAAAAATGGATTAAGCGGGGTTGAGCTATCAGCAGCACATATTTCACAGCTTGAGGCACAGTCAGTTGGCGGCTACAATCTGACTATGACATTTAATTCCGTGGAAGGAACAAGTGCCTTTGATACGCTGACATTTCTAACCGGTTCAACACATAAAGATATTGTTGTTAATACCTCCAGGGACAACGACTGTTTCCAGGAGAAAGTTCTGAACCTTATTTACGATCCGCGTTTTCTTACCATGGATCGGTATTCAACCTGGAGCAATCCTCCTACACTTGTTACCCTTTCTGATGGGGAGGATATTAAATGCGGTGCTACATGCTTAAAACTGAATGGCACATCGGGTATTGAGTCTCCGAATATGTATTTTGATGCTACTGAGTATAAAGTGAGCGGATGGATTAAAACCAATGGTACCTTCGAAACAGGAATTTATGGTAACGGTGGTGTGTTCACAAGCACTGATGATGCAACAGTGGAGCAGGCCCGCGATTATATTTACTTTTTGATACCGGATACCGAAGGAGAATGGCAATTTTTTGAGCATACGTTCAGTGTGGCAAATCCCGTAGCTGGTGGTGCCTGGGTAAATAACGGCCATAACGAAACGGCAACTACTGTTTATTTCGATAACTGGCAGATTTATGATGCAAGCGATTCATTAAGTTCAGATACCGGTGGTACGCATGAATATCATGATTACCCGATTGAACCGGTTTCATTTACAGAGGTAAAACTTAACGACGCTTTCTGGTCGCCCCGTATTCTTCAAAACCAGGAAACAACCATTCCTATTGCACTTAATCAGTGCTACATCACCGGACGTGTGGATAATTTTAAGAAAGCCGGTGGTTTAATGCCAGGTTATTTCTCTACAGAATACACCTTCGACGATACGGATATTTATAAGATACTGGAGGGAATGTCGTACTCCATTCAAAGTCTGCCCAATAAGGAACTGGAAAAGCAGATGGACACACTCATTTATTATATAGAAAAGGCACAGGAAGAAGATGGTTATTTGTATACAGCCCGTACAGCAGGCGAACCCGGTAATTTACACGATTGGGTAGGAGCACAACGCTGGGAGAAAGATCCGGATCTCAGCCACGAGCTGTACAATTGTGGTCATCTTTATGAAGCAGCAGTGGCGCATTATAATGCAACAGGCAAACGGTCATTACTGGATATAGCCATTAAGAGTGCTGATCTTCTTGTGAAAGACTTTTTAGTGGGCGGTTTAACATATGAGCCTGGTCATCAGATTGTTGAAATGGGACTGGTTAAATTATACCGGGTCACAGGAAACAAAGATTACCTTGATCTGGCTAAATACTTTCTTGATTTGCGCGGAACCAAGGGTGTGATGCGAAAAGAATACAGCCAGAGTCATTTGCCTGTCGTTAAACAGACTGAAGCAGTTGGACATGCTGTTCGTGCGGTGTACATGTATTCCGGAATGGCTGACGTGGCTGCCTTAACGAATAACCCCTCGTATCTGCATGCCATTGATACGATTTGGGAAAATGTGGTTGATAAGAAATACTACATCACCGGTGGAATTGGTGCCAAACATGACGGTGAGGCCTTTGATCATAATTATGTTTTGCCGAACAAGGAGGCCTATTGTGAGACCTGTGCGGCTATCGGAAATGTATACTGGAATCACCGTATGTTTTTAATGCACGGACAGTCAAAATATTACGATGTGATAGAACGCACATTGTATAATGGCATTATTTCCGGAATAAGCCTTTCAGGCAATCTTTTCTTCTATCCGAATCCATTGGAATCAGACGGGGAATACCTGTTCAACCAGGGAGCCAATACCCGTAAAGAATGGTTTGGCTGTGCATGTTGCCCAAGTAATTTATGCCGTTTTGTGCCTTCCATGCCGGGGTATATTTACGCACAGAAAGGTGACAGCATTTATGTCAATCTTTATGTTCAGGGAGAATCCACGATCAGTCTCAATGAAGATACGGTACGGATTACGCAGGTTACCAATTATCCGTGGGAAGGGAATGTCAGTCTTACTGTTAATCCTGAAACATCAAAACCATTCAGTCTTCTTCTCCGTGTTCCGGGCTGGGCAAAAAATAACCCTGTTCCCGGTGAATTGTACAGCTATCTGGATGTCACTGTAAACAACATTACCTTATCTGTAAATGATGAACCGGTGGAATATGAGTTGAATGCAGATGGCTACATTGTGCTCACAAGAACCTGGACATCGGATGATGTGATTCAGATTAATTTTCCGATGGATGTACACCGGACCGTAGCTAACGAACTGGTAGAAGAAGATGCAGGTAAAGTGTCACTGGAACGCGGACCGATTGTATATACGCTGGAATGGCCGGATAATGGCGGACATGTACTGAACAGTGTTATTGAAGACAATAATCAAATTACTGCTGTAAGTGAACCGGAATGGATGAATGGAGTGGTGAGTCTTCTGATTGATGGTAAGATTGCTACCGCTGATCGTGAAACAAATACCATCGTACTTCAGGATAAGAAACTGAAAGCCATTCCTTACTATGCCTGGTCGAACCGTGGTCCCGGAGAAATGGCAGTGTGGATTGCCAGGAGCAGTGCGCATGCCGAAGCCACACCGGCAACAGATACACTTGTTTTCGATGTGCGGGTGAAGCCGGAATATGGTCCTGACAACACGGTTTATCCTTTTAATACTGTGGTTATTAACGATCAGCTTTTAAACGATGCATTAGGATTAAGTACTGCCGAGTTAAGGAGTAGTTTTGGTTCAACCCTAAAATATGCAGCATTAAGTCCGGCCGGAACGCTGAATACAAATTCCACTGCAACAAATCCGGGGCACTGGTTTGATCCGGACGGATATGTGACGAACTGGAATAGCAATTCCGTTGTTTTCTCTGAATTCGACATAAATAATCTGTCTTTTAAAATAGGGTTATTTCCCGGATTAAGTGATGAAGGGGATACATATACCGTTAGCCAGGCACTCACATATTCCACCGGGACTATGGCTCGCCGTGTTGTGTTCAAATTTAATGTTATGGTAACAAACGCAACAGGAATTGATACGGATAAAAGATCAGAAGAACAAACTGCATTGATTTACAGCACAGGAGATCAGCTGGTTGTCACTAATATTTTATCTGATACAGATATTCGGATTCATGATATATCTGGCAGACAGTTTTTTAACGATGAAGCCGGGTCTGCAATATTTAAAGTAAGATTGCCATCCGGTATTTATATCGTTACAGCAGGTAACACAAGGCAAAAGGTTTTAATTGTGGGTAAATAATAAGCAAGGCTTTAGTTATGGGCAATAAAATAATTCTGACAATTGCAGGTCTGTTTGTTTTCATAATATTGAAAGCTCAGCCGGAAAAATTTGATAATATCTTATATGGTGTGGCCTACTATCATGAATACATGCCATTTGAGCGTCTGGATGAGGATGTACGCATGATGAAGGAAGCCGGGATATCGGTTGTCCGGGTTGGAGAATCCACCTGGAGTCTGTTTGAACCCCGCGAAGGTGAGTTCGAGTTTGCATGGATGGACCGGATCATTGATAAAATGCATGAGGCAGGCATAAAAGTAATTCTGGGAACACCAACCTATTCTATTCCTGCATGGCTCTGGCACAAGCATCCGGAAGTTTTACTGGAGTACAAAAACGGTGGCAAGGCTTATTATGGCATCCGTCAAAACATGAACATCACTGATCCAACTTACCTGTACTACAGCGAGCGGATCATTCGAAAAATGATGGAGCATTATGCACAGCATCCGGGCATCATCGGTTTTCAGGTTGATAATGAAACCGAAACGCGCGGCGTAAACAACGAAAATTATCAGGTCGGCTTTGTGAACTACCTGAAGGATAAATTTAAAACACCCAAAAACCTGAATAAAATCTGGGGATTAAACTATTGGGGAATGACCATTGATAGCTGGGAAGAGCTTGCTCCACGCGACGGCATTACCAATACAGGATATAAACTGGAATGGGAAAGGTACAACCGTAAATCCCTGGCAGAATTTCTGACCTGGCAGTCAGCCATTGTCCGAGAATACAAACGCGATGACCAGTTTATCATGCAATGCTTTATGACATCGGTAGAAAATGTGGATCAGCACGAAAGCGCTAAATTAATGGATGTGATGGGCGTAAATGTGTATCACCAACAGCAGGACCACCTGACAGGACGGGAAATCGCTTTTGCCGGTGATTATTTCCGTTCGGTGAAACATAAAAACTACCTGATTACCGAAACCAATGCGCAGACCACAGGTTGGGATTCCAAAAACCAGCAGCCGCCGTATCCCGGTCAGCTACGGCAAAATGTATATGCGCATTTGGGCTCAGGTGCCAACATGGTGGAATACTGGCACTGGCATTCCATTCATTACGGGCAGGAGATCTACTGGAAAGGAATTTTGTCGCACGACATGAAACCCAACCGGGCATATGCTGAGATGTCGAAAACTGCACACGAACTTCAGGCTATTGGTAAAAAGCTGGTTAACCTGAAAAAGGAGAATAAGGTAGCCATATTGTTCAGCCATGACTCGAACTCAGCCTTAAATTTTATGCCGTTTAATCACCAGGGAAATTCCTGGAATTATTACAAGTATCACCAGATGGATCAGTTCCATAAAATTCTGTATGAAAATAATGTAGGTGTTGATTTTGTTTTTCCGTACGATGAAGATTTCAACGATTATGAATTGTTAATCATACCTTCATTATATGTAGCAGACGATGAATTGCTTGAAAAAATAAAATCCTTTGTGGCAAAAGGAGGACATGTTATTATGCAGTTTAAAAGCGGATTCAGCGATGAAAACTCAATGGTGCGCCCAACAGTTGCGCCGGGCCCTTTACGCAAGTTATGCGGTTTTTATTACCAGGAATTTTCAAGTATTGGAGAAATGACCTTAAAAGGTGATCCGTTTAAGGTTGGTGAGAACCAGAATAAAGTACATACCTGGGCGGAATACATTATACCGGAAACAGCAGAGGCATTGGCATATTATGACTACAGGTATTTTGATCAGTATCCGGCCATTACGTCGAATGACTACGGAAAAGGTAAATTAATTTACGAAGGTTGTATGGTTTCAGATGCCATACAGGAAAAAATAATACTGAAAGAACTGGAGAATATGGGCCTCAAAACAGCCGATCAGGATCTGCACTGGCCTTTAATCACCAAATCGGGTAAAAATGATGATGGTAACACCATCCGGTATTACTATAATTATTCATCTGAACCCAGGGAAATTAAATATACATATCAAAAAGGGACGGAGTTGTTAACGGATAAAACGGTGAGGAATCAACAAAACCTGAGCATTGAGCCGTGGGGTGTCATTATTATTGAAGAATAGGATCAACGTTATCCAATAATGGGACAAAAATAGTCATAACGAAAGGATGCGAAGCCGTTTGATAAAAAGGGGAAAACTGATATAACAGAGATAATTAAAAGGAAGATGGAAGCAAATAAAAGGTGCAGGATGGAAAATGGAGACGCTTTCAACTTTAATGCACATCTGTACCGCTTTCCGAAACATCAGTTAATGTAATTAGGGAAATGAAAAAGATAATTTGTACAAAAGGTTTAACTCTGATTATTCAAAAAAAATAGATCTGAAAGAGTGTTGCCGATGATAAATAAAAAATACAGATACTGAATTAGATTAAATGGTAATATAAAAGAATTCTCACAACGAATTATTGTAGCACATCCTTCATTGAGGAATCTTAAATAACTGGTATTTTAAAGGATGACAGGGCAGGTAAAATGGAGTGGAGAAGTAATGGATAAAGGAATTTTATGAAAAAGGGAAGAACATTAATTTTAGGAGCAGTAGCTTTTTTTTGTGCTGTAAGTTTACAGGCGCAGGTGCCTATCACGGTAACAAACGGTGATTTTACTTTGCCAGGCGTTAAAACCAATTTTGACAATGCGGGGAGTGTTCCCGGCTGGAGTACAGATGGCCCAATTACTGATTCCGGTGTAGAAGCCGCCGGTAGTGCTTTCTGGAAAGGGGTTGATGGATCGGCTTACAACCTTACAGATTATATCATCGGAACAGGGGATGAGTTTACGTTAACCTTCGATGGGTTTGATATTTATAGCGGTGCTAATAATTTTGTGGCTTCATTATACTATGATAATGGAGACGGTGTCAGAAATGTGCTTGCCAGTACTACATTTAATGGTTTAGGTACCAGTCCCGAAAGTTTGCAGGTATTTGCAACTGCAACACCGGAAGCTATAGGCTCGTATATCGGCATAGAGTTTGATGCAAAAAACAATGGATGGACTGGAGTTGATAATGTGACGTTAACCAAAACTGATACATGTGGCAGTGTTGAACTGACAAGCGCTGTAAAAGTAAATGATGGCGATACCTTAGATTTAAACTGTGCTTATGCCATTGTCGGAAATACCGTTGAGTTAATCCCTAACAGTCTTGATTCAGCACAAACCAACGATTGGCACTGGGAAGGTCCAAACGGATTTTCTGCCGATGTGAAAAACTTAAAACTTGTTGATGTCGAGACCAATCAGAGCGGAACATATTATGCTACATATTTTAACTCGTGTGGTAATGTGTTTACTCAACTTTTTCATTTGACTGTTTCCGCACAGGAAAATGGAGCAAGATATTTTTGGCCTGAATACAATCCAACGATAGCCTTTACGCCGGAAAACCCAAATTTACCTATGCCAACTCAGAATTTGCCCGATCAATGTGGGGGGACAGATTACAATTATAATTGGTGGACATTTAAAAAAGGTCCCAATGCGAATTCATTGGTTACAGACGAAGCCATCGATTCCATGTTAAAATACTTTGATCGGGAGTTTGCTTATTTTTCTGATGAAATGGGGTGGCCAAGGGATAAACGTGCAAGAAACGGTTACCGTTCAGCGATCTATTTATTTGGATCTGGTTTGTGTACAGATGATGCAGACAGCACCGCCTTAGGTGGTTGGATGGGTGTAAGCACGTATAACGGTGAAGCCTGGCCTAACGTTTTGGCATCTTATTTTCCTGTCAGCAGATTTGATCCAAATATTCCGGATGATGGTTCAATGGGGGCTATGATACATGAAGGGATTCATGCAATCCTGGCGGACATGCCTGGTTGTAAGGATGCGGCATGGTTTCACGAAGGAGGAAATACCTGGTTACAGCAGGAAGCTGCTTCCAGAAGATCAGGTGGTTATGGTGCAATGGGATTCTTAAATGCAGGTACGTTTGTAGCTCCGTTTATGCCAATAGAATGTTACAGTGGCTGGTTGCAGGATGGATCATTTGGAGGTCCAGCTGCAGAAGGTGTATATCAGGGAGATTATGCCAGTACCTGGAGAACACTTTTAGGTGGTACGCAATATGGAAACGGATTCCCGGTTTATTTAGCTCAGGCTTTGGGTGATAAGAGTATTCCATGGATATGGCAAAATTGTCCTTCACGTGTATTAGAAGGTATTGCTGATTCAATAGGAGAAGAACAGATTCGTCGTGTGATTTATGAATACAGAGCGAAACAGGCATTGGTAGACTTTGGACCATGGACGAACTCAATCAGAGATCTGATCAATGGATACTCCGGTATCAATATTATTGCTGAATATGAGCCGGCATGGTTACATCCTGAACCATGGACTTCAACACCCTACGTAAAAGTGACAAAGGATACTGCCGGATGGTATGTTCCGGAAGCAAGAACAACGCCGGGATGGTCAGGAGGTAATCAAATCCCGTTTCATGTATCAGGAGATACAGTAGTCATGTACTTCCAGCCATTGGATGTGAATATGACCTGTCAGTTGTGTTACAGAACTTCAGACGGACAAATGATTTACGGACAACCAGTTTTTGGCGGGGAATGTATGATCGCATTGGATCAGCAACCAGCCAACGGAGTAGTCTTTGCGGTGGTATCAAATACGGATTATATTTATAAAGGAGAGAAAACCCGTACTCATCATTATGACTATCGTATAAAACCGGTGAAAAATGTATTATACAAAGCAAACATTTATAAGAAATGGTTTAATTACAATACCATTATAAATGATCCTATGCCTGTAGAAATTGATACTACACTTGTTTTGTTGCATTCTTATCCCTTTGAAGACGGTACCGCAAAAGATACAGTCGGAATTGCAGACGGAACACTTGTTGGGGGTACAATTTCAGATGGTATTTATACAACATCGGCACAGGGAGAATACGTTGACCTTCCCGGAGATTTAATTGGTATTAATAACTATTCGGCTGTTACAGTTGAAGCATTTGTTAAAGCAGGTACAACGAATACGGCAAACACAATGATAAGTTATTTCGGAGGTACCTCAGGGACATTCGGAGTAAACTATTTCTACATTACGCTGGCAAACAACAATGCCAGCAGTGCTGCTATTTCATGCGAAAACACAACGTCTCCCTGGGCAGCTGAGGACAGGGTATATGGTACGAAGCATGACGACGGTGGGCTTTACCATCTGGTCAGTACACTTTCTGGCGACGAAATTACATGGTATGTTAATGGTACTTTAGTTGGGAAAAAGCCCTTTACCGGAAGCAACAGAATTCAGGCCCTTGATAATTCATTTGCTTACTTATGTAAAGGCGGATATTCTGCTGATGCAACATGGATCGGTTCAATTGACGAATTTAATATCTATCAGGGTATAATGGATGAAAACACGATTGCTGCCCGGGCTGCAAATTTCCTTGTTGCTACTGATATCCGGATCGTAAAGAGTAGTACGCAGCCAGAAATGATCATAACCCCGACTGTATTGACGAATGGAGCATTTCATTTGAGAAATGCAACTAATGCAAACGTCAGGGTGTTTAATGTCACCGGACAGTTGGTAACGGAATTTGAAGCAGATTCAGATGTGACTGAGTTTTACCTGAATAAATCTCAAATGTATCTTATCGAAGTCAGATTGGATGGTAAAACCAGATTATTTAAAGTGATCAAGGTGTGAGATTATTTCTCTGGTTAAAATGCCTGGTCGGTATAAGAGCCCGGTATTAGCTTCAGAACCGGGGCGCATTTTCACATAAAACACATTTGTGCTGATTCCCGAAACATTAGTTATGGTGTTCCTGTAAAGGATTAAGTTAGTTCACAATATTATTTATACATGGTCTTACCGAATACTAATGAGGTGAAAAACAGGTGTTCGCTGACGTCCAACAGATTGGCAGAAGCCACTAATCAGGGGCAAAGCCCGGTAATATTATAAAGGGAAATTAGTAAAGGAATAGAAAAACTAGGTATATTGAGACTAAAAATAGATTGAACAGTTATATAATTTTTTTAAGTAATACATATTATGAGAAATTCTAAACAAGTAGTTTTAACCTTCCTGCTGACTTTTATGTCACTGGGTTTTGTGCTTGCACAACAGGATTCTGTAAATCTTGCCCCTGATGCTAGCGTAACAACCTCATATGTTTCCCCCTGGGAGACATTGGGAGCAGTGAATGACGGTAAAGAGCCAACCAGTTCTGCAAAAACAGGAACGGCTTATGGTAACTGGAACGGAGAAGGGGATTATGGTATTTATAACTGGGTACAGTATGAATGGACCAAGGCTGTGAATATTACATCAACAGCAGTATATTGGTGGGATGATAATCCGGGTGCCGATGTGGGAATTGCACAACCGGATGATGCTTATATTGAATACTGGAATGGTGCCGCATGGATAAACGCCGGAAATATTGGTACTGAACTAAACCAGTATAATCAGTTAAATTTAGGTAGCGTCTGGGCTCAGCGCATCAGGATTACTATGAAAAGTCCTGCAGCAACAGGAATCCTGGAGTGGAAGGTTTTCGGGCAGACTGGTGGAGATTGTGAGCCTACAGCATTTGGTGTTTCTCTGAATGTTAACGGTACAGATATCAGTGAATCTGATTATGTTAAGATACTGGTAGGTGATGATCTTGTTATTACTGCAGATGCGCAGGATGGTGGACAGTACTTCTGGAGCAGTGCGAATGGATTTGCAGCAACTGGAAGCCAGGTTAGTTTAGAAAATATGCAGTTGAATCAATCCGGTTCTTACACTGCAATGTTTATAAATGAATGTGGTGCAATTTCAGAATCAGTGGTATACGTGACTGTTGGGGAGACCAATGATGGATCAGCGTATACATGGCCTGCATATGATCCGCCTATTTATTATGATTTCAGAGATGAATTTCCTGGTTTGGAAATGCCAACAAAAGACCTCGACGATTGCGCCAATGTGGCCGGTCGAAAGTCATCCGAATGGTGGACTTTTGTATGGGGGCCAAACAGACGTCACGATGTAACGGACGTAGCCATAGATAATATGCTTGAAAGATTCAATAAAGATTTCGCCTATTTCCGCGATACCATGGGATGGCCACCTGATAAACGGGCAAAGAATGGATACCGAAGTGCCATATATTTATATGGTTCAGGTATGTGTGTAGACGGTCCCGATACTGATACCACAACATTAGGTGGATGGATGGGAAGCATTAATTACCAGGGCGAGAACTGGCCAATGGTATTGGCTTCGTATTTACCTGTAAGGAGTTTCGATCCTCAATATGCCGATAGTTATCAAACAGGAGCTATGATCCATGAAGGTATTCATGCTGTATTAGCTGACTTACCCGGCGCTAAAAACTCGGCATGGTTTCAGGAAGGAGGAAATACCTGGTTACAGCAGGAAATGGAATCCAGAAAATCAGGAGACTACTCTTCTATGGGCTTTTTAAATGTTGGTGCATTAATTGCGCCGTTTATGCCGATTGAATGTTATAGTGGTTGGTTGCAGGATGGTAGCTTTGGCGGCCCTTCAGCAGAAGGCGTAAATATGTTTGAGGGATCTCAGCAGATCTGTACCTGGAAAAACCTTCTGGGCGGAAATCAGTATGGTAATTTATTTCCAACAATGTTTAGTGAGATATTCGGTGATCACAGTGTTGCCTGGATATGGCGTTATTGCGAGAACAGGGTGCTGGAAGGTATAGCTGATACGCTGGGCGATTATCAGATGAGAAGACTGATCATGGAGTACCGTGCTAAACTGGCGCTGGTGGACTTTGGTAAATGGACAACTGCAGCAACAAAGTTACTGGATGCTAATTTTGGAGTAGGTATTGGTGCAGAATGGCAACCTTCATGGTTGAACCCACGCATCTGGAATGCAACTCCTTATGTTATAACATCCGATGACGGTACTGGTTTACTTACACCGGAGTACAGGACAACACCGGGATGGTCAGGTGCTAACCAAATTCCTTTGATAGTGAATTCAGATACGGTTAGCGTTGAGTTTCTTCCCATTGGTAAGAATATGAGTTGCCAGTTGTGTTACAGGGCTACTGATGGATCTGTCGTTTACGGAGAGCCTGTGCTTGCCGGAGAATGCAAGCTGGCATTGGATAAACAACCTGCTAATAATGTGGTCATTGCAGTGATATGTAATACAGATTATATTTATGAGGGTGAAAAAACCAGAAAGGCACATTTTGACTATAAACTTAGAATGGGTAAAGGCATAAAGGAGCGTGCAAGCTGGAAAACCAAATGGTATCGTTGGAATTCAAATCTAACGAACACAACAATCCCTGTTTCAACAGTTAATTTCTATTCGGGTACCAGAACTGTTGATGTTGGTTCAAGCGTAAAATTTACGGACCAATCAACTAATGTTGTCAGAGATTATTTATGGGATTTTGGGGATGGAACCACAAGTACCGAAGAAGACCCGGAGCATACTTATGATACAGCCGGAACCTATACTGTTTCGCTGACGGTGACAGGAACTAATGGAAGTATAACAAAGACAAGAACGGATTATATTACAGTTGCTTCAACAACAGGGATCAATGGTCTTAAATCTGATAAAAAGATAGTGGTGTTCCCGAATCCGGTTAAATCAGATAAGGTGATTAATATAAAATTCGGGAAGGATCTGACATCACCTGCAGTAATAAGACTGACAGATATAAATGGTAGGCTTATCGCAATAAAAAACACAACATCAAACACAACGCTGGATTGTCCTGAAAATGTGAGCCAGGGGGTTTATTTTGTATCCGTTAAAACAGGAGAAGATACTGAAGTGCACAAGCTGATAGTACAATAATAAGGTAGCCTCCTGAAAAGTGTGTAAATGAGGAAAAGTTATCCTGATTTTTTTGAGCCATATCAGGCTCGTTAAAGAAATCGGAGATAACTTTGACAAATCAGAGGACACACAATGGATAAAAAAGATTTATTAAACAGTGATTTTCTAAAGC
>NZ_JBHMVA010000021.1:0-31130 GCF_042436675.1 Quyinboa ferrireducens | reverse complement strand
GAAGCTGAAGCTTCGGATACACTAAGAGACTGGCTCACCTGTGTTGCAGCATTATAGTTAGCGTCCCCTGCCTGGTCAGCATAAATGGAACACGAACCTACGCCTGTAATATGAACTTTCCCGTCCACAATGGTTGCCACGTTTTCATCGGAAGAACTGTAGGAAACAGCTAACCCGGAAGAAGCCGTTGCAGCCGGATCGAAATCGGCATCACCAAATGTTTTAGCAGACATTGCATCAAACGAGATCGTCTGCGAAGCTTTAGAGATAACAAGGGTTCCGTTAGCCGAACCTGAATAACTTTCATCGTCAATAGTTGCAACCACGGCATAACTCCCAGCATTAACAGGAAGAACAGAACCACCGTTATATGTAATTACCACACTTAGTCCAGAAGGTGTTGTAGTTGCCACGGCTGCATGGGTAAGACTGTCGAATACGGCAGTTAATCCGGATAATCCAACAGAAGCTGAAGCTTTGGATACGCTAAGAGACTGGCTCACCTGTATTGCAGCATTATAGTTGGCGTCCCCTAACTGATCCGCATAAATGGTACAGGAACCTACGCCTGCAATGTGAACTTTCCCGTCCACAATGGTAGCCACACTTTCATCAGAAGAACTGTAAGAAACAGCTAACCCGGAAGAAGCCGTTGCAGCAGGATCGAAATCGGCATCACCAAAAGTTTTAGCAGACATTGCATCAAACGATACAGACTGCGAAGCTTTAGAGATGACTAACGTTCCGTTGGCCGAGCCATTATAGCTTTCATCGTCA
Organism: Quyinboa ferrireducens; assembly: GCF_042436675.1. Lineage (NCBI taxonomy): Bacteria > Pseudomonadati > Bacteroidota > Bacteroidia > Bacteroidales > Quyinboaceae > Quyinboa > Quyinboa ferrireducens. Next base: position 30,353 of record NZ_JBHMVA010000021.1, on the reverse strand, counting down.
ATAGTAGCCACCACTGCATAACTCCCAGCATTAACAGGAAGAACAGAACCACCGTTATATGTAATTACCACGCTTAGTCCAGAAGGCGTTGTGGTTGCCATGGCTGCATGGGTAAGACTGTCGAATACGGCAGTTAATTCGGATAATCCAACAGAAGCTGAAGCTTTGGATACGCTAAGAGACTGGCTCACCTGTGTTGCAGCATTATAGTTAGCGTCCCCTGGCTGATCCGCATAAATGGTACAGGAGCCTACCCCTGCAATGTGAACTTTCCCCTCCACAATGGTAGCCACATTTTCATCGGAAGAACTGTAAGAAACAGTTAACCCTGAAGAAGCCGTTGCAGCAGGATCGAAATCGGCATCACCAAATGTTTTAGCAGACATTGTGTTGAACGTAATCGTCTGATCCATCTTTAACGTTGTCAAACTTTTTGCTTCGCCATAAGATATTCCTGCCGGATTGATGGCATAAGCCTGAAAATAGTATGTTGTAGCCGGGGATAAGGAACTTACTGTCTGACTGAAAGTTCCGGTTCCTGAACTAATTGCTACTTTTGTTTCTCCCTCTGCTATGGTTGGAGTATTGTCGGTTTTGGAATAAACCACACCGGTTTCACTAACTGTTCCGTTATTATCTGATGTTACTTCTCCACTCAGAGTCGCAGATGTTACCGATACAGAACCTGCAGTAGAAGTTGTTACAGTAGGAATCCCCACCACACTTAACGTTACGGTGTAAACAGATGTACTGTAATCTGTTCCGTCACTTACATCAAAAGTAAAAGATGTTGATCCTGAATAACTGGTTGTGTAATACTGTAAATTTCCGGCGTCAAGATCTGCCTTACTTACGGTTGAACTGTTCGATAATTCTTCGCCTGAATCGTAAGCGTCATTGTTGTTTGCATCAACATAAAGTGTTCCGTAACCGGGAATTGCTGTGATACGTATATGATCTATTGGATCACTATCAACATCAGAATATCCAAAGTCGGAAGTAGAGAAGATATAAACCTGGTTTTGGTTTGGTCCTGAGGAAGTAGAGACGTTTGATGCGGTTGGAGCATCATTGGCATTGGTTACGGTAATACTAATTTCCAGTGTTGCGGTGTTGTTATTTGCACTGCCATCGTCAGCGATTACAGTAATTTTATACACATTATCAGTGTTTGCATCGGATGGATTTTCGAAGTCTGGAACAGTTTTAAAGGTAAGAGCCCCTGTTGAAGAATCGATATCGAACAAATCATTGTCGCCGCCGGAAGTCAAAGAGTAGGTAATCCCTGTATCAGTTGAGCCGCCATCGCCATCGTTGGCATCAATATTGGCAACAGTTCCTGTTCCGTTTTCGGCAAAATCTACGGTAGCATTTATTTGATATTGATGTACTTTTTTTGTAGCTCCAATTACATAAAAATAAGATCCGTCTGAACTAAAAGCTAATCCATAAGGGTTTAATTCCTCAGAACCTGTATCAAATCCAATACTGTTAAAACTTATTGTTGACAGATCAAATGGTGTACTTAAATTATAAACAATCAGTTCTCCTCCAATTGTAATAACAAACATTTGAGATCCATCAGCATTAAAATCTAAATCCATCGCATTGGAGCTCTCAATAACAGTGTATGAATTGGAAGTATAAACAGCTGTTGATATATCAAAGGCTACACTCAACGTATACTCAAGTATTGCCTTGGAGCTGTATCCCAAAAGGTACATTTTAGTTCCATCATTGCTAAAAGTTATGTCATTATAATCTGAACCTTCAGCAGGTGTAATTCTAGCATTAAAAGAAGCACTTGATAAATCATAAGCTGTAGAAAGATTATATTCACTTATGCCTGCACCGCTATTCCCGGTATGATAGAACCTGGTACCGTCATTATTAAATGCAATTCCTTGTGACCTATAACTTAAATTTAAACTGGTATTATAAACAGCCGTAGTTATATCCCAAGGGGAACTTAAATCATAACTTACTATTTTTCGATCATATGTACTGGCAAACATTACACTACCATCGCTGCTAAAGTCAATACCGTAAGCAGAACTTAGTTGTGAAATAACATTAAAAGAATTCCCTGAATAAGCAGCAGATGATACATCAAATGCGGCGGTGGGAGCTGTAAAAACAGGAGCATGTAACGCGCTAGTTGTAAAACTTTCAACCCCGCCATATGATGTGCCTTCGGAGTTAATGGCGTAAGCCCGCACATAATATGTGGTTCCATCCAATAGACCGGTAACCGACTGAGAAAAAGCTCCGGTTCCTGACCCGATCTGAACTTTGTTATCAGACGTGGTAGGGGAGCCGCTTGTATTGTAAACTATCCCACGTTCGTAGACTGTTGCACCACCGTTGTTGGTAACATTTCCTCCCAAAAGAGAAGAAAAATAGCTTACGGATGTAGCTGTTGATGTTGTTACAGTCGGTGAAGTAAGTCCTGCAGTCCATGTTGAAAAGGCATCAATTGCACTCAACGTTAATGTATTAGAAGATATGTTTACAGTTCCCTTATTGTCGGACCAGCTTTTTCCACCATCGGTTGACCTCAGCAAGTGCAGATTTGCTTCGGTTATTGAATTCAACTCTGAATCATCGTAATGAAAGACCAAACTGGCATTTAAACCACTGTTATTTGTAGGTGTAATTTCATAATATCGTGATATCCCCGCTATTCCACCTGTTTGTTGGGCATGGCCGCGAGTAATAACTGTGCTGCCCAAATTGGAAGATGTAGAAATTTCTGCACCCAGACCTCCTATGTTTTCATTAATATTGCTCAGTGAACGAGTTGTGGTTATTGTACCTGAAGTACCGTACAAAAGTCCCGCATCTTCAATCAATATACCTGAATTCCCGAGTATAATAGTTTGTCCATTCAGGTCAAGATTACTTTCAAGTATAAGAGAATTAGTAACTTCAAGTCCTGATAATAAAGTAGCGGATGACGCACTTCCTAAAACTAAGTTGTTAACTGTGGGAGAACCTGACACCACAGCATTGGCTCCACCGCTGTAACTATAAATCCCTACATTATCAGAAGGCACAGGAACGCTGCCTAGACTCCAGTTTGATGCCGTTGACCAATCTGAAGATGACGTGTTGAGCCAGGTGTTGTATGCTGAGGAAGCAATCCAGTCTGTAGATGCATCCATATTTGTAAGAACACCATCGTTACCGTTTCCTGAAAGATCCTGTAATACTGTTCCTGAAGAATTATCAAAACTATAATAAGCTATCAAATTGTCTTCATTTCCAGTAAGGTTCTTATACATGTTTTCACGTATTTCCTCTTGTGTACGAACATCACTCCATATGCTGAATTCATCCAGTTGACCATTCACGACTTCCCAATATGCGCCATAAAAACCCCCAATCCTAAAATTCGTTGAAATATCAGTATCCGACGGTCCTGACTCGTCGTCTAAAACACCATTTATGTAAAGCTTTGAGCCTGAATTATCCATAGTAATTGCAACATGCGTCCATTCATTAACTGGCAAAGCACTCGATGACATTAATTCGTCTCCGTTAATCATATACCACGTTGCTATTTTACCCACACCATTAACAAGGTATATTTCATCATCATCCCAGGCATCTGAAAGTACCCTGGAGTGTGTTACAGGAATTGCTTTTGGTTTTATCCAGAAGCTAATTGTACCCTGGGTAAACGCCGGGCTTAATGTTGGTATATCAACACAATCATTGTTCCCATCAAAATCCAGACAATTCTTTGGGCCAAATATGGCCGAAGAGGTTGTCCATTCACTGCCTGTCATATTAGTTAGAGTACCATCGTAAAGTGAAGTTCCTTCTGCATTATCTGCTGTTATTCCCGATGTTTCGTTAAACGGATAATATGCGACAAGATTAGATTCGGCCCCGGTAAGTTCTTTGTGCATATTTTGCCTGATTTCGCTCTCAGTTCGCTCATCATTCCAAATACGTACCTCATCAATCTGTCCTGAGAAAAAGGCTGTCATTCCAGAAGAACTTAGAGTCGCACCGATATAAGAGCTATTTCCAATATTATTGGTAGTTACTCCTCCATCCGAGATTGTTTGGGCAATACCGTTTACGTAAAGTATGTAGTTTGTACCGTTAAAAACCAATGCTATATGAAGCCACTTGTCTGAAGAATACGTCTCTGATGTTATCTTTTTGGTTCCTTCTGCAACAAATGTCAGGTTGTTGTTTTCATGAACAGCTAAATCAAGGTCGTTATCGTTGGCGTCTCTTAAAGCTATAATTCTTCTCCTAAAAGTCCCAACCTTACTATAATCGCTAACATTAATCCACGCTTCAACTGTGTAAGCAGAAGTTAGATCAACAATGCCGGTTGGCATAGTTATATAATCATCTGCTCCGTCAAAGGAAAGACAATTGTTTTGTGCATTTGAATTTAAAATTGACGTGAAAAGAAGTGTCATGATTGTGGTAACAAGTAATAACTTTTTCATGGTATATGTTCTTAATGATAAGTTAATTTTTAAAAATCAGATGTAAAAGTATTAAAATATTTTGATTAAATCAATAATTAATTAACAGTAAATTAATAATTGATGATTTTTTGTCATTTGTAGGTTAATTAATGTGGTGGTGAAATCTTTTTTTGTTATCAATTGAGAGCAATAAAGTGGTAGCAATTTGTGTTTAGTTAAGGGATTATACTTTTCGTCCGGATGTCTGGTATGGCTGTCATTTTTAACATAACTATATGCACGTTTAAACATTTTGATCCGGACAGATATATCCATTTTATATTTTTTGTCATGTATTAGTCGTATATTTAAAAATTTCGAATTAAATTCAGGGAATCGTATTAACTGTATTCGGGTAAGGCTTAATTATTTTATAGTAAAAAGTGTTTAAGCGTGAATGTTATGTATTTTTACATCTTGATCTTTATAAATTCATTCAAATGAAAAAAATTTCTATTATTCTTTTTCTGGCCTTTTATTATGCTGTAAATGTTACTAGTGCGCAGGAAACCGGGAAAATGATGTTGTCTGGCAACAGTACAGAGGATAATGTGACCTGGGATTTCTTTTGTACTTCAGGAAGAAACAGTGGAGAGTGGACAAAGATCAGGGTTCCGTCCTGTTGGGAGCTGGAAGGATTCGGACAATATAACTATGGCTACGAACGGCATAAATCCTCAGAAAAAGGATTATACAAAACCACGTTCTCTATTCCGGATGCCTGGAGGAATAAACGCGTTTTTATTGTTTTTGACGGTTCAATGACCGATACAAAGATTTCAATCAACGGCAAGCAGGCGGGCGATATTCATCAGGGAGCATTTTATCGGTTCAAAAGAGAAATAACCGATTTACTGAAGCCGGATTCAGAGAACAAACTGGAGGTTGAGGTGAGCAAGCAGTCCGCGAATGCAAGCGTTAACAGTGCGGAGCGTGATGCCGATTTCTGGGTGTTTGGAGGTATTTTCAGACCGGTATACCTGGAAGCTGTTCCGGAAACTTTTATTGAGTACACCGGAATTGATGCCAGACATGACGGTACAATCAACATGAATGCCTTCCTGGATAAAGAAATATCCGGCGCAGATCTTACAGTTGATATTTTAGAAGCGGGATCAGGAAATAAAGTCGGATCATTCCATTCGGAATCAAAAGGTAAGCATAAAAAACTAACAGCTTCTTCAGTAATAAAGGATATTAAACCGTGGTCAGCAGAAACGCCAAACCTGTATGATGCTGTTATCACAGTGAGCAGGAAAGGGAAACAGCTTCATTCTGTTACAGAACGGTTTGGATTCAGAACGATAGAAGTACGTGAAAGAGACGGGGTTTATATTAACAATAAACGCATCATGTTTAAAGGCGTTAATCGCCATTGTTTCTGGCCTTCTACAGGACGTACAGTCAGCAGAGCACACAGTCTGGAGGATATTAAACTGTTAAAGGAGATGAATATGAATGCGGTTCGTATGTCGCACTATCCACCGGATAAGGATTTTCTGGAAATGTGTGATTCCGCTGGGATATATGTTATTGATGAGCTTTGTTCCTGGCAACGTCCGCCTTATGATACCGAGGTGGGTACCATACTGGTAAATGAAATGCTGAAAAGAGACCTGAATGATCCTTCTGTCATATTCTGGGCAAATGGGAATGAGGGTGGATTTAATTTTGATCTTGATCCGCTTTTCAAGGATATGGATTTACAGAAACGTCCCGTGATACATCCGTTTGGATTGCATGATAACATTAATACGGTGCATTACATATCCTTTAATTCAGGGATTAAAAACATGTTTAACGGACGCGATATTTTTATGCCCACAGAATTGTTACATGGATTATACGATGGCGGTCATGGTGCCGGCCTCGATGATTACTGGAATCTGATGCTTTCCAACCCCTTGTCTGCGGGTTTATTTTTATGGGATTTTTCTGACGAAGGTGTTGTGCGAACCGATAAAGAAGGCATACTTGATACCGATAATGCTTCAGGTGCCGATGGTATTCTGGGGCCCTACAGGGAAAAGGAAGGCAGCTTTTACACCATCAAGGAAATCTGGTCGCCGGTTTACGTTGAAAAGAAGTACGTAACACCCGCCTGGGATGGTACACTGAATATTGAAAACAGGTATGATTTTACCAATACAAAGCAGTGTGGTTTTTCTTATGCCCTGAAAAAGTTCAGTTCTTTGAATGGCTCTGTCGATGAAGTGAAAGGTGAAATTGAGGCTCCGGATATCGAACCCTGGAACAGGGGCAAACTGAATATTTCGTTACCTGATGACTGGAAAGATTATGATGTCCTTTATGTTACGGCAAAAGCCCCCGATGGCAGTGAACTGTTCACCTGGAGTTTTGAATTAAACTCACCTGCATTTTTTGCACACAGAATGATGAAGGAGCAACCTTCAGGACAAAAGGATGTGCTCATTAGCGAAGATGATTCTTTATATACTTTGTCTGCATCCGGCGTATCTGTTAAAATAAGTAAGACTACCGGTTTGCTTCAACAGGTTGACAATGCTGATGGGATGATTCCAATTTCTGATGGTCCTGTTTTCATCACAGATCAAAAGTTAAGATGCAAGAGCGTAAAGCTGAGAACGGAAGATGGAGTTTCCTCAATAGATGTTGTTTACAGTTATCCAAACAGGTGGGATGCCTATCGTTTTTCGTGGACTATGCAGAAAAACGGAATCCTGCAGCTGGATTACAGTTACCGGCCTGCCGATAATATTAAGATGAGCGGGATAACCTTCAGTTTCCCGGATCAGGAAATAACCGGAGCAAAGTTGTTTGCCAATGGACCGTACCGGGTTTATAACAACCGGTTAAAGGGTGGTTCGCTTAATGTATGGGATAAAACTTACAACGATGCCATAACGGGAGAGGTATGGGAATATCCTGAGTTTAAAGGTTACTACTCCCTGTTTTACGGCATGAAACTGGAATGCCCGACACCGTTTGAAGTATACTGTGCCTCAGAAGATGTTTTTCTGCATCTGTTTACACCGACTATTCAACAGCATTATGATCCGAAACGGAATTTTACATTTCCGCCGTATCCTTCCGGTGATATCTCATTTTTGGATGCTATACCTGCTGTAGGGACTAAATTTCAGACCGCTGAAAATTTCGGTCCGCAATCTCAGTTGCATCGGTTTAAAGGATTCAGTGCTACACCAGACATGCAAAACCGCTTATATTTCAAATTTAATTAAGCAACCAATTCGGTTATAGCGTAGAATGATGTGTTGATCGGTATTTGTATCTAATTGTTCAGTTCGGGTTGAGCCGTTTTAAAGCGCAACTGCTTTACCAGTATAAAGATCCAGACCGCAACTATGGCACTGATAATTCTTGGTATTGTGACCCAGAACAAAGGGGCTCCGATGACAACAAATATCAGGGTTTCCTGGACTAAGGAGTGGCTGATGCCAATGGAAATATGCAGTTTATTCAAATCATAGGGCGATAGCTTTTCCTTATCCTGTGAGAGGATTATTCCGGATCCGTAAACCAAACCAAACAGGTTTGCTGCAAGCCAGACAACAGTTGTCTCAGATGAGATGCCAAACAAAGCCATTAGTGGTTTAAATAATCCTGATATTGTTCTGATGATGCCGTAATGATCCAGAATGCGGTTCAAAACAGTGAGTACATTAATGATGACCAGAATTTTAAGAATAAGTATTGAATTGGTACTCAACCATAACAGTAACGTTCCGGAGAGGCTTAAAGTGGCTTCCGGGGAAAAATTACGGTGCAGAATTTCACCGCTCTCCGGGATAATAAGATTCAGGATATAACCAAGAAAAATACTCATTCCCAATCGGATAATTGTAATAAGCAGAGCATTTGCACCAGCTTTTTTCTGGATCATGGACTCAATGGGCATATTATGCGCAATCAGCAGAATGGCGGCAAGAATAGTAATCTCCTTTAATGTGAGTGGCATGGTTATCATTATGGCAATAGCTGAATAACAGTTTACCAGAACGCCGGTAAAATATACGATCACTGTTTCACCAGATAAACCCAGATGTTTGAAGAGTGGAGTAAAAGGAACAGCCAGTTTATCGATGATGTCATAAAACTGCAGGACGGTTATGGCAAAAGATATTGGGATCATAAACAAGAGGATATTGACCGATATTGTTAACCCGGTTTTAAAGCCTTCCCATATGATGTGCTTCAGATTTGCCAAATCAATTCTTTTGATTTGGCTAAATTAGATAAAACATTCGAAAAACTTTTCCAAAGCCTCAAACTTTGGGAAAGTTAAATTTTCAACTTATAGTCTGCAATAAATTCTGCAAAAACTAGCATGAAATTGCAAATTCAAAGCTTCAGTTTTATTTCTCATCCGGTAGTGGTTATATTTGTATGTTATTAAAATTCATTCCGTTAATTAAGCGGAGTAAGAACAGAATAAAATAAGATAAAAATGAGGCTTAAGTTGTTTATAACCAGTGTGATGTTTGTGGCGTTTTCAGTATTGAGTTTTGCACAGACAAACCTTGTTGCGGACTGGGACGGAAACGGTGATACAGATCAGTCTACATCATATCCCGATCAGTATGGCTGGACTGTGATTCCGGGTGAGTTTAACTATGCCAACTCTAACAGTGGCGTAAGATATATGGATGTCAGCTCAGATCATACCTTAGATGGATCAAACTATATCGGGCGTCTGATGATGATTCGCTGGGATGGTGCAGGAGCCACAACTTCAGGCTCAGTGTTTAGTTATCCTGTAAACCTGGAACAGGGCAAACGCTATAATTTTTCCTGGATTTACGAATGGTGGAATAACGGAGCGGCTCCAACGCTGACTGTTGGAATCAGTAAGGATAAACAGGCGACGGTAAATGAAACAACGAAAGACTTTACCTGTAGTCCGACACGGAATGTATTACTTAACGGTGAAATGGATTTTAGCGTCTCGGAAACAGGAACATACTATATTACAATAACAGGAGGATCCGGTACGCTTTGTGCTTTGGGAGAGCTTTCTGTAAAGGAAATTCCACCCGCGTTGAACTGTAGTGTGTCATCTTTAAGTTTTAACAACTTTGTCAGCGAAGCCGAAATCAGCGTATACCCAAACGGATCAGCCGACATAATTACTGTTGATGCTCCGGCTGACGTGACCGTAAATCCGGCAGAACTTCCTGCTGAAGGTGGTACGGTTACTGTGAGTTCAGGTAACAGTTCTGATTTTTCCGGGGATATCCTTATTGCTCAGGGTGATGAACAGATCACTGTACCTGTTACCGGAACCTATTCAGCCAGTGATGATCCGGTTGAGGTAAACGTGGTTGCCCAAGAAGGTGCCTGGTGCTGGTTTGCAGATCCCAGGGCATTGCATTATGAAAATGAAAGCGGAACCATTAACAGCACCTACATCGGATATATAGATGTGCACGGAGCCATTAAAGCCACACAGGTTGATCATCTGAAAAATGAGAGCAATGAAGTTTTGGTACGTTCTTATTTTCAGCCTGATGATCATGATAATCCAACGTTTCTGGTACTCCCGGATGAACGAATCATGATTTTCTATACCCGCCATACGGATGAAGCCTGTTTTTACTACCGTATTTCACAAAACCCCGGAGATATAACAACGCTGGGAAGAGAAGTCCGGTTGGAAACCTCGGCCAATACAACATACCCTTCACCGTTTATTATGTCAGATGATCCGGATCATATTTACATCTGCTGGAGAGGCATTAACTGGCATCCGACAATTGGGCGTATCACTATTCCTGATGAAAATGATGATGCTTCATTCGATTGGGGACCAAAACAGATTGTACAGTCCACAGCAGCACGGCCATACGCTAAATATGCGTCAAACGGTAAGGATAAGATCTATGTGACTTATACCACCGGCCATCCAGATAATGAGGCAGTCAATTATGTGTATTTCAATTATATTGATATAAATGATATGACCTTGCACGATATAACCGGAACGCAGTTGTCATCCATTGAAAACGGAGTGCACAATATTGCTGCTACTACCACATATTACAATGCACATCCCAATGCTGTTGTGGATAATTCGCCTTACCGTAACTGGGTCTGGGAAGTATCGATGGACGACAATGATAATCCTGTCATTGCCATGGTTCGTATTAGCAACGATAAGTCTTCTCACGATTATTATTATGCCAGATGGACCGGCAGTGAATGGCAACGCACATTCCTGGAGAACGGAGGTGGTCATTTTCATCAGTCAGCCGGGCTGGAAGAGTGTTACAGTGGCGGCATGGCACTGGACGATGCAAATCCTGATGTTGTTTATTGTTCTGTACCGGTTGACGGGAATAACGGTAAGGTGTATGAGCTTAAAAAATACACGGTAGGGCAGGATGGAACCTTGTCTGCAGTAGCGCAGGTGACAGGTGCTTCAGCGAAAAATAATGTCCGGCCATATGTTATTCCCGGTTCGGGAGATAAACTGGTATGGATGAACGGTGATTATTATGACTGGATTGTAAGTTCGGCCAGACCTGAAGGATTTGCTACCGGCATTCGCGCCAGTTTCGATATTCCACACAAAGCGGTTGAACTGGAGAAAGATCTTATCAAGCATGAGACGTTTGATACATCTGATGGGTTCACGGGTGATGCTTCTGTTCGAAATGGTTTGTTGTTCGTTAACGAAGGTCAGGATGCAACGTTTGCTATGAATCAACAGGACTCGTTCTCCATTGTATTGTCTCCATATGTGGACCACAACAATTATTACGGTGAATTGCTGACAACGGACAATATGACCTGCGGTTTAGCCGTTAACGGGAATACATACCCATACATTAAAATAGGAGATGATACCTATACAAGCAGCAATGTGCTCGGAAGCTCGGATGTCTGGCAGACCCAGAGCAGAGGTACGGGCGGAAACTGGCCGACACCGACGAAATTTGATTTCTTCAGCCTGGCTGTTACCTACGAAGACGGAGTGCTGAAAACCTACATCAACGGTCTGCTTGATCAGTACATTGAAGTAGATGGTTTAACGCTTTCTGATATAACCATCGGTGGGTTTACCGGAGCCGTTGATGATTTGCGAACATACAGCCGTGTATTGTCTCAGGATGAAATCAAGAACATTTCAGCAGCCAACAAGGAAAATACAGAGAATAAGGGCAGCCTGGTGGAATTTGGAATGCTTACAATACCGGAAGATGTGTACACGGATATCGTTCTTCCTGACCTGGGAAATTCTGTTACCTGGTCCTCTTCCAATACTGGTTTGATCACGAATAGCGGACTTGTAAATCTTCCTGAACAGGAAACAACTGTTGTGCTTACCGCGACACCCGATGAAAGTGGACTTGAGCCACGGACATTTAATGTGACGGTTCATCCCAGGAGCATTACCCATAATAAAATGCTGTACTATGGTTTTGAGGCTTCTGATGTCTATACTTCTGCCGGAATCAGATATGTGACGGATAAAACCGGAAACGGGAATGATGCGGCCATATACGGCAGTGCCGGTGTAAATGGAGTTTTGGATTTATCAGCCAATACCAATACAGGGTTTTCTACAAATGGTTATGCTGTTGCGCCGGCTGGTTTACTGGATAATTTAAGAAGTTACACCTTTGTGATGAAAGTTAATCCTGTCAGGCTTGAAAACCAACCCAGAATTTATGATTTCGGAACCGCGGCATCAAACAGTGTGTTTGCTCGTCTGAATACCTTTGTGGCAGGTCTGAAATACAATGGCGGAACTACAGTCATGATAAATTCTTCAGTAGCACTTTCTTCAGGAATTGATTCAGGACTGGCATTTACTTACGATGCTAAATCGGGTACAACTAAAATTTACGTTAATGGTGAAGAGAAAGGCAGTTCGACAAGTATTCAATACGAACCGTATCAGCTGGTATTGTCAGGTTCGGATAACAGGAATTACATCGGTAGAACACAATGGTGGGATTCAGGTGTAGCCAATGATAATGCAGATTACTGTGGAACCGTAGATGATTTTTACCTGTTTGATATTGCCTTAACCTCATCAGAAATCAAATCACTGGAACAGGCTACCTCACTTTATACGCCAAAAAATAATCTTATTTCTGTCTATCCCAATCCGGTTCTTAAAGGGCAGAATATGGTTATACATTCTTCGTCTGTAGCTAAAGAAAAAAATGGAATTGCAGTAAAGATGCTAAACATGGAAGGACAGATCCTCCTGTCTATGCATGCCGATAATTTCCCCCTGGAATTAAAAAATGAATTTGACGGTGGTGTTTATTTCGTAAGGGTAACTACAGATTCCGGCAATGTAATGCAGGGTAAATTTATTGTGCGGTAATGCTTTCCCGAATGGATACAAAAAACATTGTTACGTTTCCTCATTTATCATAAAACAGCTATCTTAACCACGGATATTGATCAACTAATTATGGTATTCATGAAAATAAAATCTTATCTTTTTGTTATAGTATTGGCAATCAGTTCTTTCGTATATGCAAATGAACCGGATTCTGCCTATGTGTTTTCTTACACAAACGCCGATGCAGACGGACGGAGTGGTTTGCATTTTGCGTGGAGTATTGACCAGGAAAACTGGCATGCTATTGGTCCCGATTTCAGTTTTGTAAAAAGTGACTTTGGTAGTTGGGGTTCGCAAAAGCGTATGTTTGATCCCTATGTCTTCCTTGATCCGGATGGGAAGTGGCATGCCGTATGGACGCTAAATCACAGGGTTACCCAGTTTGCACATGCTGCATCTGATGATCTGTCTTTCTGGTGGAGACAGTCGTATCCATATGTCATGGAATCCGGGAACTGCCTGATGCCGGAAGTATCCTACGATAAGGCCAACAAAAGGTTTATTGTGACCTGGATGAGTGACAGAGGCGATGAACAAGGAATTTACATGGTTACCACACCTGATTTTGTCAATTACAGTGATACTCAAAAAGCATTAGAAAAAGATCGGATCAATAACAGAAGGGAGTTTAAGGTTAATGATAAGCCTGAGACCGGAACAGTATATAAAGTGGCATGGTCAACCATAGATGGTTTAATAACTGATATGGAAGCTCAAAAATACCGGGATGAGCTGAATAATGAACGCGCTGAGGATGATCCGGAAAGATTCAGGTATTTAAAAGCAGTGGATGCTGAGATTAAAGTAAAAGCCGACGACAGCAAGCAGATTTCAGACATGCTGATCGGTATCTTTTTTGAAGATATCAACTATGCTGCTGACGGCGGCTTATATGCAGAGCTTGTACAAAACAGGGATTTTGAATACAATTCAGGTATCCGGCGGGAATGGAATCATAAATCATACTGGTCGCTTGAAAATGAGGCTGATGTGGAGTTTTCCATTGATACCGTAAATCCGATTCATGCGCATAACAAATATTATGCTGTGCTTGATGTGAAGAAAACAGGAGCCGGACTTGTAAATCCCGGATATGATGGGATGGGTATAACAGCCGGTGAAAAATATGACTTCTCTGTTTTTGCTAAAAGTCTGGATGGCTCAAAAAACAGTTTGCTGATTCAACTGCTTAACCAGAATGATGAAGTGATTGGAGAAGCCAAAACAAAAGCATTATCTGCCAAATGGAAGAAACTGAGCGCGGTAATTAAGGCAAAGGAAAACTGCGTTAAAGCTAAAATTGTCGTAAAACCAGCCAAGGTTGGTAAGGTCGGTTTGGACATGATTTCGCTGTTCCCTGAGAATACTTTTAAAGGAAGACAAAACGGTTTGCGTCAGGATCTGGCTCAGACGATTGCTGATATGCATCCCCGGTTTGTCCGTTTCCCGGGTGGTTGTGTGGCTCACGGAAATGGGATAGACAATATTTATAAATGGAAAAATACAATTGGTCCGCTGGAATCGCGTATACAGCAAAGAAATACCTGGGGCTATAACCAGTCGGGTGGTTTGGGTTATTTTGAATATTTTCAGTTTTGTGAGGACCTGGGTGCTGAACCGGTTCCTGTACTCGCAGCTGGTGTGCCATGTCAGAACTCCAGTATTGGTGGCGATGGACAACAAGGAGGAATACCAATGTGCGATATGGATGATTATGTACAGGATGTGCTTGATCTGATAGAGTGGGCCAATGGAGATAAAAACAGTGAGTGGGGCAGAAAAAGGGCTGAAGCCGGACATCCGGAACCTTTCAACTTAAGATATATCGGTATAGGGAATGAGGATCTGATTACAGACATTTTTGAGGAACGCTTTACCATGATCTATAAAGCAGTGAAAGAGAAGTATCCTGAAATGAAAGTGATCGGGACTGCCGGACCATTCTATTACGGTACGGATTATGAAGAAGGCTGGAAAATTGGGAAGAAACTTGGTGTGGATCTGTTAGATGAGCACTATTATGTGCCACCGGGATGGTTCATTTACAACCAGGATTATTACGATAAATACGACCGCTCCGGGCCGAAGGTATATCTGGGTGAATATGCATCACATCTGCCTCGCAGACCTTTGAATATTGAAACAGCTCTGTCTGAAGCCTTATATCTGACAGCCATAGAACGGAACGGGGATGTTGTACACATGACGTCTTATGCACCGCTTCTGGCAAGGGAACACAGAACACAATGGAATCCGGACCTGATATACTTTAACAGTTCTGAAGTTAAGCCTACAACCGATTACTATGTACAGAAAATGTACGGACAGAATTCAGGGACAACCTATTTTGCATCGGATGTTAAACTGTCTGATCAGAATGTGAAAGTACAAAACAGGGTAGGCGTGTCTGTTGTGAAAGATGAGAAAAATAATGAGCTGATCGTTAAACTGGTCAACATGCTGCCGGTTGAGGTGAATTCCAGCCTGGACTTATCGGATTTTGATCTGGCAGCTGCAAATGCTAAACTATCGGTGCTTGAGGGTGATCCGAAAGATCGTGATGCCAAACCTGCCGATAGTTCCATTGAAGTGGATAAGCAGTTCACTTATAAAATGGATCCATACTCGTTCTCTGTGATCAGTATAAGTTTGAAATAAAGGGTTAAAACTCATAGATAATATACTATGAATAACTCCGCCCTGATGGGCGGAGTTATTCAAATGATGACAGTTCTATGTAAGGATATAATTTGATTATTACTGTTTATAACTGGTGAAAAATCCCCCGTCATGATGTTCCATTCATGACACCCCCTTTTTCAAAGGGGGACTTTGAAATCCGCAATTCATTAGGTGAGTGTCCTCCTTGCCCGAAAGGAAGTGGATCCCTACCAAAGGGTCGGCATTGCTTTTGCATAGCTTCAGCGAAGCAAAGGAGATGGAGGATTTAACGCTATTAAGAGCTAATTTTTATGTCTAACTCACATTAAATATTTCTTACCGGACTTTAGTCCATATCGTGTACTGCTTCCCAGTCAGGGAATACCTTCTCCAGCGTGATCTTTTTAGCCTTTGATTTTTTGAGTTCACCTGACCATGCCACACGTTGTGACCGATCGGCACCGGGACCATTGTTGTTATATTCCAGATACCGGGTTGTTTTTTCCCGTTCAGGATCCCCCCAGTTATGCCAGCCTTCCGGACGGATATGGTTGCCCATATAGCTGTTCATGAACAACACGGCAGCATATTTGCGCCACGGACGACCGAGATAGACCTTGTCAATCCCTTCTGCTGCGGTCAGCATGCATTTATTAAAGATATAGCCATAAGGTCTGAATTCCGGTGTTGAGGCAGCGGTGATATAGGAATTCTTTTTGCTGTGAATATGGCAATTTTCAAACCATACTGTAGCAGGACCAAAAATAAAGTCCGTGGTTCCTTCAATGTAGCAGTCTTTGAAAAATTCAGTACCATATTCATTGCCCGTAAACAAGGTGTCCTGATTACCAAGTAGATTACAATTAATAACCATCAGGTTTTTACCTTCCACATGCAGAGCCACAGCCTGGCCAAGCATAGGGGCATTATTTTCGATAGTCAGGTTTTTCAGGGTGATCCGGTCTCCGTCAATTCGTAACGTGGAGGTTTTAAAGGTTCCCATATTGTTCATATTGGCATGATCTGCCCAGGTAATGATGGTGTTGTCCCTGCTTTCTCCGATCAGTGTTATATCGCATTTATCACTTGAAATCAGAATTTTTTCCTTGTAAATGCCATTTTTAATGAAAATCGTTTTGGGTTCCGGCGTATATGATCTGACGGACTGAATCGCTTCCTGTATAGATGTAAAATCGCCACTGCCATCTTTGGCGACCGTGATATCATAAGTTTGGGCCTGTACTGCAATAGATGAGATTAAAAAAACAAGAATGAAGATTTTACCTAAGTTTTTCATGTGTTTAAATTTTATCAGTATTCATTAATTCCTTTTTGAAATGATTTTAATATTGAAAATGCGTATTCAATTTCCCAATTTTTAATTCTCGCCCACTCTTTTGCAATATCTGACTCAATTTCAGTATTCAGATTATTCTCCAAAACGGTTTTAATCCGTTCCATCAATGTGTTAGATTTATCAAGGTATTTTTTTGATTTTCTCCCAAGCACTTCCACTGCAATTAAAAGATGATCAAATCCATCTTTAGAGAACGTATCATTATAATGTTCTACTATTTCATCAAAGTTATAATCAAAATAGTGTTCAATAATTTTTAAAATGTCAGCAAGGTCATTTCCTCTTTCTTCGGGTCTGTCACTCCATGCTACAAGTTTCAGAAGAATCATTCCGGGAAGAGGTGGTATGTTGGCTATTTTTTCTTCGATTTGAACCTGTTCAGGGTCTTCCAGAATTTCTTTAAAGCCAAGAACATGCAGGTCTGAGTATCGTTCATTAAATTTTAAGGTATCTCGTTCTTCAACTTCTCCAAAAGGTAAAATATCAATGGCAACATTATATTTATCAGAATAAAATGTCCATGGTGCTTTTACTTTATTAAAATCTTTTTTCTGGAGTGAAGTACTAATATCTTCGTATTCGTCAAAAGATGAAATCATTATGGCAAAATCAATATCTTTTGTTCCTCTTCCTGGTTTTATTCCATCTTTAAGTAGCTCTAATGCCAGTGCATTTACTCCGATTAAATAGTAGGGAACAGCATGTTTTATCATAATTTCATCAATAATATCGAATACTTCTTTAAAGTATGGAATCGCAAGTTCCTTATAACTTTGGCTTAATGTACTCATTATATATTAATTGAGCTGTTTCAATATTACGTTTTCCACCTGTAATCATTAATTCCGCATATATCAATAACGGGGGAGCTACGGTTTCATTATCTTTTTTATGCCAAAATATATCAAGCGCTTCGAGTTCTCCTTCTCCCTTATTTTTAGGTATAAATTTGTACTTCTTTATTAATTCAGGATTGCTCTCTTTTGTATATAAAAGTAGCATTTCAGGTCTTAAATAATTGGTAAGTAAATCAGCCGCAGGCTCACCTCCCCAAATTGTTTTAGCCGTATTCAAATCAATTTTTTGCCAGTCTTCTTTTATTGCAAATGTTCCTTTAGTCAACCGGGGACGTAATTCTGTTGCATATCCGTTTATCCATCTGTTGATTAAGTCATCTTTCTTTTCCCATACATAGATCCCTTTTTTTAGAGTTAGCAAATAGCCTGTTTCTTTTAACCCATTTATTACCTGAGGGATATTTCCTAAACCGACCCCTGCTATTTCAGCAATTTCGCGTTGTGTTTTATTTATTAATTCGGGATTATTTAAAAGATGAAATACAATTTTTAAGCCTGTTTTTGTAAATGCTCTGTTTGCCTTTTCTTTTCGTAAAGTAACTTTTTTATTTGTGTCAACTAGACAAAAATAATCCTTGTTTTGAAGAAAAAAATTTCCATTAGCCTCTAAGTATGGGATCTTCAATTCTCGTAATTGTTCTTTTACGTTTGGATATATCTGTTCTGCAATAATTATAAGGTTGCGGAACAGTTTTTTTAATTCATTGATTTGTGTGAGTTGATATTGCCGAAGTTCTTTTTTTACTTCTATATTATAGAAATATTCTTTTTTATTAATAACGAGTTTTAAAAGACCATCAAGGCCGTTCTCTGCAATCCATTCAGCTTTTATATAAGCCTGTTGATTTACATTTTCAATGGCAATATTTATTAATTCTTCTTTCATGTGTTCACAAAAATAATAAATTCACAGCACGTGAACAAGTATGATTTATGAACAAATATATTTTTATGTGTTGATCTGTGAAATACATCAGAAATCTGAACTAAATAATAAATTGTATGCTCTAAATGATTTAATTTATTTTCCCATCCACAATCCCCAGAATTTCTTCTTCCGTTTTTTGAGCGGCTTTATCAAGTTCTTTAGCTTTCTTCAGAATGTCGTCCACGAATGCTTGATCCGAAAAATCCTTTGCATTGATCTTTACATTCAAATAGGCTCCACGAACGCCAGCCCGCGCAGCCAGTGCACCTACTCCGGCATCAGATACACTGTTGGGATTGCCAAATTCCGCCATGGCTTTCATTACTTCCATGGATTTGTAACACAGATTCATTACTTTAAAAGGAACTTCTATGGCGTATCTGGTGGCGTCATCAACAGCTTTTTGGCGGGATTTCTTTTCTGCTTCTGTCGTTTTAGGTAATCCAAATGCATCCATTATGGCATTAAAGGCATTCGTGTCCTCGTCCACCAGCTTCAGCAGCTCATCGTGGTAATATTTGCCTTTGTCTGCCCAGTTTGAAAACTCTTCCCAGCGTTCATCCCAGCCGCGTTTGTGTGAAGAAAGATTAGCCACCATGGTTCCCAGTGCAGCACCCAATGTACCCATGTATGCCGAAATGGAACCACCACCCGGTGCGGGTGATTCAGATGCCGTTTCTTCTGCAAAGGTTTTCAGGTTCATATTGATCAGTTTTGGCTTGTGTTCAGCAATCATGTATTCAATGATCTTTTTCTTCGGGTCAAAAGGTTTCAGTTCATCCAGGCCGAGTGATTTAACAGCGATTTTTATGATTTCATCATCCGAAATACCGGTGGAGCGCTGTTGTTTTTTCAGAAAATACTTCCCGGCATCCAACATCGCTTTTAGCGGAATCACCCCAACCAGTTCCGAACCTGTAACACGTAGTCCCCTTGCCTGGGCTCTCTGGCAGGCAGCATCGAATACTTCATGAACCGAGGTTACTGTAATATCGGTCAGGTTAAACGAAAGTTGTGCAATGCCATATTCCTCAATGAACCATCCGATACCTTTTACACACTTTAGCAGGCCGGGCTCATAAACCGGTTTGCCGTTTTTGTCCAGAACTTTTTTACCGGTAAGTGTTCCACCTTCTCGTTTAATGCGGCCTTTTTCACGAATATCAAACGCAATAGCATTGGCCCGACGGGTTGAGGTGGTGTTCAGGTTCACATTATAGGCCACTAAAAAGTTACGTGCACTGACCGCTGTTGCTCCGGATTTGGCGACAGATTCGTTATATTCTGCCGGGCCAAAATCGGGTTTCCATTCCGGATCAGCCAGCTTTTTAGCCAGACCTTCGTATTCACCTGAACGGCAGCTGGCCAGGTTTTTTCGTTTGTCTTCACGTGCTGCAAATTCATAACAGTAGATGGGGATATGTAATTCACTGCCAATACGTTCAGCCAGTTTATGTGCATACACAACTGTTTCTTCCATGGAGATGCCGGAAACAGGAACCAATGGTAACACATCAGTTGCTCCAAATCGCGGATGAGCCCCCTTGTGCTTGCTCATATCAATCAGCTCTGAAGCTTTTTTAACAGTCTTGAAAGCTGCCTCGCAAACCTCATCCGGTGTTCCCACAAAGGTGACAACGGTACGGTTCGTGGCTTTTCCTGCATCCACGTCAATAAGCTTCACGCCTTCAACGCTTTCTATCTTATCTGTGATTTGTTTGATGATTTCCATGTTGTTCCCTTCACTGAAATTGGGAACGCATTCTATCAGTTGTGTCATAATGTTTAATTTTCAAATGTCAGTTTATTGCCGTTTTTCCAGACGAAATCCGGTTTCAGTTTCCCCTGCCTGTAGATAATTTCCCTGTAATCATTTATGCTGAACGCGATAAAATCGGCCATATTTCCTTCTTTCAGTATGCCACGGTCATTCAGACCTAATGCATGGGCTGCACGGCAGGTAATTCCTGCTAAGGTTTCTGTCACGGTAAGTTTTTCGTAAGCACCAAGAATAGCTGCCTGAATAAGCAGGTCGCCCATAGGTGCTGAACCGGGGTTCCAGTCTGACGCGATCGCCAGCGAAGCACCTGCGCTTAAAAGTTTTCTGACCGGGGCAAACGGTAGGCCTAGTCCAAGGGATGCACCGGGTAATACGGTAGCGGTTACATCGCTTTTCCCTAACAGAGCGATGGCTTTTTCATCGCTGGCTTCCAGATGATCCACGCTTCTGGCTTTCAGATCAACAGCCAGAAGACTGCCTCCCAAACTGAACTGATCACCATGAACCACGATATCAAATCCCAGGTCTTTAGCTGCATTCAGATAGGGTTTGGCTTCATCCGCTGAGAATGCTGTTTTTTCTATAAAAATATCTACACGCCGCGAAAGTTCCTGTCTCTTTATCTCAGGAAGGAGCTCTTTTGTCAACACTTCCAGATAAGCTTTATTTGAACCTGAAAAATCCTTTGGCCTTATATGAGCTGCAAGACAGGTTTCAATTAGGTCAGCTTTAGTCTCTGAGCTTTGTATTGCTTTGAGCATTTTGAGTTCTTCGGCAACGGATAATCCATATCCGCTTTTAACCTCAATGGTGGTAATGCCATCCTTTAACATGACATCTGCATGTTTCGTAGTTATCCGACTCAGTTCCTCCTGCGATGCTTCTCTGGTTTTCTGAACAGTATTCCATATGCCACCACCGGCTTCTGCAATTTCCAGATAGGTTTTACCGGCCAGTCGTAAGGCATAGTCGTTGGCCCGCGATCCGGCATAGCAAATATGTGTGTGACAGTCAATCAAACCCGGTAATGCCACATGATTGCCATGTATCCATTCAATTTCGGTCGTCGACCGGTCTATTTGTGAGGCTAGCTCCGTAAAGTCACCGATAGCTATGATTTTTCCGTGGTCAGACAGAATTCCGCCATCCGAAATTATTTCCAGCTGATCATCGTTTAACGGACCTTTAACCGGAAGTTTATCCATGGTTACAATTTGCCAGAACGGACCTGTTAGTTTCATAATACTAATATTTTAATAGGTTTAAATCCTCCGTTTTCAGACCTTGCAGTCGGAAGCCACCTCCTTTTCAAAAGGAGAACAGTCCCGATTTGTAAAAGGGGGTGCAAAGCGGGGATTTTTGTTAGCTATTTCAACGAATGTAATATTAATTGTTGCACTTATTTTGCTCTAAATTAATAGTTACAGTGACAAACCAAATTTATTCCTGTTTTCTACTGCCTTTTCATATCCCGCGTCTGCGTGTCTGAAGATGCCCATGGCAGGATCGTTATACAGCACCTGTGATATGTTGTTAGCGGCCTGTTCAGTTCCGTCAGCCAGGATCACCATGCCGGCATGTTGTGAAAATCCCATACCCACACCGCCACCGTGATGGAACGATACCCAGGTGGCTCCACCGGCCGTATTTGCCATCAGGTTAAGCAGCGGCCAGTCCGACACCGCATCACTGCCATCCAGCATGCCCTCTGTCTCCCGGTTCGGTGAGGCTACCGATCCACAATCCAGATGATCGCGGCCAATGACAATCGGCGCTTTCACTTTGCCTGTTTTTACCAGGTCGTTAAAGATCAGACCGGCCTTTTCGCGCTCACCGAAACCCAACCAGCAAATCCGGCTCGGCAAGCCTTGAAATGCCACCTTTTTCTGTGCCTCTTCCAGCCATTTGATCAGATGTGTGTTTTCCGGAAAAGCTTCCATCAGGGCACGGTCAGTTGTATAGATATCTTCCGGATCACCCGATAAGGCTACCCAGCGAAACGGCCCCTGTCCATCACAGAAAAGCGGACGGATAAACTCCGGTACAAAGCCATTATAGTCAAATGCATTGGTTTCACCACCCCGGCGGGCAAATTCCCGCAGGTTATTGCCATAATCAAAAACCACACTGCCCCTGGTTTTCATTTTCAGCATAAAACTCACATGTCGGGCCATACTCTTTAAGGCTTTATCCTTGTAAGCTTCCGGATCAGATGCCCTTAGTTTACCGGCTTCCACCAGCGTAAGGCCATTAGGTATATAGCCATGAACCGGATCATGAGCGGATGTCTGGTCCGTCAGAATCTCAGGGATTATATCATCCTGAATCAGTTTCTCCAGCACATCGCCAATGTCGCCGACCAGGCCGACCGAAAGGGCTTCTCCTTTTGTTTTTGCATCTAAAATCCATTGTGTGGCTTCTTCGTAATCAGAGGTCATACGGTCCACATATTTTGTTTCAAGACGTTTCTTTATGCGTTCGGGATCAATATCCACGCCCAGAAAAGTAGCGCCGGCAAGTGTTGCTGCCAGGGGCTGAGCACCACCCATGCCACCCAAACCGCCGGAAACAATCAGTTTGTGTCTGAGGTCACCGTTGAAGTATTTCTTACCGCATTCTGCAAAGGTTTCGTATGTGCCCTGCAAAATCCCCTGGGTTCCGATATAAATCCAGCTTCCGGCAGTCATCTGGCCGTACATCATCAGTCCTCGGGATTTCAGTTCTTCAAAATGTTCCCAGTTGGCCCAGAATGGCACAATGTTACTGTTAGCAATTAGAACGCGCGGTGCATGGGGATGGGAGCGAACCATACCAACCGGTTTCCCCGATTGAACCAAAAGGCTGTGATGTTCATCCAGCTCGAGCAGGGCCTTGATGATTTTCTGAACAGCTTCCACGTTACGTGCAGCCTGTCCGGTTCCCCCATATACGATAAGGTTTTCCGGGTCTTCTGCTACCTCTGCATTCAGATTATTGAGCAGCATCCGCAAAGGTGCTTCCGTTTGCCATGATTTGGCATGGAGCGTATTTCCCACGGGAGCTTTGTAATTTGGATGTGAAGCATATTTTTTAATAAATTCCGAATAATTCATGCGTGTCGTTTTTAAAATCAAGATGGTGTTCCTGAGCCAGATAATCTGTCAGGCGTAACAATTCTTTGGACTGAATAATTTCAATTGCTTTATTAATATCAGGATAAAAGAGCCTGTCGCTTTCTGCAAACTCAATTTTTGACCGTATAAAATCGTAGCAGTGATCCATGAGAAACCCTGATTTCATGGGTCTTCTGAATTCAAAACCCTGAGAAGCTGTCAGCAATTCGATTGCCAGTATTTTCTCCAGATTTTCAACTATTTTCAAAGTTTTCCGTCCACTGATGGATCCCATACTCACATGGTCTTCCTGCCCCAGAGACGTAGGAATGCTGTCAGCACTGGCAGGGAAGCAGAGGCTTTTATTTTCACTGACCAGGGCTGCGCTGGTATATTGAAGGATCATAAAACCGGAGTTCAGACCGGTGGTCTTCATCAGCAGTTTTGGCAAGCCCGGTACACTTTCAATGAGAGAAAGATAGATGCGACGGTCAGATATATTCCCGATTTCGGCAGCAGCAAGCGCGGCATAATCCATAGGCAGTGCGATGGGCTGACCGTGAAAATGGCCTCCTGTTATGGTCTTTTCTTCGCTGAAAATTATGGGATTATCAGTCACCGAGTTCATCTCAATCTCAACCGTTTCCTTCAGATGCAACCATGCGTTTCTGGAAGCCCCGTGAACCTGTGGAACACACCTGAGTGAATACGGATCCTGAACGCGGGTGCAATTTTCATGTGATTTTTCTATCTCCGAATGTTTCAGCAACGTACGGATGCGTTTTGCCACATATTTATTGCCTTCATAGGGCCGAAGTTCATGCAGGGCTTCATCAAAACTTTTAAAGGAACCCATCATGGCTTCCAGGTTCATTGCAGCAATGATATCGGCATGATCCAAACAGTTTTTGAGCCGCTCTGTGATCAGCGTGGCATGTGCCAGCATAAACTGTGTACCGTTGATCAGGGCCAGACCTTCTTTGGGACCCAGTTCAATGGGCTCTAGTTTGAAAAGTCTGAATATTTCTTCAGTCGGATATTCCAAACCGTCGTATATCACACTTCCGAGGCCGATTAAAGGAAGGAACAGATGGGCCAGTGGAGCAAGATCGCCCGAGGCACCAACAGATCCCTGGGAAGGAACAACCGGAATAACATTATGATCAATATGCCACATTATACGTTCAATAGTTTCAAGCGCAATCCCTGAAAAACCCTTTGCCAGTGCATGAACCTTGAAGATCATCATGAGTTTGGCGATCTCCGGATCTACCGGTTCACCAACGCCTACACTGTGACTTTTCAGCAGATTGTATTGAAGTTGCCTGGTGTCTTCTTCGCTAATTAACGTGGTGCAGAGTGGCCCAAAGCCGGTATTAATACCGTAAACCACCTTTTTATGGTGAACGATATTAAGTACAACCTGACGGTTTTCATTGACTTTGTTTATTGTATTTTCGGACAGGATTCCGTTTGTAGTGCCCCGGGCCAGTTCAAGTGCAAGCCCAACACTCATATGATCCTCTCCGTACCGAAATTCTTGTTTAGACATTCCTGTTATTTTAATTTCTGATATAAGACATCAGAAACTAAATATACGGCTTTGAACAGGCTCTAAAAATGATAAAAATTAGGAAGGATATATGATTTTAAACAGCTTGGAAAACAGTCAGGCTATCCAGAAAGACAAATAAAAATATTTTGAACTTATAAATTGTAAGCAATCTTTCTTTTACCCTTCCAAACCTCTCCGTCAGCTGACGGAAGGCTTTAAGTCCCCTTCAGGGGATTTAGGGGTAATTTCGTAAAAACTACTTACAATCCGTAAGTAAATATAATTCTGATATCACTTTTTGGACAGCCTGACTCAAATTATATATTACCAATATAGACTTTTGTATATTACAAATATAAACCTTCGTTCTGCTATTTCTTGTACTCTGCTTTTTTTCGCTTGTAGTAATCCTGAAGAATATAAAAGGCCTTCTTTTTAGCTCCGGTTTCTGAAACCAAACCCTTACGGTTCCATCCATCCTGTACATCGGGAAGTTGTCTAAGTGGCGACATGAAATCCACCAGAATCCAGGGCGTCATACCCGAAAGTCCAGGGACCCGATCAAACATGGCAATATTTTCTTTATACATAAATTCCTGGTATTCTTCACTCCAGCGCGTCAGTGAGTCAGCATGAAATCCCTGGATTGCTCCACCGCCAAATTCACTGACGATTACGGGTTTGTCATAGTCGATCACAAAAGTTTTCTTACGGCATTCCAGCGGACTGCCACCATACCATCCAAGATATTCATTGAAACTGATGATGTCCAGTTCTTTGCCTATCGGATCACTCACCACATAAGTGCTGTCCGGATGTCCATCCACGGCCTGATCTTTTTTACAGGCTGCACTCAACAAACGGGTTGGATCCTGTTCCCTTACATGATGCGCAACAGCAGTCAGAAATGCATTGCGCGCTTTAGTCGGTCCCGTTTCATTGGCAATAGACCAGATAATGCTCGATGCCCGGTTTTTATCTCTACGGATCATCTCTGAATACTGGGTTTTCGCTTTCTCAAGCACCTTGTCATTAGACCATTCAATCCCCCAGTAAAGCGGTAACTCTTCCCATAACAGAATCCCCATTTCATCGGCCATACGTACAATGTTTTCCTGATGCGGATAATGTGCCAGTCGCGCAAAGTTACAGCCCAATTCTTTAGTCCAACCCAGTACAAGTTTTGCATCATCAATGCTATGTGCCCGGTCCCTGCGAACCGGATTTTCATCGTGAATGGAGATCCCTCTTAAAAAAATCGGTTCACCGTTTAAAAGAATCTCCTTCCCTTTTGTTTCAATCGTCCTGAATCCTATCTTATCTGAAATCTCATCCTCACCGGCTTTAAAGGTTACCTTGTATAGTTTCGGGTTTTCGGGTGACCACAAACTTAATTTTCCCGATTCCAGTGTGAATTTGGCTGCTCCGTTTTCATCGAGCTTAACCTCTTTGCTGATCTTTAATTCAGGGATAGAAATAGTTGCCTGATCCGGCAGATCTTTTCCTTTCAGTTGAATACTTCCCTGGATGGTTTTCTTTTTACTGTTTAATGAAGCTTTATCAAGATACAGGAAATAATCATCGATATAAGTTTGTGGTACTTCAACCAGGTATACATCGCGGGTTATGCCGCCGTGGTTATACCAGTCTGTTACTTTTCCTGGAATGTAATCACTTTCCCTGCTGTTGCTAACACCAAGAATAAGAAAGTTATCCTTGTCTTTTATCAGCTTCGTTACCTCAAAACTGAAGGGTGTAAAACCACCTTCATGGTAACCCAGACGCCTACCGTTGAATGTGTAGGTTGTTTTGTAATTGGCTGCTCCAACATATATAAATACCCTGGAGTTTTTCAGTTTAGGTTGAAAATCAAATGTTTTGCGGTACCATATGCTGCCTTCATAGTAATACAGAGCTTCTTTTTGCGAATTCCATGAACCGGGTACCCAAAGGTTTTGTGCATAGTCAAAACTATATTCTACACGGTCGGATTTGTCTTTTGGTTTTGCATTTCTGTAAATAGGGCTGAAACCGATTTGTCCGGTTTCATACTGGTCCATTACATACTTCCACTTTCCGTTTAAAGACTGTGTTGTACGATTTTGGATGTTGGTGATGAAATTATCCTGTCCAACAGCATTGTGAGGAATAATTAAAATGGCCATAATGAAAGCTGAGAGCCATAAAATGTTTTTTCGGATTATTCCGGAATAGGTTTTTACTGATACCATTTTTAATACGTTAATTAAAGTTTTCCACGTCCAAAGATATGAGTTTCTTATTTGGTAAGGTATAAAGAATTATACTAAAACTATAAGATATTTTATAAAACACATAATCCGCTTATTTAGCGGATTATGTGTTTTATAATTTCATTATATTGAATTTTCTAAGAACTATTTTTTAATAATATTCTGTGAGTGAATGATAGTATTCTTTTCATCTTTCAAAACAAATAAATATATTCCTTTGCTCAAATCTTTTAAGTTAATTACTGACGATCCGTGAACTAACTCATTATTATAGACTTCCTGTCCAATATGATTAATAATACTAATACTAGCTGTTTTATTGAAGTTAGTTTTAATACTAATCAGATCATCTGAAGGATTTGGATAAAGGTTAACATAAATATTGTTAGATATGTCTAAAGAAGAAACTTCCCATGAAACCTCATTAGTAACAGATAGGTTGTCAAGATATCCATTGCCTTCCGGCCAATCTTCATCATCTGAATTACATAAATAAATGTAATTATATGAATTTAATGGATCGGAGAATAAACCAGCCTTTTGACCTGTTTGATTTCCATTTGAATCATAAACAGTAATTCTCCAGTTTTGACCAACAACCTCCATTTTAATAGTGTACCATTCATCTTCAGTAAAACTTAGATAAGTTGAAGGGTCTGTATGGTCAAAATAAGGTTGATCTGTTTCTTTATCAGGATATCTGGCTCCAGGCCTTATGTAATAAGCACTATATGCAGTTCCACCACCAGTCCATCCAACAGTAAGAAAAGTTCCTAACGGGTCATTAACAGGGTCGCTATATGCTCCTGACATTGCATTAGCCAAACCTACTTCCAGCCAGATATTACTTTGTCTATCAGTTATTTGGTAATCAAATTGTAATTCAAAATCACCTTCATATTCTGAGATTGGAATGTACATTTTTTGTACAATATCTCTGTCTGCATTCCATTCAACCTGATCATTGTTAATAACAAAATCACCATTTGTTTCATTAATCCATCCTTTATCAGTGCTGAAATCATCACGAAAAGGTAAATTATATAAATCTTCAGAATCATTTAGAATTATGCTTTTACTTCTCCATTGATCCGTATAGCTGGATATCATTAATTCGGAATCAATTTTTAGTTCAGCAAATACACCTTCATAGTCTCCCATATCAAGACCAATAATCACCAAAATATTTTCACCAACTTTTAAGGATTCTTTTATATCATAAGTTTCTATTGATCTCCACTTCCCATCTGATAAAATTGCGCCTCCTGTTTGTTGCTCATAATTATTGATAATGACCATGTAAACATTATCAACTGAAATTTCTAGTGTAGCAGATTGAGGAAGTTCATCAAGCGAGAATGTTTTACGAAAGATAGCTAATTCACCACCATCTGGATCCCACATTGATAATGAATTTGGAACTTGACTGCCTGGGGCATTATTCCAAGGATTAACGGACATATTCCATTTTGAATCATTAAAATTAGTATCATACCAATTACTCTGACTTAATATAATGAAAGAATTAATCAGACTAATAAAAATAATTAAAGTTTTTTTCATAAAAATAGATATTTGAAGTTAATATATTTAAATATTTAATTAAATGAATTATTAGTAAGTAACATTCTGTTTTATAACTGTTTATTCGTTGTAAAGTAATTTAATTTCATTAACAGTAAGAGCTCTGTTAAATATTCTGACTTCATCAATTACACCTTTAAAATTACCGCTAATCCTACCTGCCCAAAAATGTGCTCCTATGTGATAATTATTATTTGAAGAGTAATCCCCGGAATTATCAAATGTTTTTTGGTCCACTAATGTATTATCAAAATATAATTGTGTTAAAGTTTTTTCTGAATCATATATAACTACAATATGATGAAACTCATTATCAATGATATCAAATGAAGTTGTTGTGCCAATATCAATGGAAGCCTTTCTTATATAACTACTAAATCCACCTTTTGTATTTTCTTGAAGAAAAACTGAAAAAGTTGGATCATTCCCACTTTCTGAATAATAATTAGATAGAATAGTATATTCAGAATTGATAGGAGTATCGAAAGCTTTTATATAGGCAGAAAAGCTCCATGATGAAAAAGGTGAACCAATATTTCTAAGAATATCATTTGCTTTTACTTCTATATAATCATTTCTACCATCAAATTTATATGCTCTATTCTGATTCCCATGTCTATCCTCACATAACGTAGCACCAATAACTATTCCATTATTATTGTAACCTGATTCATCCTTTGCATTACTATTAAATGGATAATAAGCGACACAATTATTCATAAGGTTAGCGCTAATACAAGGTTGACATTCACAATAATCCTGTTTGTCACAGGAAATTAAAATCGAGAATAAAGCTGTCAATAGAAAATACTTAGCAATGGATGTTTTCATAAATAATTAGAATTAAGACGATATAAAATTATTTATGATTGAATATATCAGCAAGCTTAAGTGTTGTTATTGTTTTAAAGGTGCTTTTGAAATGATGAAATAATGTTCTCAATAGACTAATAAGTGGTTCGGAATAGAAAATAAATTGGTAGCATCCTGAAAAGCGTGTAAATGAGAAAAAGTTATCCTGATTTTTTTGAGCCATATCAGGCTCGTTAAAAGAATCGGAGATAACTTTGACAATTCAGAGGACACACAATGGATAAAAAAGATTTATTAAACAGTGATTTTTTAAAGCAGTTTAAAAACGGAGATGAATTAAAAGAGTTTCTCCATGAGCTTCAAAAAAGAGGTGTAGAACAACTGTTAGAAGGCGAACTGGATGCCCACCTGGGATACGACAAATACCAAAAGTCAGATAATCCCAATTCCCGAAATGGCCATGATCCTGAATCAGTTTTTAATTAACGTGAGTTCGATCTAAGAAAACACAGAAAAAGTTTGAATAAAGAAAGGTTTTTGGGTATATTTAAGTATCTGACATTTAAATATATAGCAATCAAAAACCTTTCATATTATGATCGATAAAATTACTGAAATT
>NZ_JBHMVA010000020.1:0-71804 GCF_042436675.1 Quyinboa ferrireducens | reverse complement strand
ACCGTAAGAAATGCTGAAAATATTTCAGTTGACCGTGGTATTTACATTGTAAAAGTTAATTCTCAGGTTAAGAAAGTTCTGGTAAAATAAGTATTGCAATTTAACTATATGAAAGGCCGTCCGTTTTGGATGGCCTTTCTGTTTTTAAAAAAAGTGAAACTTTTCCGTCAATTATGTATTATTTGAAATTCGCGTTATTTGTATTATCTATTTATGATTAGAATATGTTGAAAAATTAATATTGAAGCGGGAGGCATTCTGTTATTTTTGAAATGTTTTAAAACTCCGATTAATTTTTTTCAAAACATTTTATTTATGAAACAATATGTATACACTGTGAAACTTCTTCGAAGTATGAGTTTGGTGGTGGCATTCATGATGAGCCATTACATGTTTGCGCAAACACTGGATAATGGGCTGAGAGTACACTATACTTTCGAATCAGCCACTGATGGTGTGGTCCCTGATGCCTCAGGGAACAGTAACGATGGTATTTTAAATAACGATGCCACCGTAGGTGTGTCCGATGATGGAAGAAATGTACTGATCCTTAATCAGGATTCAGGTTATGTTGAGATTGATCCAAACTATGGATCAGATTTTGCGACCTATTCTGATTTCACGGTTGCTACCTGGGTTTATCTTGATGAACAGGGCTATAATGCCCGATTACTCGACATTGGTACAGGTCGTTACAACAATGCAGCGTTTACGCCATGGTTTTATGGTAATCAGGTTTGTCAGTTGAAAATCAGAAATGAAGATATCCCTGATGCGGATGTAATAGCTGCAAATTCTGCAGTTCCGGTAAATGAATGGACTCATGTAGTGTTTACTCTGCAGGGAACTACAGGAACCATTTATATGAATGGTGTTGCTGTTGGAGAGAATGCAAGTGTTACAGTTAATCCTTCAACTATGGGCATTGATGTTGCTAACTTTGCGGCATGGATCGGAAAATCGCAGTGGGTTGGAAACGGTGATTCATTTTTAAAAGGTGAACTGTCTGATTTCAGGATATATAACCGGGCCTTATCTCAATCTGAAATTTTAAATCTTGCAGGACTTCCTCAAGAGTTGACTACAGCATTTGATAATCTGAGTCCCGAAGGATTGGACGAGGTGACTTCAAAACTTACTTTACCGGAAACAGACGGAAATGTTTCAATCAAATGGTCATCTTCTGATACTACAATAATAGACAGTGTTGGTAACGTAACCCGTCCCGAAAAATTTGATATTACGGTAATCCTGACTGCAACACTTACCATTGAAAGTAATGGTAAAACGTATACAATGACTAAAAAATTTGAAGCCTATGTTCTTGCTCTTACGCAGGCAGAAGATCTGGTCGCCCAGTGGGATTTTGCAGACGATGATATTGACTTTAGTAATCCTGATGCCATAACTGTAACGGATGTCTCTGAAAGCGGCTTTACAGGGACATTGTACAACGATGCCAAAATAAGGACAATAGGAAATACAAATCAGTATAACGTTCTGGATCTTGGAAATGGTACAGGGTATTTTGACATGGGGACTGGTATTGGAAAGGATATTTACCAGCTGGGAGACTATACAATATCAGCATACTACCTGGTAGAAGAGGAAAATACTGATATTGGTTCAAACGGTAACTTTATCTGGTGTATTTCCAATACCGATGATATTGATGCCGACAGAAACGGAGCAATGATTGAACGTTTAACTGATCACCGATTTTCAATTACTCCAACCATTTACGGTGGTGATCAGCAAGCAGTCAATCCAGGAGTTAATCCTGCATCTACAGATGGATGGAAGGGCGTTTGGCATCATGTATTGTATGTACAGAACGGTTCGGTAGGAACTGTTTACATTGATGGTGATGTCGCCGCAACAGGAACAGTGACAAATCTTCCGTCTACCTCTCTTAAGAAAGCTGGTTTGGAAGGTACATTATTTAATTGGATAGGTCGTTCCTGCTACACTGCAGATGTATACCTTAAAAATACTCTGGTTTACGATTTCAGATTATACGGTAAGGCCCTTTCCGAAGGTGAGATTCAGTTATCATCACCATTTGGAATAGGTTTGGACGTATATAATGTGTTGAATGATCTGAATACTGCTTATGCAGAAAACAAAGACGCCAGCTATCCGGATGAACTGGATGCAGAATTCGAAAATCTGGATTTAGGTGATTTGAGTAATCTGACCACAAACCTGACATTGCCATCGCAGGGTATTCTGGATAACTCCATAACAATTACATGGTCTTCCGCGCCTGGATTAATCAGTGCCGATGGTGTTGTAACCCGTCCGGATTACCTGGATACAGACGTTAAATTGACAGCTGTACTATCTAAACGAGGCTATAAACTAACGAAAGAGTTTATAGCTACAATACCAGCAGCGGAAGCAACTAAATATACATCTGACATGTTGATCCACTTTAACTTTGACCCTTCAAATGTAAATGGTGATGTAGTTA
Source organism: Quyinboa ferrireducens (assembly GCF_042436675.1). NCBI lineage: Bacteria > Pseudomonadati > Bacteroidota > Bacteroidia > Bacteroidales > Quyinboaceae > Quyinboa > Quyinboa ferrireducens. The sequence continues at coordinate 69,331 of NZ_JBHMVA010000020.1, read as the reverse complement.
CAGATTTGTCTGAGCAGCATTTTCAGGGTTCTCTGATGAAGGGTGCAGGTAGCAGGGTGCTTAAGGGAACTACGGATTTTGGTGTGCTTAATCTGGCAGGCGATTCATCCTATTTTGATATGGGTGACGAGGTAGGTAAAGTAATTTACGCTTTAAAGGATGGATTTTCAATCAGTGTTTATTATTTCATTGATCCGACTAAAGATAATTTTACCAGCAATGGTAACTTCCTGTATACCTTTTCAAACAGTGATTCATCAGCTGCATATAAAAATGGTTATTTGTTTGGTCGGGCCAGTTATAATACATATGCTATTTCACCGTATCGCTGGGATAATGGTCAGGTCGGAACAACCGGTTTAGATGCAGCCGCAAGTCAGGGGGAATGGCATCATTATGCATATGTTCAGGATGATACTTTAGGCTATATTTACCAGGATGGAATTGCTATTGATACAGCTACGGTTAAGAAGTGGCCAAACACAACAATTCCTAAATCCGGAATGGTCGGGACAACTTCCAATTTCCTGGGACGTTCCAATTTTGAAGGGGATGTTTATTTGGCAAAGGCTATGTTATATGACTTTCAGCTGTTCAATAAAAAGTTGACACCAGAAGAGATTAGTACAATGAGCAGTGTTTCGGATGATCTTTATACTGCATATCTCTTGTCTGTACCTGTAAAAGATGTAAAAGTCGACGATACTTACAGAGTTGATACTTCAATTCCTGGATTGATAAGGATCTATGATTTGAAGGGAGATGAGAAGGTGAGTGTTTACAATATCACCGGTCGTCTTGTTACGGTTAGAAATTCAGAAAATATTTCTGTAGATCGTGGCATTTACATTGTAAAAGTAAATTCTCAGGTTAAAAAAGTTTTTGTAAAATAACATATAGGTATTAAATTTAAAAAGCTGTCTGCGGATGTTTCCGGGACAGCTTTTTTGTTTCCATGTTCCATCAAAATGCAATATGATTTATATTAACTGATATTTGATGTGATTGACCCGGAATTAAAATATGTTTTGTTTTATTCAATAAATTCTATATCTTGTAATTAAGATTTGGGATTTTGAAATTAGATATTGACATATTTAAGATTAAACAAAACAATGTAAAACCTAAAAAAGGGCGGGTTTTGATCTCTGAACCTTTTTTACAAGGATACTATTTTTCGCGTTCAATTGTATTGCTTACCGAACATGACGCTGAAGGTAGCATGGGATTGGTTCTGAATAAACCACTTGATTTGAAAATAGGATCAGTGTTGAAGGATGTATCATTTTCTGATACCAAACTCATATGTGGTGGACCGGTTAGCCCGGATAAGTTGTTTTATATTCACAGTTTCAAAAACGTTCCCGGCACCATAGAATTGATAAAAGGTCTGTTTTTTGGTGGTGATTTTGAGTATGTAAAAGATTTGCTGGCGATAAATCCGGCTCTCTTAAATGATATACGTTTTTTTATTGGCTATGCAGGTTGGTCTCCCGGCCAGTTGGCAGATGAGTTAAAAGAATCTTCATGGCTTGTTACAGACCTTTCAGCAGAACATATTCTACATGCTCCTATTAACAAACTTTGGAGAAGCACAGTAGAATCACTGGGGGAAGATTATGCCCGTTGGACAAACTTCCCCAGTAATCCAGAAATGAATTAGATTTTTTCAAGGGTTAATACCAACCACTTCCAGAATTCATTAACGGTCTTAATCATGATTTTCTCATCCGGAGAATGAGGAAATTTTATGGTTGGGCCAAAAGATAACATATCCATTTCAGAATATTTTGAGCCAATAATACCACATTCAAGACCCGCATGAATAGCCTTTACTGCCGGTGTCTTACCCCAATTTTCTAAATAGACATCCTTCATGGTTTTTAAGATCCCTGATTCAGGATTTGGATTCCAACCGGGATAATTGCCGTCTTTACTTATTTTGCACCCCGCCAATGATAAAACACTTTCAATTTCTGATACCAGGGCTTCTTTTCTCGATTCAGAAAAGCTGCGGGTAAGATTCAGTATTTCAATCTTTTCATCATCCGATTTCACAATGGCCAGGTTGTTAGACGTTTCAACCGTTCCGGGCATTTCAGCACTCATGTGATGTACGCCGGTAGGACAGGCGGTGACGGCATTAATCAGATCATCCTGAACCATTTCATTTATTACATAGGCGGCTTGTTCAGTTGCTTTGTGAACAGATATGTCAATATTGGGTTCTGTGGCCGAATATTCATTCTTAATTAACGCTTCGAAAGAAGAAACAGCATTTTCAATATCCCCAACATGTCCGGGCTCTGCAAGAATTGTTGCAAATGCTTCCCTTGGTATGGCATTGCGCAGGCTACCTCCGTTTACAGAAACCATTCTTACGCCGTATTGTGCAACCAGGGTCTTTAGCAATCTGAACAGTACTTTGTTGGCATTACCCCTTTCAAGATTTATATCCAGTCCCGAATGTCCTCCTTTAAAACCTTTTACTACAATGTCAAGACTAGAATAATCATCCGGTACTTCTTCTTTAATCATTTGAAGAGTCCCTGTAACATTTATGCCTCCTGCACAACCTACAAACAATTCCCCTTCATCTTCCGAGTCCAGATTTAACAGTATATCTCCTTTAAGTACTCCCGGTTTTAGGCCGAAAGCACCTTCCATGCCAGCTTCTTCGTTAATGGTAAACAGGGCTTCAATGGGACCGTGTTTTAATTCTTCTGATTCAAGAACCGCCAGAGATGCTGCCACCCCAATACCGTTATCCGAACCAAGTGTAGTATCTTTTGCGCTTACCCAGTCGCCGTCAATATATACATTCAGCGGATCTGTCTCAAAATTATGCGCTATATGAGAATTTTTTTGTGGTACAATATCCAGGTGGCTCTGCAATGTAACAGTTTTGTGATTTTCAAGTCCGTTTGTTGCAGCTTTTCGGATCACAACATTCCCGGTTTCATCCACCAGATATACCAGATTATGTGATTTTGCAAATTCTGTAACGTATTCCCTGGCTTTTGCTTCGTGATGGGACGGACGTGGAATTTGTGTCAGATTATAAAAATGTTTCCAAAGAATCTGAGGTTCTAATTCGTAAATTTTCATTTGTGTGTATTTTGTGTTTGTCTTGTGTCTTGCTTCCTGATACCTGATACTCGTTTATTGCTTGTCAATTGAATTTATAGCACCTGTTTCTTTGTAAAAACTGATGGAAATACCAGGAATAGTACAAAGTGAAGCAGGTAGGCTCAGAACTGATCCGAACTGTGCGACAGTGGCATCACTGTTGAATAATGTATTTGTTCCATCCGATAGTTTTACCGTAACTTTTGCAGGTACCCTGTAGAAAAGTCCATGATATGTTACCTTATTCAAGGTATCGTTTGTAATGAGATTATCCGTTTTTAATTGAACGGTCATGTAATACGGGCTACCACTCAAATCTGTTTTATCAACCAAACCTTTAAATTGTGAAAACCTGAAAAATAATGCTTTACTGACCTTTGATTCCGGAAGATAATCGAGATTAAAAACAACTTCTTCTTTTACTTCTTTTCCTAAGAATAACGAAAGGAAATCTTTTTCCATTCTATCCATCTCATTAAGACTAATGGACAGGGCACTGCCATCCGAAGGAAAATAATTCAGTTCCCCGGATACAAGTGAGGCACGGTTATCTCTGATACGGTATATAAAATTAGCTGCTTCCTCGGCCATTTTAGCAGTTGAATTTACCACCAGTTGGTCTTCCAGGTATGGAGTGTATTTAAACGATGTGTCCAAAGGCTCCTGATCTGTTAAGATTAATTCTTCCTCCTTTTCAATCATCACAGGATTAGTATTATATCCGGCAATACATCCTTCTTCAGTGAGACGCAGTGGCGGTACGAATCCTTTTCCTGAATATGAAACCTGGTAATACTGGTCCGGATCAGGTTCACTAACTGTTTCCAGTTCTATTGTTTTAATTTTATATGAGATCTCATCTTTAAGAATAACATCCTTTATTCCCAAAAAACGTTCTGAATAACGGTATAGTGGTCCGGTTTTCTTAATTATTTTCTCAGCGGTAATTTTAAATTTAAGCCTGGTCTGAGGTAAGGCGTATACAAGCGTACTGTCTTTTGCCACTTCAAGCTGATCAAGATGTGTAACCTGGATTGATGCTTCCGGTTCTGCCGGCATATTTTGGTTGCTGTTACACCCGGTAATAAAAATTATCGCGATCAAAAACGGGATGATGTGTCTCATTCTGTTCATCTTAAAAATAGTTTTCTTTAGCGGAACCAATTAAATTTTCATGAATTGTTGTTCCTATTCCGTTAATTATATCTGTTGCAGTTAACGCTTCCATGCCCTGATTTAGTACAAACATATCAGCAGATTTTCCGTGAAGCCAGACGGCTAATTTTGCTGCTTCAAATGCAGGGTAACCCTGCGATAAAAAAGAAAGGATCATTCCTGTTAAAGCATCACCACTTCCGGCACTTGCCATGCCGGGATTTCCTGTGGTATTAAAATGGCATTCTCCTTCAGGGTTTGTAACAGCCGTATGTGCTCCTTTTAAAACAATAATACAGTTGTATTGTTTTGACAATTCAATCTGCCTTTGCATCCGTTCAAAACCATCTTTGTATGATCCGAATAATCGTGCAAATTCTCCGGGATGAGGAGTTAAGATAGTATTTGGAGGCAGTTTTTCCAGCAGATCTTTATTCTGGGACAATATATTCAATCCGTCCGCATCAATTACCATGTCTCCTGAATACTGTTCAAGCAGATCCTTCATTAACGAAACGGTATTGGGTTTTGTGCCGATGCCGGGTCCGATTGCAATAGCATTAAAGGGTGAAAGATCCGGTAGTCCTGATATCAGGTATTCTGAACGGTCAATGCAGGCCATAGCTTCAGGAACGGCTGTCTGAAAAATATCGTATCCGCATTTTGGAACATGTGTTGTCAGCAATCCGACTCCGCTTTTCAGGCAGGCTTTTGATGAAAGGATGGCAGCACCCATTTTACCGTAGCTTCCGGCCAGTAACAGTGCATGACCATAGGTTCCTTTATGCGAGAATTTTTTTCTTTTCTTTAGAATGTAAGCAGCATCTGCTTTGTCAATGAGCTTGTAAGGTGATGGCGTTTTATCCATAGCCTCTCTCATTAAACCGATATCCTCAACAATCACATGTCCGGTAAACTGCTCGTTTTCGGCAAAAAGGTAAGCCATTTTTGGCACCTGAAATGAAATGGTGTAATGCGCCTGAATAATTGATTCAGGATCGTTGTCCGAATTGGATTCACAAAATAACCCAGATGGAACATCAATCGAAATTACGGTACACTTGTTTTGGTTTATAAATTGTATAACCTGGCCATATGTTCCTTCTGCTTTTCTTGATAAACCCGATCCGAAAATAGCATCAATTACCACCTTGTTTTCAAGACCAGGAAGCTTTGTGGGATTAACGGTTTCCGATTGAACGCCAATGGAAATAAGCCTGTCGTAATTTGTTTTACAATCGGGTGATAACTTATCTGTCTTTGTAAAAAGGTAAACGGAAACGGTATAATCATCATTTGTCAGTAATCGTGCTACCGCAAGTCCGTCACCACCATTATTCCCCGGGCCGGCAAATACAGCAATTTCGGTGTCCTGTTTAAAAAGCTTTTTTATGACCCTGAATAATTTGCCCGATGCCCTTTCCATCAGATCGATAGAGCTTATGGGTTCGTTTTCTATCGTGTATTTATCGAGACTGCGTATTTGATCGGCTGTAAATAATTTCATGCAGAAGTTTTTGCTGTAAACAAAATTAGTCGAAAAAAGTGAGCCTTCAAAGGATAAAAAAATAAGACTGTTTATCCCGAGAGTGTGACGATTGTATTTAAAATCTTACTTTTGTTTCAACGGTTATATGTATGAGTAAACGATATAAACAGTTCCTTAAAGATGCCGAAGCAAAAAGCTTTGATGCGAAACATCGTAAAACGTTGTCGTTTAATATCAACAGGTATGATGGTGCTGTAAAGCGAGGTTTGGATAATTATGCTGATCTTGAACTTGCAAGGAACAGGGCGGCATGGATTAAACGACATATGCTGGACAACTGGGCTGATTACCTTGTTCAGTTTGAAAAGAATGCCATTGCCAACGGAGCAGAAGTGCGATGGGCGCTTGACAAGGATGAAGCAATGCAGCACGTTAAGCAGGTGATGGAAGAGGAGGACGCAAAACTCATCGTCAAAGGGAAATCGATGATAACTGAGGAGCTGCACTTTAACGAAACTGTTGAAGCCTGGGGATATGAAGCTGTTGAAACAGATCTTGGTGAGTTCATTGTTCAGGTTGCAGGAGAAAAACCATATCATATTCTGACTCCCGCCATGCATAAGTCCAAAGAAGATGTGGCGGATTTATTCCACGAAAAATTTAATACAGACGAAAATTCCACTCCGGAAGAATTAACGGGATTTGTACGAGGCGTATTAAGGAAAAAATTCGTTCACGCCGATGTCGGGATTACAGGTGCTAACTTTTTAGTTGCTGATAGTGGAAGCGTTTGCCTTACAGAAAACGAGGGTAACATTCTCTTAACGGCATCCATGCCTCAGACGCACATTGTTCTGGTCGGTATTGAAAAACTGATTCCTTCGCTGGAACATTTAAATACCATGTGGCCATTATTGGCTCATAAGGGAACCGGCCAAAAGGTTACAGCTTACAATTCTATCTTTTCGGGGCCTGCCAAATCTGATGAAGGTGTAGGACCAAAACGTATGGTGATAATTCTGCTGGATAACGGTAGAACGAATATTTTTGAATCCGATGAGCAGAAGGAGGCGCTGGCCTGCATCCGATGTGGTGCCTGTCTGAATGCCTGTCCGGTTTATCGTCTGGTAGGTGGCTATACCTACGATACAACTTATACCGGCCCTATCGGGTCCATTATTTCACCTTTCCTGAATGGTTTTGAGGGTGACAGACATTTAAGCCATGCCTGCTCCCTGTGCGAAAAATGCGGTGAGGTTTGTCCTGTTAAAATTCCGTTGCCCAAATTATTATTATCCAACCGTCGCGATGGAGTTGAAAAAGGTTATGTGGAGATCGGCGAAAAAATAGCTATGAGCGGTTTGAGAATGGTGTTAAACGACCGCAAAAAAATGGACATGCTGCATGGTTCGTTAAAAAATATGGGAGGCAACATGGTCGGCCAGCCACTTTGGGGGCCGCGACGTGACATGCCTGATTTTGCACAACAATCATTTTCTAAACAGTGGAAGAAAAAGAATAAATAACATAAATACTTTTCACCTGGATTAAAAATCCAGGTCCAGAACTATCATCATGTTTTCTTTTACGGTTTTGATCAGATCAGTGGGCAGGTTCCCTATTCTTTTAATAAGTCGTTTATTGTCAATTGCTCTGATTTGATCAAGCATAATATCACAGTTTTGATTTAAGTTAGCCTGGCCTTTTCTAACATGTACCCTCAAAATTTCTGCTTCACTTTTCACTTTTGTTGTTATAGGACAAATTATAGTGGATGGGTGAGGTATTTTATTAAGAAGGTTGGTTTGAAGGACCATTACAGGTCTTGTTTTTCCAGATTCTGTTCCAATTCTGGGATTTAAATCTGCAATCCAGATTTCATACTGTTTAATCAACATAATCAATATCTTCAAAATCTTTCAAAACAGACATGGAGTCATTTTTAACCAGGTAAGATTCCTGTTCGAGCTTTTTTTCTATAATTGCTTTCTTTTGAACCCTGTTGTAGTATTCCAGAGCATCGTTAATATATCTGTTTCTTGACTTGTTTAATTTTGAAAGAACCATTTCGGTTTCTTTAAAAATAGCATCATCTATTTTTAGAGATATTGTTTTCATATATATATATTATATACCAAAAGTATATAAAATTATGGTTAGTGTCAATAGTTGATTTTATAATTAAAAGAAAAGTGTTTTATTGGTTTTTATTGAATTCTGGAAATATTCTTAAATCACTTGTTCCGTATTTCCGTATTATTGTTGTATGCCAAATCACTAATAGCTTATGACCTAGTTTGTATTGCCTGAATTGATCAAAGCATTTATAAAGCCACGCCGTATTAAAAGACACTATGGCGAACGAAGAAAAACTCCCACGATAAAACTTTTCTCTAAAACGAGAACCAATTTGATTGTCAAGATGAAAAGTACCTTTGGGATGAAAGATAAGGAGTATGGGTTTGATAATTATTAAAAATTGGCAATAAATTCCTCTCTGTTGAAACCGTCAATAATACTTTTTTTGAAAATAAGATCTTGATCGTCAGGGTTTTCTTTTAATTGTTCATTAATTCTTTTAAGCGATTTTTCTTTTCCCTCCAAAAGTAATAATACATATTCTCTGTTTATTTCATCCATTGTGGTACCTTCAAACGATTTAAATTTAATATCATAAGCCTCAAGTGCTTTAGTATAATAATCATTTGCCATATCCATATCTCCTGCTTTTTCATAAATAAGTCCTAAAAATAAAAGTCCTTGAGCATAGCTTTCCCGTTTAATTAACTTTTTTAAAACAAGTATGGATTCATTTATAGCTCCAATGTTCCTTAAAGCTTTAGCCTTGTTAATGTAGGCAATATAAAAATTACTATCATTCTTTATAGCCTTATTCAAAATAAATATAGATAGTCTTAATGTTGAGTCCTTTTCGTTCTTATCAATGAACTTAGATTCACTTTTTCTTAATAATTTTACAGCTATAGTATTAAGCTTATTAGCATCACTAATGCTCGTATCTACATCAAATGTTAATTCTTTGTTTGTTTTTAGGATTTTAACATCTTTTGTCTCATTTTTCTCTTTTCCTTTACATGTTGAAATTATGATCAAACAGGCTGAAATAAAAATGAAATTTTTCATAGTCAGTTAATTATAAAAGATTATTTAATATTATTCTTCAATTGAAAATTACAAACATTCATTGTCATAGTAGATATGGTAATTCAAAGGTATTACTTATTTTTAAGGATATAATTTTCCTGTTCTGGTTTTCTTGTCTATATATAAGAATTTACCTTGCTAATAACTGATCTTTTTGTGAAAGTCGTCCATAGTTTTATATGAACTTGTGAGATTTCCTTAAAAAGGAGAATCTTGTGAATTGATTCATGACAAATCCCATTGTTTCTTTTTTTGAATTCATAGAAATTTAAGTTTGGTTTAAAACTTGGATTTTTATGGCAAAAATGAAGGCTATTGTTAAAGCCAGACCTGAAAGGGGACTGTGGATGGAAGATGTTCCGCTTCCTGAAGTCGGGCATAACGATGTATTGATAAAAATAAAAAAGACTGCTGTTTGTGGTACAGATCTACATATTTACCGCTGGGATGAGTGGGCACAGAAAACCATTAAGCCGCCATTGGTCATTGGTCATGAATATGTAGGGACTGTGGCAGCCATGGGTTCAGAAGTAACCGGTTTGCGAATCGGAGACAGAGTAACAGGTGAAGGACATATTGCCTGTGGCATTTGCAGAAACTGCCGGCGGGGACGTCAGCATATTTGTGAGAAAACCATTGGGATTGGTGTAAATACCAATGGTGCATTTGCAGAATACGTCGTAGTGCCGTCCTCCAATGTGCTGAAAATTAATAAAGTGATTCCTGATGAAATTGTGAGCATTATGGACCCGCTGGGCAATGCCACACATACAACACTGAGTTTTCCGATTATTGGTGAAGATGTATTGGTAACCGGTGCCGGTTTGATCGGTAGCATGTGTATTGCCATTGCACGTTTTGCCGGTGCGCGTTACGTGGTTGCTACGGAAACCAATCCTTACCGGATTGAGCTGGCCAAACAGATGGGCGCTAACAAAGTGATAAATCCGCTGAAGGAAAGCCTCGACGATGTGGTAAAAGAGTTCCAGATCAGGGGATTTGATATCGGGCTGGAATGTTCCGGATCACCCGAAGCCTTTAACGATATGGTGGCACATATGTACAACAGTGGTAAGATATCAATGCTGGGGATTCCACCCTCGCACACGTATGTTGACTGGGACAAAATTATATTCAAAGGTATTACCATTAAAGGTATCTATGGCCGGGAAATGTTTGAAACGTGGTATCATATGGAACAAATGCTGATGTCAGGTCTGGATATTTCACCCATGATTACTCACCGCCTGAAAGCTGATGAATTTGAAAAAGCCTTTGAAATAATGGATGAGGGAAACTGCGGTAAAGTAATTCTGGATTGGGAATAATAAAATTATAAGCTATGTACGAAGATTTCAAAACACATTTACAGGAACAGTTAGACGAAATTACAGAAGCAGGTTTATCTAAAAATGAACGTATAATTACTTCGCCGCAGGGTGCTGTAATCCGAACTTTGGACGGGAAGGAAGTTCTGAATTTTTGTGCGAATAACTACCTTGGCTTGTCAAATAATAAAAGGTTAATTAAAGCCGCAAAGTTGGCATTGGATTCGCATGGTTATGGCATGTCATCGGTTCGGTTTATCTGCGGAACCACCGACCTGCATAAGGAACTGGAGCAAAAAATAGCACGGTTCTTTGGTACGGAAGATACAATTTTGTATGCCGCTTGTTTCGATGCTAACGGTGGGGTATTTGAACCGTTGTTGACGGAGGACGATGCTATTATTTCCGATAGTTTGAACCATGCATCAATAATCGACGGTGTGCGGCTTTGTAAAGCTGCCCGTTACCGTTACAGTAATGCCGATATGACTGACCTGGAAAAACAATTGAAAGAAGCTCAGGCTGACAGATTCAGGATTGTAGTAACTGATGGCGTGTTTAGTATGGACGGAAATGTGTGCCCGCTGGATAAAATTGTAGACCTGGCCAATAAATACGATGCCATGGTTATGGTTGATGAATCGCATTCGGCAGGTGTTGTTGGAGATACAGGGCGAGGTGTAACGGAATTGTATAACCTGAAGGGCAAAGTTGAAATTATAACCGGAACACTGGGCAAAGCTTTTGGCGGTGCTATTGGTGGTTTTACGACCGGGAAAAAGGAAATTATTGAAATGCTACGGCAGAAATCCAGACCTTATCTTTTTTCTAATTCGTTGCCACCTATGGTTGTGGCAGCAGGAATTGAGATGTTCGATATGATGGAGGAAACCAATGCATTACAGGATAAGTTACATGACAATACAACGTATTTCATGGAAAAAATGAAGGGTGCAGGTTTCGATATTAAACCGACTGCTTCAGCCATTTGTGCGGTTATGTTGTACGACGCCAAACTTTCATCGGAGTTTGCGGATAAATTACTGGATGAAGGAATATATGTGATAGGCTTTTCTTATCCTGTAGTTCCTAAAGGTCAGGCGAGGATTCGCGTGCAGTTGTCCGCAGCACATGAAAAAGAGCATCTGGATAAGGCGATTAAGGCCTTCGTGAAAATTGGCAAACAATTGAGTGTAATTTCATAATATGTTTTTAGGCACCGGGTGATTATCTGCAAATTCTGAATATTCACCCGATGACTATATTAAAAATACTATTTTCAACTCATTGATTTTTTTGCCATCTTTGGGAGGTTTTTAAACAACAGGAAATGCATTTACACGACTTATCAAAAGAAAATTCAATCTTAAATAATTTTATTGCCCAGATCAGGGATGTGTCAGTTCAGAAAGATCCGTTAAGGTTCAGACGAAATATTGAAAGAATAGGTGAACTAATGGCCTTTGAGATCAGTAAAACCATGGATTTTGAGGAAAACGACGTGAATACGCCGTTAGGTGTGGCACGAATCCCCATGGTTCAGGATAAGATTGTTATTGGAACGATTTTGCGTGCCGGACTACCTTTGCATCAGGGCTTTTTAAGTTATTTTGATTATGCAGAAAATGCTTTCGTATCTGCATACCGCAAATACAAGGATAAGCTGAGTTTTGAAATTGCCATCGAATATATTTCTTCTCCCGACATAACCGGAAAGACACTGATTGTTACAGACCCGATGCTGGCAACCGGTTCATCGCTCGAGCTGGCTTATAATGCATTAAAGACAAAGGGCGAGCCCAAAATACTGCATTTAGCATGTATCATTGGAAGTCAGGATGGGGTGGACTATATTCAGAAACACCTGCCGTTTGATAATGTGCATTTATGGATTGCGGCTATCGATCCGGAGCTGAATGATAAATCGTATATCGTTCCAGGACTTGGTGATGCCGGCGATCTGGCTTACGGAACAAAATTGTAAATCAGACTCAAGACGCAAGTGTCAGGAAGCAGGATTGTCCTCCTTTCTCAAAGGAGGTGTCACTTTGAGTCGTGACGGAGGATTTTTCGTAATTCTTTCCACCCAAAGCCACCAAAACAGGAAGAGCCCGCCATAAATGATAACCCTGAAAATGACTTTATGGGTGAAGTCGAACCACTCGATGTGGAAACGGGTGACGAGGGTAAGTATCACCAGCCTGAAAACATTAAGAACATACATTCCAAGAATAGAGAGAGGAATGTACCATAGTTTCTTCAACCAGCTTCCGGATGCAAACAGGATCACAAAAAACATCATCAGGTATTGTTTTACACCTGAACATGCCCACACAATCGAAATTCCGGGAGAATTATCAAAATACAATTGTTGGTTATACCTAAAGGTTTCAATCCCTAAAATGTTGTTGATAATATACTGTGTGACGGATGTGAAATGATTCGAAATATAAATAAACGGTTTGGAGACATTCAGTGTAAGAAACGTTATAAAACTGTCGTCATCGGATGCGAAAAATGATACTTTCCATATAATATGAACCAGTATAACAATCAACATAAACCTTAGGATTTCCCTGTAAGGTTTCAGCAGGGCTCTGAACCTGTCGATATGTTGCTTTACACGCATTAATCAATCGTTGTCCTTGAAAACGGGGCAACATCGTACGATGTGAATTCACCGTTCAGATATTTGTAATAACCTGTTATGGCCACCATGGCCGCATTATCTGTTGTATAAGCAAATTTTGGAATAAACAGGTTCCATCCGGCTTTATCTGCCGTTGTTTGTAAAGCTGCTCTTAAACCCGAATTAGCCGAAACACCTCCGGCTACAGCAATCTCTTTAACGTTATAATCCTTAGCAGCTTTTTTAAGTTTTGCCAAAAGAATATCAATGATGGTTTTTTGAAGCGATGCACACAGATCTTCTTTATTATGCTCTATAAAATCCGGGTCTTCTTTTATCTGATCCCTTAAAAAGTACAGGAACGAAGTTTTCAGTCCGCTAAAACTGTAATCGTATCCTTTTATTCTTGGTTTGTTGAATTCAAATTTTTCAGGATCACCTTCTTTAGCAAGTTTGTCAATTACCGGGCCACCTGGATAGGGCAGGCCCATAACTTTAGCGCACTTGTCGAAAGCTTCACCGGCAGCATCATCAATGGTTTGCCCAATGATTTCCATTTTGTAGTGGTTATGAACCAGGATGATCTGCGAATTACCACCGGATACCAGAAGGCAGATAAACGGGAATTTCGGTGCGTTCTCGTCATTATCATCTTCCTTAATAAAGTGAGCCAGCACATGTGCCTGAAGATGGTTGATTTCCATCATGGGAACGTTCAGGCTGCGGGCAAACCCTTTGGCAAAAGATGTGCCTACGAGTAATGAACCTAAAAGGCCGGGACCACGCGTAAAGGCAATAGCCGTGATATCTTCTTTATGAATGTCAGCTTTTTTTATGGCGCTGTCAACCACCGGAATTATGTTCTGTTGATGTGCTCTGCTGGCAAGTTCAGGAACCACACCTCCATATTGTTCGTGTACCTTCTGATTGGCGATTTCATTCGAAAGGATAACACCGTCCCTGATAACCGCCGCTGATGTGTCATCGCATGAAGATTCAATGCCTAATATAATTGTACTCATTTTTTACGTTATTTAAAGAAATGCACGCTTTTTGTTACCTTAATTGTGCACTTATTTTTTATATTTTTGTATTCGAACAAAAAATGGCTTCAAAGGTATTAAAAATCTCTGGAAAATAGCGGTTATAGTCATGGTTCTGCTGATTGGTATTCCCCTGACAGCGTATTTTATGATTAAGCAACATGGTGTGCAAACTATGCTGGTACACAGGATTTTGGACGATATCTCGGAACAGACAGGAAGTGAAATTACCGTTGGAAAGGTTAAATTCAGCTTCTTCCACGACCTCTCGCTTGAAGATGTCTTTGTTGCCGATCAGAAAAAAGATACGTTGTTTTATGCCCATCTGTTGCAGGCTAATTTCGATTCGTTGAACGTTTTTGATAAAAAGGTTCATATTTCTTCACTTAAATTATATCAAACAACATGCAGGGTTAAACAGTTTACGAAAGATGATTTTAATTTTTCGTTTTTGATTGACTCTCTTTTTACACAGGATACTTTGCCGAAAGAGAAATGGGATTTTAGGTTGAAAACCCTTGATGTTGAAAACGGTGATCTGGCATTTTACGGGCAGCAGGATTACAGGATCAGGGATACAAAATTGCGTGTTGACCTTCTGAATGTCTCTAAAGACTCTATAAACCTTTTGGTGAAAGATCTCGAATTTATTGATACAGCTGGTGTGGTGCTAAACGATTTTAGTACAAAATTTATATTAACCCCCAATAAACTCAGTCTTTCCGATCTAAAATTGCAGACTGATCATTCGAAAGCGGATGTTGTGACCGCTGAGATAAAAGGAGATAGCGTTCTGCATCATATTATTGATCCTAAAACGGCTGTTACCTTTGATGTGAACGAACTGAGAATTGCCTCATCTGATATGCGACGGTTTATAAAAAAGTATCCGGACATTTCTGAAAAGATAAATTTCAGTGGAAAGATAAACGGTTCGTTGGGTGACATCAGGGGGAATGACCTGCTATTGTCAGCCGGTGGAGCCTTTGACTTGCTTTTCAATATTAGTATAACAGGTCTTCCTGATTTTCACAATTCATTCATCTTTGCCGATTTTAACCGCATGTTTATTTCTCCCAAAAATGTTATCCCGGAACTGGAGAAGCATTTGAAAAGGGAGATGCCGTTTAAGAATGAGTTGATAAAATTCGGGCGGCTACTTTATACAGGTTCACTAACCGGTTTTCCCGGAGACTTTGTCGCATTTGGGGAACTGAATTCTGAGTTGGGCTCTATTCATGCCGATGTAGCTTTAAAGGATAATGTGAAGCAGGAAAAAATTGAGATAACCGGTAATGTAAATACCGAAGGATTTAATGTAGGAAAACTTCTTGATAAAGAGGATGAGCTTGGTTTTGCAAGCATGAATGTGGAACTTGAAGCTGATGATCCTTATGACGATTATATGTCGATGTTTATTAACGGCGAGATTTCTTCACTGGAGTTTCATGGGTATACCTATACAAATATCTTCCTGCGCGGTGTATTCGGGAACAAGCATTTTAACGGAGGAGTAAACATTAACGATCCGAATATATCCATGCTTTTTACAGGTAGGATAGATTTCTCAGACGTCATGCCTATCTTTGACTTTGAAGCCGATATTCGTAAAATCGCTCCTTATCAGCTTAAATTGTCCCAAAAATTTAAAAACGGCATCTTAAATACGCAGCTAAAAACAAAACTTAAAGGTGACGCACTGGAAAATCTGGAAGGCTATATTGGATTGTATGATCTGAAATACTCCAACAAAAATGGCGATATTACTACTTCGAATGCGACAGTCTTTTTTAACAGGGAATTTGACCACTCATCAATTCAAATCAATTCAGACTGGTTAAACGGACAGATTTCCGGACAATATAAATTTGGTGAGCTTAAAAATTCGTTTGCTGAAATCGTTCACCCATTTCTGCCAACATTGGCTTCTACCATAAGTGATAAAAAGCAAGTCACAGAGAACCAATTTGATTTTTCATTTACGGTTTCAAGTATTGAAAATATTGCTAATGTTTTTGAACTGCCTTTTTCTATCTCTTCTTCAGGAAATCTGAATGGTCGTATAAATGATGTTGATAATAATTTGAATTTGTCCCTTTCATTTGATAAGGCACGGTTTAAAAAATTCAGCATTGATACTTTGAATTTCGACCTCAAACAAAACAACAATCAGGATATAGAAGCGGTGCTTTCCATGGATAAACTGGACATGAATAATAAATTTCTGGAAAACATACGGTATACGATGATGTCGAAGGGTGACAGCATTGAGAATTCCGTAGTTTGGAAAAATAACAGCAGTACGGTTTATGAAGGAAATTTGAATACCGGGTTTATGTTAAAGCGCGTGGATGATGATCTTTTACAGTCAACGTTTAATATCCGGCCATCGCACATGACAATCAGTGATTCACTTTGGACGATTTCGCCCGCTACAGTAATTATTGATACTACAGGTGTTGATTTTGCCTCGGTTTTTATCAATAACAACGACAGGTTCCTGGCAGCCAACGGAAAACTCTCAAAACTTAAATCCGATACTTTTAGCCTTGATGTGGAAGGTTTTGAACTGGAATATTTTTCACAGTTTTTAAATGCTGAGAATCTGTTGTTACAGGGAAGGATAACGGGTCAGTCATATATCAATGCTGGTTTCGGAACCCCGGTAATAAATTCGGATTTCAGGATAACAGATTTTGTACTGAATAATATTTATGCCGGCGATATGGACGTAAAAAGCGACTGGGATGAGGTAAACCGGAAAATGAATATTTACGGTGAAAATGTTATAAGTAAAGATCAGCAGTTGGATATTAACGGGGCTTATTTTCCTGCAGATGACTCACTTTATTTAGCAGGAGATATGGAAAACCTGCCTGTTAAATACATACAACCATACCTGGAAACCATCATGCAAAATATGCAGGGGTTGGGTTCAGGAAAAATAGCTTTGGAAGGAAATGTTAAACACCTGAAACTGGTAGGGGATGTATTCCTTGAGAACGGATCATTTGACGTTGGTTACCTTAATACGCGGTATTTTCTGTCGGATTCCGTTCATTTTGTGGAGGATGCTATTGAGTTCAGGAACATAAAAGTTTATGATGTTTATGGTCATAGTGGAACGTTCAATGGTGAACTTAAGCACAAAACCTTTAAGGATATGTCGTTCGATATGTTCCTTGACTTTAACAATATGCTCGCATTAAATACAACGTCCAAGGATAATGATATTTATTATGGAACTGTTTACGGAACAGGCGTTATGGCAATTTATGGCGAGGGATCGAAAGTGCATATGGATATCAATGCAAGGACGGAAAGCAATTCAGAAATCTTTTTGCCATTGACATCGACAGAAGTGGCAGCAGAAAGCGGATTTGTACGGTTCGTTTCTCAAAAAGAGAGTTCTCAACAGGTTGAAAAAGAAGAGGAGAATCTGGATTTGTCAGGATTCTCTTTCAATATGGAAGTGGAAGCAACGCCGGATGCAAAGGTGGAACTTATCTTTGATTCCAGGATCGGAGATATAATAAAAGGACAGGGGAGTGGAACGTTGGACTTTAGTTACGATACCAAGTCCGACTTTAAAATGTACGGAGACTATACAGTGACCAGCGGTGAATACCTGTTTACGGCTCAGAATGTCATTAATAAACGATTTGACATTGAACCGGGGGGTGTAATCAAATGGAGTGGTGATCCGTATAATGCGACATTGAACCTCGATGCCTATTACAGAACAAAAGCTTCCCTGTATGATTTATTACAGAACGGAGCGGTGGATGATGTTAACAGAAGCTTACGGGTTCCGGTAAACTGTCATATGATGCTGACCGATAATCTTATGAACCCGACGATTAAGTTTGATGTGGTTCTTCCAACGGCAGATCAGGTGACGCAGCAAAGTGTTGCAAATGTTCTGAGTAATGAGAATGAAGTCCAGCGGCAGGTGATTTATCTTTTAATGTTTAACCGTTTCTATTCAATTGAAGGAAATCCCAACTATGGTGCTTCCAACCAGGCTGCGGTAGTTACAGCCAGTGAGTTTGCATCGAATCAGTTAAGTAACATGCTGTCACAGCTTAGCGACGATTTTGACCTGGGAGTTAATTACAGGCCTGCCGATGCTGCATCGTTAACAAAGCAGGAGGTAGAGATGATGTTCAGTACTAAAATGTTTAACGATAAATTGTCGATTAACGGAAACTTTGGTTACCGGGAAACACAGACATCTGCATCGAATTTTGTGGGAGATTTTGATGTGGATTACCGCCTGAACCCTAAAGGTAATTTTAAACTTAAAGCGTATTCCCATACCAATGATAACATCATTTACGAAAACTCTCCAACAACACAGGGATTTGGTTTTGTTTATAAGGAAGAATTCAATAGCTTTGGTGAATTGGTTCAGCATTACAAGAGCCTTCTGAAGAAGAAAGAAGAAAATAACGCCAATACAAATGAAGATACCAGCCGTAAATAATGCCTTGTTACACAATATTTTTACAGCCGTTTTAAACATTTTGCAAAGGCATCTTGTTCTGTAACGTAAACACAATACTTAACCTTAGTTCAAAAAAAAGATGGCAATACTTCTCACTAAAGAATCAAAAGTACTTGTTCAGGGATTCACAGGAAAAGAGGGATCCTTTCATGCCGGTCAAATGATTGAATACGGCACAAATGTGGTAGGTGGTGTAACTCCTGGTAAAGGAGGCACATTGCATATGGACCTGCCTGTTTTTAATACAGTTTCTGAAGCAGTAAAAGCAACAGGAGCCGATGTTTCCGTAATTTTTGTTCCGCCGCCATTTGCTGCCGATGCCATTATGGAAGCTGCTGAGGCCGGAATTAAAACAATTGTAGCCATTACGGAAGGCATTCCGACTCAGGATATGGTTAAGGTTCAGGAATATCTGAAAGAAAGTCAAGCCCGTCTGGTTGGTCCGAATTGTCCGGGAATTATTACACCGGGAGCCGGTAAAGTTGGTATTATGCCTGGCTTTATTCATACACCGGGTAAAATTGGTATCGTGTCACGTTCTGGCACATTAACATATGAAGCCGTTTATCAGACAGGGCAGGTTGGTTTAGGCCAGTCATCGTGTATCGGTATAGGTGGTGACCCTATTATAGGATCTTCCACAAAAGATATCGTTGAAATGTTTATGAATGATCCGGAAACGGAGGGTATTATACTTATTGGTGAAATAGGTGGTAGCATGGAGGTTGAGGCTGCCGAATGGATTAAGGAAAACGGAACCAAACCGGTTGTTGGATTTATTGCAGGTCAGACTGCTCCAAAAGGAAAACGTATGGGACATGCGGGTGCCATTGTGGGTGGTAAAGCCGATACGGCAGAAGCCAAAATGAAAATTATGGCAGATTGTGGCATTCATGTGGTAAAATCACCATCTGACATTGGCCGTACCATGCTGAAAGCATTAGGAAAAAATTAGTATTATTCCGATATAACAAGCGAGGGTTTCATTCAAAACGAAGCCCTCGCTTTGTTTTATAAGGATTTTACAGCGTAATAACCTTATCAGCTATTTTTTGCAGCTCAATAATATCCATCATCGTTCCTGCAATGCCAACTTCAATTTTGTCCATTAAGTCATAATGCTTCAGACAGGTTTTACAGGCCATCAGCTTTACACCTTTTTGCTCCAATGCTTTGGCAACGTCTATAACCGGAGAACTTTTACAAATTAATTTTACGCCGCTATTGTAAAACACAATAAAACGGGGCAATTCATCTTCTTCATTCATCAACTTAAAATAGTTAGTAATAAGTTGCAAACCCAAGGCTTCATCTCCTGATCCCATACCATCGTGTGATATCTGAATCAATGTATTTTTAAAGTTTTTCATGTATGTGAATTTAACAAGAAAGGACTGTTTTTTATTTTCAATATTCTTATAACTTTTAAAGAAGTTATGGATTTAAAATAATCTTGTATCCCAGAAATATTCTTCAGTACGAATTAATTGCACATATTTCAAAAAATCAGGATGCTCAGTGTTTATAATGTAGTTGTACTCTTTGGGAATAACTGCCGATGGAACTTTAAGAACCAGCGTTTCCTGATTCTCGTACCATTCAGAACCTGTTTTTTGAAGTACAGCATAAGCAGACATTTTTCGCCAGTCTTTTGCTAAGTCTTTAACCAGAATTTGCCGTACCAGCTTGTCATCATCTGCTATAGAAATAACCATAACTTTATATTCAATCTTTGGTATTATAGTTCCCCGGTGAACAATTAATTCCAGTGTTGATAATGATCTTGAAGACCCTGTATAAATAACATGTTGCCCATGGTAATTCCAGCGGTTGGCACTACCGGATGAGGTGAGTTTGTCAGCGTAATCTGTTTTTGATATTCTAAAAACTTCCATACTCAGACGTTATCACCGTATTCCATAGCTATTAGTCTGCTCTCGACAAACCTTATTCCTGCAATTGTATTTAAATAGGACACCGGAGCTTTGCCATCGAAATAAAAATTTTCCTGATTGAGCCAGGCATTAAAATCGTCATTAGTGCCAAAAATTTCTTTCCCATGCGCAAACAGTGAGAGCAGAAGTAACAACTGTTCTTTTACATTATCTTTTATTTTATTAGCCGGCTTTCGGTAATTTCTCAGTGTTTTGACACTAATATTCAGCCAGTCAGAAATAACCTCATCCTTTAGTGCAGTATTTTGTTTAAAAAGAAGCATATACTTCCAGTCAATGTCTTTGGTATCAAGCCACGTAATAACGTCTGTATTGGATAACCTGTCCGGAATTTGTATATTCTGAATCTCGCTGATATGTTCCTGCATTGCGTGGCTCATAATTTTTGTTTTGTCAAAATTAGGGAAATTTTGCCACTTATTAAAGGAATATTTACCTTTTATTCAAAACTAAATTGTTTAAGTAATGACAATAGAAAAAGTCGTTAAGTAGGGTCAATATTCAGATAGAAACCAATATGAAATTTGAAAACTACTTAGTTAATTATTATAATTTGATTTCATCTAATTCAAATGAATTCTTTGATTTTGACAATTGAATTAATTCAACATTTTTGAAATTCAGCTTTAAAAGTCTGTTTTTAATATTAGCTGAATTAATTGGACAATTACACCCAATTATGATCTTTGAGATACTATTTGGATGGATTGAAACAATTCCTTTTGAATTTAAACCTGGCGCCCTTTCTGGGTATGTTCTTAAACGGATTTCCTTTTCATATTTCCACTTGTTAGATTTTACATTGATTAAATATTCCAAAGCTTTTCTCTCGTTTGTACAATAATTTATTTTTTTGAAATGCTTTTTATATCTTACTTCAGATGGTATAAAGTCAAAGGTTTTGCTTAACCCATCATAGTTAAATCCAATACAAACTCCTTTGTGATAGTTGCCATAATGAGACCACATTAATATTTCCTTGTAAGTTTTACTAAAGCATGAAATCCAAAGATGTTTTTTTGCTTCTTCAAAAACGGCTTTTGTATCTTCATTCTCAAATGTATAAACGTTTGTCTTTAAGCTATTAATTAGTCCCTTTTTTGAAAGTTTTTCATCAGCTTCATCTAAATGTAATATTCCCATTTTCTTATGACTTTCGATGAATTTGTTTGTAATATCAAACTTTAAAAGTTCTTCATAAGAGTCAAAAGGATCATTAAAATCATCAGGTTGTGAAAATTTTAAGGTCTTATGTAGAATTACTTTTAAAGCATCTCTTAACGAAAGGTATTTGTAAATAATTCTGTTTTCCATTTAATACTTTTTTGATTCCAGAACCGGTTAATATTTTTGAAGTATTTCACAGTGTGGTTAACCGTAAAACCGAAAACTACGACAAACTGAATGACGATTTGTAAGTTATAAAAATCACATGTCCTATATCGGTGTTTTAGTATATGTTTTTTCTTTTTCGTAAAGTTGCCGGTGTACTGACAAATTAAAGTCAGGCTTAATTGTTTCTTTTAGTTTGGTCTTTCGTGATAAAAAATCTTTTTCTGTTTTTGCTTTTATTTTGGAGAAGTCAAAAATAACGAGGCTTGATTTTTTGTCAATAAAGACTACATGAAAAATAAGATGCTTATTTTCTGCTACCTTTTTATAAAATAACGTAGTGTCCTTTTTAAAATTAGCTGCTTTGTCTTTTGATTCAATAAAATTTTCATTTTTCAAAAAACTTAGCATTTCTTCATAGTTGAAATTATTTCGGTATTTGGAATCAATTTTTAACATAACTAA
Organism: Quyinboa ferrireducens; assembly: GCF_042436675.1. NCBI lineage: Bacteria > Pseudomonadati > Bacteroidota > Bacteroidia > Bacteroidales > Quyinboaceae > Quyinboa > Quyinboa ferrireducens. Next base: position 47,134 of record NZ_JBHMVA010000020.1, on the reverse strand, counting down.
ATGAAGATTTTTGGGGGATAATTGAAAATCTTCTCCGAGATACTCTCTCGCATAGTTTCCGTTTCTGATAGGTCTCTGTTTAAAATATTCATCCATAAAACTATGATAATCAATTTCATTTGAGATTTCAAGTTTGTCAAACTCTTGTTCTATGTATTTTTGAAAGTCATGTCCTAAATGATGAAAATATGAAATTTCATAAATTCCATCGTTTTCCTTTAAATAATATCCCTTCCCATTTATTTTGGTGTATCTAAATCCTAATTTTTCTTTTAATAAATCATAAATACCGTATAAAAAGAACTCAACTCTTTTTGTTTCGTTTTTTAACGTATAAATGTCTGCTAATTTTATCATAAGTTCATTTTGAAATTTATTAATAGTAATTATACCGAAAAAAATGTAGCTATAATGACCTCGTATATAATCGTTTTGATTCATCAAGTAGCTTTTTACAGAAGGTTCCTTTGGGAACAGGGGCATTTCAACTTTGAGAATCTAAAATTACATTAAATATTTCATGGATAAAACTTTAAAAACACAAAGCGAGGGCTTAGTTTGGAACGAAACCCTCGCTATTCTAGCGTTATAGACAAAAAAACCCGCTTTAAGCGGGTTCTTTGTTATTGTAAATATGAATAATCTGTTAAACGATTTTCTTCATGGCTGCCATGGCTTCACGCAGTTCGGCACCTACAATTTCAACTTCGTGGTAACGGATCTCATCGTTAATTTCGATCAGTTCCTTATTATCCACATGTGCATCTTTACCATCGTTAAAGTTCTTTCCGATAACATTCGTGTCAATAGACGACATGAAATCGGCCAGAAGCGGACGGCAGGCATGATCGAACAGGTAACAACCGTATTCTGCTGTATCAGAAATAATACGGTTCATCTCGTACAGTTTCTTGCGGGCGATGGTGTTAGCAATAAGAGGCGTTTCGTGCAGCGATTCGTAATAAGCAGATTCAGGTTTGATGCCGGATTCGGTCATAGACTCGAATGCCAGTTCCACACCTGCTTTTACAAAGGCTACCATTAAGGTCCCATTATCAAAATATTCCTGTTCCGGGATCGTAACATCAGAGGCCGGAGTTTTCTCAAATTCGGTCTCGGCTGTTGCAGCTCTCCAGGTCAGCAGGTTTTTATCGCCGTTGGCCCAGTCTTCCATCATGGTGGTAGAGAAGGTACTGTCCAGAATGTCATCCATATGTTTGATAAACAGCGGACGCATAATCTCTTTCATTTCTTCAGCCAGTTTGAAAGCCTCAACCTTGGCTGGATTTGACAGACGATCCATCATGTTGGTGATCCCACCGAATTTCAACGCTTCAGTTGTAACTTCCCATCCATACTGGATTAGTTTAGAAGCATATCCTTTGTCAATGCCTTTTTCAACCATTTTGTCGAACATCAGAATGGATCCGGTTTGTAGCAGACCACAAAGAATGGTTTGCTCACCCATTAAGTCTGATTTCACTTCGGCAACAAAAGAAGAGTGCAGAACACCGGCTTTATGACCACCTGTTCCGGCGCAATATGCTTTTGCAATTTCCATACCGTCGCCATTCGGGTCGTTTTCGCGGTGAACCGCAATTAATGTAGGAACACCAAAGCCACGGAGGTATTCATTGCGAACCTCGGATCCCGGAGATTTAGGTGCGACCATTATTACTGTAATGTCTTCGCGGATCTTCATTCCTTCTTCCACGATGTTGAAACCGTGAGAATAAGAAAGGCATGAATTCTTCTTCATTAACGGAACAACAGCTTCAATTACATTGGTATGTTGTTTGTCCGGAGTTAAGTTGATCACTAAATCAGCTGTGGGGATCAGTTCCTCATATGTGCCAACTTTGAAATTATTTTCAGTAGCATTTTGATAGGATGCACGTTTTTCATCAATTGCTGACTGGCGCAGTGCATAACTTACGTCCAGACCACTGTCGCGTAAATTAAGTCCCTGGTTTAAACCTTGTGCACCACAACCAACGATAACGATTTTTTTTCCTTTTAAATAATCCACACCTCCGTCGAATTCGGCGCTGTCCATAAAGTCGCATTTGCCTAACTCCTGTACTTTCAGACGAAAAGGAAGTGAGCTAAAATAATTTGCCATGTTTATTTATTTATTATATCCTGTTTAAAATCAAATTTTTTAGACGGCTGCAAAGATAGTCAATTTTACCCAAAATATGAGCTTTGTCATGTTAGAATCAAGTATCATGTATCACGTATCAGGAATTCTTAATTTGATTAAATCCTCTATTCCTGACCGAAGCGTCAGGAACACCTCCTTTTTGCTTCGATATGTTCCAGCATTGTTTCGGGACTACTTAGCAACCTAAAGGAGAACATGTGACTTTTACATGTTAAGATCAAGTCTTGTGTCTTGATTCTTGTATCTTGATACTAATTTGACAGTTTATCTAAAATTGCATCCCTTTCTCTGAGAAACTCTGAAAGTCTTTCGATAGAAGAACGTGTAATAGCAATTCGTCCGGAGCGAATAAACTGCATTACACCAAACTGGTTCAGCTGGTCGAAAAATTCCTGTGTCTCTGATTTGTGGCCTGTCTTTTCAATAACCGTAAAATCGTGAGTTACCTCAAGAATGCGGGCATTATATTTCCGGATCAAACCTTCAATAAGATCTGTTTTCATCAACTCTTCAGTTGAAACTTTATACAAGGCCACTTCCTGGAAGATCATCTCTTCGTTGGTATGATAAAATGCTTTCAGAACCTCAACCTGTTTTTCAATTTGTGTTACCACTTTTTTAACGGTATCTTCGGTTACTTCAATTACAATGGTAAACTTACTGATGCCTTTTATGGCAGATTCCGAAACGGTAAGGCTCTCGATATTGATTTTTCTGCGCGTAAAAATAATGGTGATCCGGTTTAGCAAACCAATATTATTTTCAGTAAAAGCAGATATGATATACTCCTGTTTCATGATTTTCTTTTTTTGTGTTGTTACTGCTTATTTTTTTGGCACTTCAAGAAGGATCTCTGATACAGATGCTCCGGTTGGAACCATCGGGAATACATTGTCTTCTTTTTCAATCATAACCTCAAGCAGGTAAGGCCCTTTGTGATCTATCATTTTCTGAATCTCTTCCTCAAGATTGTTGCGTTCGGTTACCCTTACTGAAGGAACTCCAAATCCGTCGCCCAGTTTAATGAAATCAGGGTTGTTGAGGTTCGTAAATGAGTAGCGTTTTTCGAAAAACAGCTGTTGCCACTGGCGTACCATTCCTAAAAAGTTATTGTTCAGGATCACAACTTTTACAGGAAGTTTTTCCTGTGCTATGGTTCCCATTTCCTGCATGGTCATCTGGAATCCGCCATCACCGCAAACGGCAAAAACTTCGCGGTCGGGAGTACCGAATTTTGCGCCAATGGCAGCCGGAAGTCCGAATCCCATGGTTCCTAGACCACCTGATGTTACGGCACTTCTTGATTTGGTATATTTAAAATAGCGGCTGGCAATCATCTGGTGCTGACCAACATCTGTAACCAAAACAGAGTTGTTATCGGTTTTTTCAGCAAGAATACGGGCAACCTCTCCCATGGTTAATCCTGGTTTTTTAGGATGGATATCATTCTCAATGACTTTTTTGAGTTCGATATCGTAACAATCTTTAAATTCCTGTAACCATGCATCATGATGGTTTGGCTTAACCGCATACGTAAGGAAACGGAGTGCCTTTTTGGCATCACCCAGAATTGCCACCTCGGTTTTTACGTTTTTGTCAATCTCTGCCGGATCAATTTCGATGTGTATCACCTTGGCCTGTTTGGCATAACGGCTTACATCGCCGGTAACGCGGTCATCGAAACGCATTCCCACCGCAATCAATACATCGCACTCGTTGGTTTTAATGTTTGGACCGTAGTTGCCATGCATTCCCAGCATACCAACATTCAACGGATGATCAGTAGGTAGTGCACTGGTTCCCAGTAACGTCCATGCAGAAGGAATTCCTGTTTTTTCAATAAATTCCTTAAGCTCACGTTCTCCGTGCGATAAAATAACTCCCTGTCCAAAAAGCAGAAGTGGTTTACGTGCTTTATTAATTAGCTCGGCTGCTTCGTCAATTTTGGTCGGATCAATTTCATATTCAGGAATGTAGCTTCTGATTTTTTTGGTTTTAGTATATGAGAAGTCTAGTTCTTTAAACTGTGCATCTTTGGTAATATCAACTAAAACCGGCCCCGGACGTCCTGTTCTGGCAATATAAAATGCCTTGGCCAAAACCTCTGGAATTTCTTCAGTTTTAGTGATCTGGTAATTCCATTTTGTGACCGGCATAGAAATACCCACAACGTCAGACTCCTGGAATGCATCAGTACCTAAAAGTGGTGATGCAACCTGACCGGTAATGCAGACGAGCGGAGTTGAATCGATGTTTGCATCAGCAAGTCCTGTAACGAGGTTTGTGGCACCCGGACCTGATGTGGCAAAACATACACCGACATTTCCGGTGACCCTGGCATAACCCTGTGCAGCGTGAATAGCACCCTGCTCATGTCTGGTTAAAACGTGTTTTACTTTGTCTCTGTAGTCGTAAAGGGCATCGTAAATGGGCATAATTGCACCACCCGGATAACCGAAGATCAACTCTACCTTTTCTTCAATCAAAGAGCGAATAACTGCTTCTGAGCCTGAAATTCTTTCTGTTGCCATATCTATTGCGTTTATTCTATGATTCTAACTGCGCCTTTGTCGGCACTTGTAACAAATTTTGAATATGCTTTTAATGCATTGGATACTTCACGATCCCTGTTGCGGGCAGTGAATGCATCCTTGCCATATTTTTCTTCTTCTTTTCTTCTCTCTGCTAATTCCACATCGCTGAGTTTTACCTGTAGCAAACGTTTTGAAACACTAATCTCGATGATGTCGCCATCTTTAACAAGACCAATATTGCCTCCTGCGCCTGCTTCAGGTGAAATATGTCCGATAGACAGACCGGATGTTCCTCCTGAGAATCGTCCATCTGTAATCAGGGCACATTCTTTGCCCAGATGGCGTGATTTAATATAGGACGTAGGATAGAGCATTTCCTGCATTCCCGGACCTCCTTTCGGACCTTCGTAGGTGATCACTACCACATCGCCGGCTTTGACCTCTCCGCCTAAAATACCATCCACAGCAGCATCCTGAGAGGTATAAACCTTAGCTGTTCCTGAAAAATCAAACAAATCCTCATCGATACCGGCTGTCTTCAAAACACATCCATCCTGTGCAATGTTTCCGAAAAGCACAACTAATCCACCCTCTTTGGAGTAGGCATGTTCAATATCCCTGATACATCCGCGTTCACGGTTGCTGTCGTGCTGACGGTAATATTTTTCCTGTGAACCCATTTCCTTGCTGCGGACACCAGCCGGAGCACTAAGGAATACCTGTTTGGCTTCTTCGCTGGCGGTATCGCGCATGATGTCCCACTGATTAATGGCTTGTTTCAATGATAAACCGTCAGCTCTTGAAACGCCTGTTTCCAGTAAGCCGCCTCGTTCCAGTTCGCCGAGTATCCCGATAATACCACCGGCACGGTTTACATCTTCAATATGATAATTTGAGTTGGGAGCCACTTTACTCAGAACCGGAATTTTGCGCGACAGTTCATCAATGTCTTTCATGGTGAAATTTACACCGGCTTCATGGGCAATAGCGAGAATGTGCAGTACCGTATTGGTTGAACCACCCATGGCAATATCCAGGGTCATAGCGTTCATAAATGCATCTCTGGTTGCAATGGAGCGGGGCAGAACCGATTCATCACCGTCTCGGTAGTATTTCCATACATTTTCAACGATAATATCGGCTGCTTTTTCAAACAATCTTGTTCTGTTTTTATGCGTTGCCACAATGGTTCCGTTTCCGGGCAGTGCCAGACCGATAGCTTCGTTCAGGCAGTTCATGGAGTTGGCCGTAAACATACCGGAGCATGATCCGCAGGTTGGGCAGGCATTCTGTTCTACTGCCCTTACGGTTTCATCATCTATACTGTCATCGGCTCCCATCACGATTGCATCAACAAGGTCCCACTGTTTTCCAAGTGCATTACCGGCTTCCATGGGTCCTCCTGATACAAATACCGTTGGAATATTAAGCCTCATGGCAGCAATCAGCATTCCCGGAGTAATTTTGTCACAGTTGCTGATGCAGACCATAGCATCCACCTTGTGTGCGTTACACATATACTCCACACTGTCTGCAATCAGATCGCGCGATGGTAAGGAGTATAACATCCCTCCATGTCCCATGGCAATACCGTCGTCGATAGCAATCGTATTGAATTCGGCTGCAAAACAACCTTTTTCTTCAATTAAACCTTTAATGTGCTGTCCTATATGCTGAAGGTGAACGTGACCAGGAACCATCTGTGTAAAGGAATTTACGATGGCAATAATCGGCTTGCCGATCTGCTCTTCCTTCATTCCGTTTGCTCTCCATAAACTTCTGGCTCCTGCCATTTTTCTACCCTGTGTGACGGTGTCACTTCTAAGTGGTGTCTTCATATTCATCAATCTTTTCTGTATCTCCCTTAACATTAAAAAAGCCTTTCTCTGTTTGAAGTGAGAAAGGCCTTAGAATATCCTTGTTTAATTACGTACCGTTCTCATTTCATTCTGTATCCAATTAGAATGACCACCACGACGAGGCTAAGAACTGTATGTAATTTTGATATCATCAATTTCAAATTTTGATTGACAAATGTACACCTTATATTGATACCTGCAAAAAAATATTAGTAAAAATGCCCTGAAAAATTCAATTTAGAATAAAAACAGGGGTGAAATGTTATAATTCCTAAGATTTCGTAGAATTTGGGATATTGGTTTTTCGAAATCAATGTCTTTAAATTGGAATCTTATTCAGTTATTATTGAACAAATATTAACATTTTAAGAATTTTCTTGTTTAAGTAGTTGAATAAAAAGATTGAGAATTTCGGGAAATATTCAACCAATGTTAAATAATTTAAACTGTTTGAATACATTTGTCGTAAATATTTGAAATGGAATTTAATTCATATACGCTGATCATAGGGGCATCCATTATACTGGTGATCTCCTATTTTTTTAACCTGCTATCATCTAAAACACGTATTCCCAGTGTTTTAATGTTGATTATATTGGGCATGCTTTTGCGTGAAGGCTTACATATGGCAGGTTATAATAAAATTAACTGGATGCCGGTACTGGAGGTTCTGGGAATTGTCGGGTTGATTCTGATTGTTCTTGAGGCATCAATTGATTTAAAACTTACGCGTAAAAAGACAAAGATGATTATAACGTCTTTTACGGTAGCGTTTATATCTTTTGTGGTCAATACGTTTTTGATTGCATTTATCGTGCAGGCATTTATTCCACATATTGAATATATAATATCCCTGGTGTATGCTATGCCGTTTTCAATTATAAGCAGCGCCATTGTATTGCCCAGCGTGGCCCATCTGGCAGAGGACAAAAAAGAGTTTCTGATTTACGAAAGCACCTTTTCAGATATTCTCGGTATTATGGCATTTTATCTGCTGATTGAGAATATCGGTGAGACCAATTCAGCCATGATTGGAATAGAAGTTACTGGAAATATTCTTGTTACCATTATTATATCAGTGGTAGTAGCATATGCATTATTAATAGGATTACAAAAAATTAAGAAGAATATAAAGTTAACCCTGTTGATTGCTATTTTGCTTTTGCTGTATTCGGTGGGGAAAATGTTCCATATTTCATCGTTACTGATCATTCTTATGTTTGGACTGGCGCTTGCGAATCCACAGATATTTTTTCGCAGGTTCTTTAAAAAACATTATAACCCGGAACGATGCTCTATCATATTAAATGATTTTAAATTTCTGACGGCAGAAACTGCTTTTGTGGTCAGAACATTTTTCTTTGTCATATTTGGTGCGTCGCTGGCTGTCACCAGTTTATTTCATTCCCAGGTTATCGTACTAAGCCTTATTAGTTTGGTTGTAATATACGGATCAAGATGGATACAATTTTATTTTGTTGATAGAAATGATATGTATCCACAAGTGTTTCTTGCTCCACGGGGCCTGATTTCAGTACTTCTGTTTTTTGCCATTCCGAAAGAATTGAAACTGCCGGATTTTGAAGCTGGCATACTTTTATTTATAATACTGTTCTCCAATATTATCATGGCTTTTTCGTTAGTAAGAGGAGATAAAAAGGATAAAGGGGCTGAGTTGCCTGCATCAACAGAGTCTGAGCACTGATTATGAATAAAAAACAGAGAAATAAAATTTTCTATATTTGTACAAAATAATTTGGATGAGGACCTTTCCCTTGGTGATACTATTCTCTCTTGTTGCGCTTTGCAGTACGGCACAAATCAGTCATGGCGGAAAGCCGGTAGGGATTTCTGCAATGGGAATGAAGAGTTTATCATTCGATGAGGTAAAAATGCCCGAAATCAGAAGTGCTTTAAAATCGCAAAGTTTTGATGCTGATAAAATCCACTTAAAGACCTTGAAGTTTGCTGAAAGTTTTCCTGTAGATCTTACACCGGATAACTCGGGAGTGTGGAGCACTTTGAGTAATGGTTCTAAAGTATGGCGCTTGCTTGTTTCTTCAGAGGGTGCCAAATCGCTAAATATCATATTCAGTAAATATCATATTCCATCTGGTGCTCAATTGTTTATTTATAATCCTGAAATGACCCAGATTTTGGGAAGTTTTACGTCTGCCAACAATAAAACAAGTGGAATTTTACCGGTGATGCCATTGGATGGAGATAAACTCATTGTAGAATACATTGAGCCAGCTAACGTGGCTTACGGTGGCGAACTGGAGATCGGTACGATTAATCACGATTTTATGGGAATAAATAATATCTTAAAGGATATTCCCATTGGTAATTTTGGCAGCAGCCAGGCCTGCGAGGTAAATCTGAGTTGTGAAGATGGATGGGACCAACAGTCACAGAGTGTTGTTAAAATGATTATTGACGGTAATGAGTTGTGTTCCGGATCATTAATTAATAATACAGCAGAAGACGGAACACCATACGTTCTTACTGCTGCACACTGTTATACAGATCATAGTTTTAATGCATACGGTACCATTTTTATCTTTAATTACCAGGTGCCAAATTGCTACAACACGATTGAAGGAAGCCGTGAGCAAACCGTTGCAGGCGGATATATGAGGGCATATTCTGAGCAGGAAGAGTTTAAAAATTCTGATTATGCACTGGTTGAAATGAGTGTGATTCCTCCGGCCGCATACAGGGCGTATTACAGTGGATGGGACGCTTCAGTAACTACAGCGAATGATGTTGTTGCAATACACCATCCTAACGGAGATGTGAAAAAAATATCGCGCGACGAAGATGCCGTGGAGATTACGTCACTTATTGTAGACAAGTATTATTACAAAACATATTCCCACTGGTGGATTAAGGATTGGGAATCAGGAGTGACTGAAGGTGGATCATCTGGTTGTCCATTGTTTAGTAAGGATGGATATATTATTGGGGCATTAAGTGCTGGTCAGGCAAGTTGCAGCAACATGATCAACGATTTCTTTTTTTGTTTGAATAAAGTATGGACTTCACATTCGGATCAAACGAAAACCTTGAAATACTGGCTCGATCCTTTAAATTCCGGTGCACTGAAACTGGATGGTTATATTCCTGAGGAACTTGATACGGTAGAGCGCATAAGTAATGTGAAAAAGGGTGAAGATATTACCGTTGTCAGTCTGGGCTCAGATGGATACCTTGGCGGATTCAATAAAGCAGGCATTACAAAATATGCAGAACACTACCAGTTGAAAGAAGACTACGACGGAAAGGTTTTGGGACTTTATTTTGTGCCTCAGCTGGGGTCTGCATCATCGGCATCCAGTATTAACTTCAAAGTATGGGAGGGTGGTGCACAACCCGGAAATGAATTGTGGAGTAAACAGGTTTACATTAAAGAATGGCTCAGAACACAGAAGATTGACGGAACAGTTAGCAAATTTGGTAGCACGGGAGGATATTACACAAAAGCATATTACAACGATACAGAAAACTTTGTAGAAATTGATGAGGATATTGAAACCGGTAACGATTTTTATGTGGGGTATGAAATAGTGTCAAATGGTCCGGTTGATACATTTGCACTATACCAGGTTGTTGATCGTGGCGGGAGTGGTGAAAATACTGCATGGTTTTATCAGAATGATGCATGGAATACGTTCCCAAATTATTCCGAATCACCTGTAAACAGCAGCCTGTATATGGATGCCGTGGTTAAGATTTATAAAAATCCGAGCGATACCTTTATTCCAACAAATAACAAAAAAATTGTAAAGTTTATTGAACCCTCGCCGGCTATAGGTGATTATTTTACACTGCATTTTACGGACCCTCTGGCGGAAGACGCTGTGCTTTCTGTATATACGCTAAACGGTGCAAAGATCGACGAAAAGAATATGCCTTCCGGTTCTGCTTCATATGACGAAACCTTTGCAACCAAGGCAAGTGGGATTTATATACTAAGAATTATTTATCAGAGTAAAACTGAAGTTTACCGCGTTGTTAATATCTCAAATTTTTAGATACAAGATTCAAGATTCAAGATTCAAGATATAAGACATAAGATAATTTTTAGTCTTGATTCTAATAAATTAATGAAAAAACAGGTAGGCCAGCAATATCGAAGCTACAATACCTACAAAATCAGCAATTAAACCACAGGTAACGGCATATCTTGTATTTTTTATGCCCACTGATCCAAAGTAAACGGCAATAATATAAAATGTGGTGTCGGTTGCCCCCTGAACGGTTGACGCTACTCTTCCAACAAATGAATCTGCTCCGTACGTCGTCATGGCATCCACCATCATACCGCGTGCGCCGCTTCCGCTTAATGGTTTCATAAAAGCTGTTGGAAGTGCTTCCACAAAATCAGTATTGATTCCAAAAAGATGAAATCCGGCAGCAATAAAACTGATGAGTTCATCCATTGCACCCGATGCTCTGAAAACGCCAATAGCTACCAGAATTGCCACTAAATATGGAATTATTTTTATGGCTATTTTAAAACCATCCTTTGCACCATCAATAAACGCATCATATACATTTATTTTTCGTATGGCTGCCATTCCTATAAACAAAATGATCACGGAAAACAGGATAATGTTGGCAGTAAGACTCGAAACAACCTTGATTTGCTCTTCATCCAGGTTCATGAATAAAATAATCATTCCGGCAACCAAAACTGTCAACCCTCCCAAATAGGATAGTATCACCTTATTAAACAGATTTATTTTCTGGTAAATGGCAACGCTTACCAGTCCTGCTAACGTTGAGAAAAATGTAGCAAGTAAAATTGGGAGAAATATATCTGTTGGATTCACTGCTCCCAACTGTGCCCGGTAAACCATTACACTGATCGGCAGGATGGTGAGCCCTGAGGTATTCAGTACCAGGAACATGATCATTGGATTGCTGGCAACTTTTTTATTCGGATTGGTTTCCTGCATTTGGTTCATGGCCTGTAATCCGATAGGCGTAGCAGCGTTATCCAGGCCAAGCATATTAGCTGCAACATTCATGACGATAGAACCGTACGCCGGATGGCCTTTGGGGAGATCAGGAAAAATTTTCTGAAAAAACGGGCCGATTAGTTTTGCGAATCCGTTAATAGCTCCGGCTTTTTCCCCAATTTTCATCAGCCCCATCCATAAGGTAAGCACACCAGTTAATCCCAGGGAAATTGTAAAACCTGTTTCGGCACTGTCGAATGTGGCTTTCATCATTTCGGGGAAAACATCAAGGTCGCCAAAAAAAATCAATCTGATGAGAGCGACAATGAATGCAATCACGAAAAAGGCTATCCAGATGTAATTAAGTACCATATTACATGACGGTTTTAGCAAATGTAGCTAAAATCGTGTATAATTCATGACATAAAAAAAGCAATGACTGTCACAGCCACTGCTTTTTTGTTATTTAACCTGAATATTCTATTTAATTGTTACTTCAAGAGGCTTTGTAATCTGAACCGCAAAATCGTTCAGATACTTTTCCCACTCGTCGGTTGATGCAAATTGTTTGCTTTTTTCCCAGAAGAATCCTGCATAGTAAATTATTTTGCCATCTATGGGTTTCATGTGGATTAGTAGATGGCTTTTTTCGGGCTGATTTACAATGTATTCCTCGTATCCGGTTACATATTTCGGATCAACCACAACCGCATTATTTAATTCTGAACCAAAATATGCTTTGTCATCAAAATTGAACCAGGCTGCATTTTCATCGGCACTGATCTTTTTTTTCTTTTCATGCAGTGTTATTCCGACTGTAATGGCATCCGTTCCTTCTACGGTCACTTCAAAACGCGTCAGGTTCGAACCTTTATCAATCGAAATATACTTTGTTTCAGTCACCGTGTCGTTGCCTGCGGCATACGGCGCATATTCCAGTTTAAAATCGCCCCGAAGAATGCCGTCTTCGATCTTATGCCATTTAATATAGTTTTTAGCGGCGTACGTTTTACCGGTTTTTTCATCAAAAACCATTGTGCCACCTGAGCCACGACTACTGCCAACATGGTAGTTATCCAGCCCTTCGCCGGTGTCTTCATGGTATGTTCCACCTTCAGATGGTTTTTTGTACCATTTGTTGATAATGGGATAATCCACCTTTTTGAGCCAACAGTCCACACCGCTTGACAGTGTTCCTCCCGGATCGCCCGCTTCAGTGAGACGCTGCGCTTCAGGACCATAAACCCTAAAAGCCACACGGTCATTCTCCCACGCGTAATCGTCTATGCGCTCAGGCACAAATCGTGAATAACATACAATCTCTTCGTCCGGTGCAGCTTCACCCGGTTTTAAGTTTCTGAGCAAAAATTCAGCAGATGAATTTGCGGCTATTTCAGGCTGAAACAACGCTACAGTTGCCGTATCAGAATCTTTCCCTTTACTCAGCTGAACCGGAAAAAATAATCCGTTCCCAAGGTTTTCGGCGACCAAGGTCCCGGAAAGATCAAGGCTGTGTTTTTGGAGTGCACCTAAAGGAACAGAAACGATTTCATGAGTACGTTCAACATTGGTTGAATTCGTAACAATTACCGTAACTCCGCTTTCCTGGGTACACGAACCAAGAAGTACAACAATTATGGATGCGTAGATTAAATTTTTGATGCGCATGGCAATCGAATTATAACGTTATTTTTTAAGATCGTGTACAACTTTCATTGCAGCTTTTACTTTTGAAGTTACTTCGTCGTACTTTTCATTTTTAATGACATCAGCAGGGAAAAGCTTTGATCCTAATCCAACACAGGACACACCTGCATCAAACCAGGCTTTCAGATTTTCAGGATCAGTTGATACACCACCGGAAGGCATGATCTTAGTCCATGGACATGGCGCTTTAATTGATTTTACAAATGAAGGGCCACCAACCTCAGAGCCAGGGAAAATTTTTACAATTTCCACACCCAGTTCTTCAGCAAGATTGATTTCGGATAATGTGCCACAACCAGGCATCCATGCAATCTTACGGCGGTTACAAACTTTAGCTATATCAGGATTCAGAGATGGGGAAACGATAAAGTTAACCCCAAGCTGAATGTACAGCGATGCTGTTCCAGGATCAACCACAGAACCTACACCCATAACCATTTCAGGGCAATTTTCGGCAACCCATTTATTCACTTCAGAAAATACTTCGTGTGCATAATCACCGCGATTGGTGAATTCAAAAACACGGGCACCACCATCGTAGCAAGCTTTAATGACTTTTTTTACGATTTCGGCGTCTTTGTTATAATATAAAGGTACCAATCCGGTTTCAACTACCGTGTTCAGTACATGCATTCTGTCAAATCTGGCCATAATAATCAAGTTCTACTTTTAACTTTTAACTTTTAACTTTTAACTTTCTACTTTTAACTTATTGGTTTACCTGTCCACTCTTGCACTTCCACCACCGATAATCTTTTCTACCTCCGATAAGGTTGCCATGGTAGTATCGCCGGGTGTTGTCATTGCCAGGGCACCGTGAGCAGCACCGTATTCTACCGCTTTAGCACCATCGTTAAATTCCAGGAAGCCATAAATCAGTCCGGAGGCAAAGCTGTCTCCACCACCGACACGGTCCATAATTTCCAGATCTTCGCGGTGTTGTGCTTCATGGATTTTTCCGTCGGCGTAGCAAATAGCTCCCCACGAATTTACTGTGGCTGATTTTACAGTACGTAAGGTTGTTGCAATAACCTTGAAGTTAGGATACTCCTTCACTGCGTTTTTAATCATGGATTTGTATCCACCCAGATCCAGTTCTTTCAGTTCGTCATCGTTTCCGGCAACCTCAAGTCCCAGACAGGCTGTAAAGTCTTCTTCGTTACCAATCATCACATCCACATATTTCGCAATTTCCTTGTTGACCTCCTGTGCTTTGGCTTCACCACCAATAGCTTTCCATAACGACGGACGGTAATTCAGGTCGTAGGAAACAATAGTTCCGTATTTCTTTGCTATTTTAACGGCTTCAATCACAGTTTCTGCAGCCGTTTCCGATAAAGCAGCAAAAATTCCACCGGTGTGAATCCAGCGAACACCTAAGGTTCCAAAGATATATTCCCAGTCAATATCGCCCGGTTTTAGTTGAGAAGCGGCAGTATTGCCACGATCCGATACTCCTTTGGCTCCACGAATACCGAAGCCACGTTCGGTAAAGTTTAACCCGTTGCGAACGGTTCTGCCACAACCATCATAATCCACCCATTTTACAAACTGGGTATCCAGTCCTCCCTGAAGCATGAAATCTTCAATTAGCGCTCCTACTTCATTGTCAGCCAATGCCGTTATTATGGCAGTCCTTTTCCCAAAGCATTTTTTCAGTCCGCGTGACACATTGTATTCTCCGCCACCTTCCCAGGCACGAAATTGTCTGGTCGTTCTGATTCTGCCTTCTCCCGGATCAAGGCGTAACATTACCTCACCCAAGGAAATGCAATCGTAGGTACACTCCGATGCTGGTTTAACCTGTAAAGTCATCTTTTAAAATCTATTTCGTTTTGTTGTTCTGATTGTAGTTGGTGAAAAGCATTAAATACCAACATGCCTTAGTTTTGTCAGACACGTTGGTATTAATGGTTTTTTCTGAATTTAGATGTCGTTTTCTCCTTTTACGTAACCAAAGTTGGCAAGGATTCCACCGTCAACATATAGCACGTGGCCATTAACAAAATCACTGGCTTTGGATGCCAGGAATAATGCGGCATGCCCTACATCTTCCGGTTCACCCCAACGGCCCGCCGGAGTCCGGGTCATAACCAAGTCGTTAAACGGATGGTTGCCCTCGCGAATGGCAGCAGTCTGAGATGTTGCGATATAACCAGGACCAATACCGTTGATCTGAACATTATATTTGGCCCACTCGCAGGTCATGTTCGCAGTTAGCAGTTTCAAGCCTCCTTTTGCTGCTGCATACGCAGATACAGAATTACGTCCGTAAACGCTCATCATGGAACACATGTTTATGATTTTCCCAAAACGGCGTTCGATCATTCCCGGAGCAACGCGTTTGGCAACAATAAGTGGTGCCACCAAATCGATATCGATTACCTGCTGGAAATCTTTTATCGGCATGTCCAGTATCGGAATGCGCTTAATGATACCTGCATTGTTAACCAGGATATCAACCGGACCAACATTCTTTTCTATTTCTGTGATTCCTTTATCTACATCTTCTTCGCTGGTAACATCAAAATTTAATGTGTACACATCAAGGCCTTCTTTGGCATATTCTGCTTTACAGGCCTCAAGTTTATCGTCAAAGATGTCATTTACGCAAATTTTGGCACCGGCTTTTCCCAGTGTCGTGGCTACTGCCATTCCAATCCCATGGGTTCCACCTGTAACAAGTGCAACTTTGCCGGTTAAATCAAATAATTCCTGAATCATCTTTATTTTTATTTTTTGGTTCTTATCTCAAATCAGAAGGTTGTTGGGTGTCCATATCTCCGTAATCGAGATTTTCACCACCCATACCCCAGATAAATGTATATTTGGCTGTACCGGCACCTGCATGGATAGACCACGTTGGTGAAATAACAGCCTGCTCATTGTGCATAAAAATATGTCTTGTTTCCTGCGGTTCACCCATAAAGTGTACTACCGCCTGATCTTCAGGTACCTCAAAGTAGAAGTATGCTTCCATACGTCTTGTGTGCGTGTGGGCCGGCATAGTATTCCAGACACTACCTTCCTTAAACTCGGTCATTCCCATTTGTAACTGACAGGTATCCACAACACCGTTGACAAGCAGCTTATTGATTTTCCGTGCATTGGACGAATTTAAATCGCCCAGTTCAACAGTTATCGCATCTTTGAGTGTTACCTTTTTGTTTGGGTATGCTTTGTGAGCCGGGGCAGAGTTGAAGTATAGTTTGGCTGGTTTTGCAGCATCTGCAGATGCAAATACAACTTTGGTTGTACCTCTTCCGAGATACAACGCTTCTCTGTAGTCCAGCTCAATCACTTCTTCATCGACAGTTATTTTAGCTTTGCCACCGATATTGATAATACCCAGTTCACGTCTTTCGAGGAAATAGGTTGCCTTTAGAGGATCAATTGCATCAAGACTTAATGGTTTTGTTACAGGATAAGCACCGCCAACAATAATTCTGTCGTAATCGGTGTATACCATGTTAATCATGTCCTGTTCAAAAATTGTCTCAACCAGAAATTCTTTACGCAATCTTTGTGTATCATAAAGCTTTGCGTCGTTCGGGTGAGACGCGTAACGAATTTCATATTTAATATGACTCATAATTTATTTTATTTTAAGAATTTACATGTTTTAAATTTTCGTCAAGTGGGGTCATTTTCGGCATTATTACATGTACTACTCCAAGAAGTATCAGATAGGATAAACCAGCAATCAGGAATGCAAAGAAATACGCAGACGGACCGCTTGAGTTCAATACATCACCAAGGGCTTTGTCAGCAGCAATACCTGCCACCGCACCAAGCATGCCACCAATTCCGGTGACGGATGCAGTTGCTTTTTTGGGGAATACATCCGATACTAAAGTAAAGAGGTTAGCGGACCAGGCTTGGTGACCAGCTGCCGCCAATGCAATAAGCAATACTGCTATCCAGTATAGGTTATTTGTTCTTGTTGCATCAAATACAGCAAATTCAAATGTTCCAATTGTCTCCTTTCCAACTTCTTTTTCAACATAGCCTTTAAACGCTTCAAGGCTTGCCTTTTCTTTATTTTCAACTTTTTTACTGTTTATTTTTTTCAGACTTAACATAACAGCATCTTCCACCTGCATATTATTAACAGCTTCAATTGTTTTATCTGTTATCATGTATGTTCCGCTTGAAGTTTCAGAATTGCTGACAAGCGTACTCATTAAATTTTCCAGTTTTGCTTTTCCATAACCTGTTGCCAGATCATCCTGGAAATTACGGGCTGCTTTATATTCTTTGCCTTCAAGTAATTTAACCTGATTTATAACTTCAACAGGTACATTTACCATTTGTTTATCAACCTTAACCTGTTCTGTTTCAAGTTTTGAAATGGCATCAGGTGTAACTTTAAATCCTGTTTGAACCTGCGTAACAAACATTACAGGCATAATTAGTAAAGCACAAATCAATAGTGTAATTTTTCGGGCTTTATTAACGGTCCATCCTTTCTTAATAAAGTAAGATGACATCCATCCTCCACCGATACTTCCGCCATCGGCTAGTACATAAATTACTATTAAAGGAAGTGCAATAGAGTGAATATTTAATCCGAACATATCAAAAAGGAATTTTCCTCCCCAGAACAGGTAGAACCACCAAACTGCATCCGTCATTTTGGCTAAAGCAAAAGCCCAGGTTTCTTTAACCGGGAGTAATTTACCCCATGACAGTTTTTCGCTACTTTCTACAACTGAATCGCTATTGATATATTCTAATTCTTCTTTTGATAGTTTAGGATGCTTCTCCGGTTTTTTATAGGTAAGCAACCAGAGAACGACCCAAAGTGCACTAAATGCACCTGTTGTAAGAAAGGCATATTGCCAATGTTCTCCATTAGAAAGTACAATTAAAGGAATAACTAATGGAGCAAGAATTGCACCGACGTTGGAACCGGCATTAAATATTCCGGTCGCGAATGCTCGTTCTTTTTTTGGAAACCATTCTGCTACTGTTTTAATAGCGGCAGGGAAGTTCCCCGATTCTCCAAAACCTAAACCAAAACGTGCCAGGCTAAAACCAATTAGACTGAATGCCGGTCTTACAGCTGCATGTAGCATACCGAAAATACTCCAGATGCCGATAGCCAGCGTGTAACCAATACGGGTGCCAAAACGGTCAATGATGCCGCCCATAGTTAACATACCAACTGCATATGCAATTTTAAAGAAGATGTTGATAGTTGCATAATCAACATCACTCCAGTTGAATACTTTGTACTGTAAGGTAGGGGCTAGTACTCCAATAATACTACGATCCATGTAGTTAATGGTCGTGGCAAAAAACAAAAGTGCTAAAATTCTCCATCGGTATTTGCCGATGCCTTGTTTGTCTGTTGTCATGATAATGGATTAATATTAATAATTTAGTTAGTTATAATTATTGTTTTAAATACTTCAGATTCTCTTTCATGATGATATCAATAGTGCTGTAATTGATTTTTTCTATATTGTTTCCCGCACCTAAGTGTCTGAATAATGACATAACGCCATTATAGCCCTGCTCTTCCGGTTTCTGACTGATTAAAAAATCGATAACCCCTTTATTGAGGTACTTCAGGTTTTCATCTATCAGGTCGTATCCGATCAATATTGTATTATTTATTTCAAACTCATCAAACAACTTTGCAACCTGATACACCCTCGATCCGGAAACAAAAACTCCCGCCAGATTATCCACCTGTTTGATACAATTCTGCAATGTATCTTTCAGTTCCGTGGGGTGGAGGAGATCAACTTCTTTTGAGATGATCCTGATGTTTTTTAATCCGTAGTTGTCAAAATAACTCAAAAATCCCTTTTCCCGCTTCAAAATATGGTGAGAAATCACCTTGTTGTTTGCCAGTTTCAATACAAGTACGGTCGAATTATCCGAAATGCCGTAATTGATCAGCTTTCCCGAAACAAAACCGCTTTGCCACGCATCCTGCCCGAAATAGGCCAGGGGATTACCGAAATCAATATTGACATCAAAAAATACATATGGTATCTCCAGTTCATCCAGCAAAATTGTAAACTGCATGGCCGCTTCACGGAATACAGGATTGAAAAGAACTCCGTCCGGATTGTTTTTCAGTACCTCATCACGCGCTTCGAAAAACGATTTTTCGTTCGCATCGTTAAAGGTATAAATATCTACCGCAAAATTGTAATCTTTTAACTCATCTTCAGCTCTTTTAATGCCGGCAATGGGTTTTGACCAGTATGGATTACCTGCATTTCCGGCTGGCAGAAGCACCGCAATGCGGAATATTTTTTTTGATGCAAGTGATTTGGCTAAAAGATTAGGCGTGTAATGGAGCTCTTCAATTATAGAAAGGATTTTAACACGAGTTTCTTCTTTTACTTCGCCTCTGTTGTGCAACACACGATCTACCGTGCCGACAGATGTACCGGCTTTTCTGGCGATATCTTTAATTCGGATTTTTTGGTTGGAATCCATGGATTAAATTGTTTTTCGTGCACGTGCACGGCAAATGTACAAAACTTTTCGTGAATTGTTCGTGTGCGCACACGATTATTTTTATGTTGATATAAAAATATTTTACCGTCTAAGTCCATTTTTTAATAAAAATGAAAAGTTTTGGACACATATATTTATTATACAATTCATAAGTTCGCAGCCGGAAATGTTTAAATTTGAACTTTGTAATCACTTATTATTAACCAAACACTTAAAAATGAAAAAAGTATTATTTTTAGTATTGATGGTTATTACAACCATTGCAACAGGTTTCTCACAGGTAACCACATCCAGTATGAGTGGACGTATTACTGATGCTGAAGGAGCTGTGATTGGTGCAACAGTAATTGCTACACACACACCTTCAGGAACGACCTACGGTACTGTAACAAATACAGAGGGCCGATTTAACCTAAACGGTATGCGTGTAGGAGGGCCTTACACAGTAAAAATTACGTTTATCGGATATGGCGCGTACACTCAGAACAATATTACATTGAGCTTGGGTGAAAACTATGTAATGAATGTTGTACTGTCAGAAGAAGCACTATCGATTGATGAAGTAATGGTTACGGCTACCCGCACAAAATTCTCGAACGAGAAAACAGGCGCAGTAACCAATATCACAAACGAGCAGATAGCCAATTTGCCTACGGTAAATCGCAGCATTTCAGACATTACCCGCCTTTCTCCTTATGGTGGTAATGGAATGAGCTTTGTCGGTTCAGATGGTCGTACAGCTAATTTTACAGTAGATGGAGCTAATTTCAACAATAATTTCGGTCTGAGTGATGCTCTTCCAGGTGGAGGTAACCCAATTTCTATTGAAGCTATCGAAGAATTGCAGGTTGTAATCGCTCCATATGATGTACGTCAAACGAACTTTATTGGTGGTGGTGTAAACGCTATTACAAAATCAGGTACAAATAAATTCATAGGAAGCGCTTACGTTTATCACAGAAATGAAAACATGCGCGGAGATGCTGTTAATGGGCTTCAAATCGCTGGTGCACGTGAAAAAGACCGTAATACAACATACGGTTTCACTTTAGGTGGTCCGATTATCGAAAACAAATTGTTCTTCTTCGTAAACGGTGAAATGTCGAAAACACCAACAATTGCCAATCGTTGGAGAGCATCAACTGATGGCGTTGCTGATCCGGACAATTTTATCTCCCGCACAACAGAAAATGATCTTCAGACGGTTTCTGATTTTGTGAAAAATAAATATGGATATGAAACGGGTTCTTATACAAATTTCCCGGCAGATGAAAGCAACAACAAACTTCTTGCCCGTTTGGATTGGAACATCACAAACAAACATCGTTTAGCATTACGCTATAACTATACTAAGAACACTTCATGGAGGCCACCTAATGCGTCTTCTATGGACGGAGGCACTCGTATGTCTGAGGCAAGAATGTCACAGGCTTCAATGTCATATGCAAACTCGATGTATTCGATGGACAACCTTGTTCATTCATTCTCTTTTGACTTAAACAGTCGATTATCGGATAACATCTCTAATCAATTCCTGGCAACATTCTCAAAACTTGACGATGTTCGCGGAACCAATTCGTCAGAATTTCCTTTTATCGACATTCTGAAAGACGATCAGGCATATCTTTCTTTAGGTTACGAACTATTTACCTGGAACAACGGTGTTCACAATAATGTATGGAATATTAAAGATGAAATGACCTACTATTTAGGTAATCATAAAATTGTTGGCGGTATTGCGTACGAGTATAAGATGGCTGACAACTCTTATATGCGTAACGGTACAGGATACTATCGCTACACAAGTCTTGACGACTTCTTAAACGAAGCAACACCTGAAATCGTTAACTTAACTTATGGTTACGATGGAGAGAGCAATCCTGCAGCCCGCATAAGAACAAACAAAATAGGAGTTTACGGGCAAGATGATTGGAGCGTTACTGAAAATTTCAAACTTTCGTATGGACTTCGTATTGATGGGCTTTTCTTCAATAATAGTGACCTGATAACAAACAATGCTATCGCTGCCATTGATTATAACGGTCGTAATATCGATACAGGAAAATGGCCTGATGCAAATATCATATTCTCTCCCCGCGTAGGATTTGTTTGGGATACATTTGGGGATAAGAGCCTGAAAGTTCGTGGAGGTACCGGTCTTTTCTCCGGCAACTTACCGCTAGTATTCTTCACCAATATGCCTACCAACGGTGGAATGGTACAATATCAGGCACAAATAAATGCAAGAAATGCTGCGAATAATGGTTTCACAATGGATGAATTTGCCGGTGGTCTTGTAACTGATGCAAACGGAAATGCCAACATTACTGCACTTTATGACAAGTTAATATCATTGGGATATCCTTCAACTATTTCTCCCGAAGATGGAACTGTTCCTTCTGCTATTGCGGCTGTTGATCCAAAATTCAAAATGCCGCAGGTTTGGAAATCATCACTTGCTGTTGATTACGCATTCAAAACATCTTTCCCACTCTCTGTATCAGTAGAAGGGATTTACAATAAAACAATCAACGGTGTTTCAATTTCCGACTGGAGTATTCCAAATGTTGGTGGTTTCGCCCGTTTCAATGGTGTTGACAATCGTCCGATTTATCCTGCCGGATATCGTACCGCCACTAAGGCCTTTGTATTGGAAAACACAGATCGTGGTTATGGTTGGTCGGGCAACATTACACTTAATGCCAAACCAGCAGACTGGATCAGCTTGATGGCTGCTTATACACATACAGTTGCTAAAGATGTAACAGGAATGCCCGGATCGAATGCTGAATCAGCATTTACGTACGTTCCAACAGTAGAAGGTCCTAACTACATTAAACTGCACAATTCTCAATACACAACACCCGATCGTCTTATAGCATCACTTACTGCCCACGATAATGGAGGTAACCACTATAGTATCATCTATGAAGGATGGCGCGGTGGATATAACTACTCATACATGACAGTTAACGATATCAATAGTGACGGTTACAACTACGATGCAATCTATGTTCCAACTGACGATGAAGTGGCAAACAATGAATTCCGCTTTGTTTCAGCAGACGATCAAACTCGTTTTATGGACTATGTGCATTCCAATGATTATTTGAGTAATCAACAAGGCAAGTATGCAGAAGCCTATAGCGTTTACTCACCATGGGTACATCGCGTTGACTTAAGTTACAAACATGATTTTTCTCTTAAAGCAGGTAATAGCCAACACAAACTGCAACTTAGCCTTGATGTCAAGAACGTGATGAACCTGTTCAACTCCAGTTGGGGTGTAAGCAAATATTTGAATCCGGAAATTGGTTCTGAAGCCCGTATCCTCAAATATGAAGGAGTTGATGCTGACGGTGTGGCTACATTCTCTACACCCTCTTCAATTCATGGTGATACCAAAACATTCACGCCAAACTATTCATTGGGGCAAACCTGGTATGCATTAATCGGTATCAAGTATATTTTCAACTAATTTAAAAGCACTGACAATTATGAAATTAAAAAACATATTTCCATATTTCATTGCCATACTTGCCATGATGACAAGTTGTAACGAAGAAGAAACAATGACTTTGCTTGATCAAATTCAAGTATCGCAGTCCTACGTATCTATCCCTGTAGACGGTGGCTCTACATCAATTACTGTAACGACTCAAGATCGTTGGACAGTTGAGAACAATTTCGAATGGTTAACTATCTCTTCGACTTCTGGCAGCGCCGGAGAATCAACGCTTACATTTTCTGCTGCATCTACCTTGGATGGTCGCAATGCTGAGGTTTTAATTATAAATTGGCATGAAATTCAAACTCAAGATAGTATTGTAGTTGAAAAAACAATTCAGCGAATAAATATCATCCAGGGTTTGGCAACAGTTTCACCTGCCACATGTCAGGAAGTAATTGACGGGCCTGACAGCAAAACATACCTTGTAACCGGAGTTGTTACAGCAATAACCAACACAACTTACGGCAACTGGTATTTAGAGGATGAAACAGGTTCTATTTATATTTATGGTACCCTTGACGCTAAGGGTGGAGAGAAAAACTTTTTAAGTTTAGGACTTGAAGTGGGAGATGAAGTAACTGTTCAGGGACCAAAAACTACTTACAATGGAACTGTAGAGTTGGTAAATGTAACCGTTAACAGTATCAATAAATCACTTGTGAAAGTTGATTCTGTTGCAAACGCAACGCTACCTATCGAAGGTGGTGAATTTACTGCATACCTTACCTGTAAAGGACAGGGCGTATCGGTAGATATCCCCGAAGATGCCAAGTCATGGTTGTCAATTTCGTCTATTGAATCGTCAGGCGAAGAAGTAGTCGTGAAGTTCAATGCCGCTGAAAATACCGGCGGAGACCGTGGAACTACTCTTACATTCCGCACTACTGATGGAACTAAAAATTATGCAACACAAACAATGCTGAGTCAAAAAGGAGCTATTATAAATGCAACGATTGCTGAGTTCCTTGCAGCTGAAGTTGGTGATACACAATATCGTTTGTCAGGGGTTATTACCAATATTTCCAATACTACCTATGGCAATTTAGATATACGAGATTTCTCCGGCGAAACTTTTGTGTATGGTATTGAAGATTTCCAGGACAAAGGGTTGAAAGAGGGTGACATCATTACAATTGTAGGAAAACGTGCCGCATATAACGGAAACCCACAGGTTGGCGGTGCTGTGTTGGAAGAGGTTATTCCTGTAACTCTGGCTACTATTGCCGAGGTACTGGTTAAACCTGACGATGCCAATACATACTTTATGGTGACCGGTGAAATTAAAGAAATTGACAATCCAACATACGGTAATCTATATTTGAAAGACGGCGACAGTGAAATCTATGTGTATGGCTGTTATCCGGGATATGGTGCAACCGGTGATGATAGAAAAGGTTTGATAGCAGCCAAAGGACTTAAAGTGGGTGATACACTAACTGTAATTGCACCGAAGGGATCCTATAATGGAACCTTGCAACTTCAAAATAGTATTTATTTCAGCCATGTAAGTGCGCAATAAATCTGCTATTCTTCGACGAAGTTTTTTACAGCTTACGAAAAATAAAAGCCGCACAAATGAACTGCACCCCAAAAGTTGGATACAACATTTGGGGTGTTTTTTGTGATTTTTAAGGCAACAAAGTACTACCTTTACAACACCCTTTCGTGCATTGTTGCAGGATATAAATACAAAATATGAAACAAACGATATTACTTTTAGTAATCCTGGCTTTTTCTGCCGCTTGTAAACCCCCAAAAGGCAATGAAAAACCTGCCTATGTTGTTGTACTTTCTATGGATGGGTTCAGATGGGATTACACTTCAAGAACTTCTACGCCTGCATTTGATGAACTTGCAGCGGATGGAGTGAAAGCTGAATACATGGTGCCTTCATTTCCAACCAAGACCTTCCCAAACCATTACACGCTTGCCACGGGTTTGTATCCGGGAGAGCATGGTATTGTGGCAAATTCATTCTATAACGATTCCCTGAAAAAGTCGTATTCCCTGGGAAATCGTGCAGCGGTTCAGGATGCTGATTTTTATGGCGGAGAGCCCATTTGGGTGACTGCTGAAAAGTATGGTATAAAAGCGGCAACATGTTTCTGGCCGGGAAGTGAAGCGCCTATCAAAGGTGTGCGTCCTTCTTACTGGCTGAAGTACGATGGTAGCCTTACTTACCAGTCAAGATTGGATACGGTGGTTTACTGGTTAACACTGCCTTATAGCCAACGTCCGCATCTGGTAATGTTTTACGTGGATGAGCCGGATCATACTGCACATAGTTTTGGGCCGGACAGCAAAGAGGTCACGGAAGAAATTTCATCGCTTGACAATTACCTTGCAGCTGTTCAGAAAAAACTATTCTCACTGGATATTGCCGATTCCATAGATTTTATTTTGTTGTCGGATCATGGTATGGCAAAGGTGAATATGGACAAATCCTACGATCTGTCTCAATTATTGCCGGCTGCCTGGGTTGTCCATCAATCCACTTCAAATCCTCTGGCTCTTATTGATCCGGCACCGGGATTCGCCGATTCCATTGTTGCTACCCTGAATAAGGTGAAAGGGATCAGGGCCTGGCTAAAAAAGGATGTGCCCGCAAAGTATCATTATAATTCGCATCCTGCCATTCCCGGAGTTGTGGCCCTGGCTGACAGCTCTTATACATTGTACTGGAAAAAATATACGCTTGCAGCAGATCACGGATATGATCCCGATACAAACAGTGATATGCGTACCATATTTTATGCCAAAGGTTCAGACTTTAAGAAAGATTTTATTAACAAGCCGTTTTCGAACAGGATGATTTACCCGTTGATAACTAAACTGCTTGGAATCCCAACTGAAAAATCGCTGGAGGCCCTGAAAAATGAGCATGTTGAAGTGACAAAGTAAATCTTACATCATTCTTCATATTCAGGTTGTTAACACGGTTTATATTCTCTTGTTGAAAACATATTGAAAAATTGCTGTAGCGGTTTGTTCTTCAAAATTTAACAACTGTTAATTTTGGTTTCATTTTTAACACATTTAACTTAAATTTTTAAGAGATGAAGAACAAACTATTACTTGCATTGATGCTTGTTTTTGCATCAGCCACTTTTGCTCAGAATGTTCAGTTGCATTATGATTTAGGCGAAGGACGGAACTTTTTTACATCTACAGTAGAGATGTTTAAACCAGACAAATATGGTTCTACATTTTTCTTCGTGGATATGGACTACAGTTCTGATTCACGCAATGTAAATAACGGTGTATCTCTGGCTTACTGGGAAATTGCCCGCGCTTTCAAGTGGAAAGAAAACCAGAAAATTATGCCACGTGTGGAGTTTAATAGTGGTTTGATGAAACTGGATGAGCCATTAAAATATGTTGCTATTGAAAATTGTTGGCTGGCTGGTATCGAGCACACCTGGGCATCGGCCGATTTCTCCAAGATCTTTACATTGCAGGGAAACTACAAATACATTCAGGATAAAGAAAATGCTTCATTTCAGATTACAGGTGTATGGACAATTCAGTTGTTAAAGGGTAAAGTTACATTTACAGGATTTGCTGATTTCTGGAAAGAGGGCATGGACTGGACAGGCGATGGAAATGCAGATACTGATTTCAGATTTCTTACTGAACCACAGCTTTGGTTTAATGTAAATTCAAACCTTGCAGTAGGTAGCGAAGTTGAAATCAGCAGTAATTTCGTTGGAGATAAATTCTTTGTCAGTCCAACCGTGGCCTGTAAATGGACATTCTAATTTCAATAAACAATCGCTATGTTAGATAAGTATTTTAAGCTTAAAGAAAATAAAACCAATGTACGAACCGAAGTTGTAGCTGGTATAACCACCTTTATGACGATGGCGTATATTCTGGCAGTAAACCCTCTCATTCTTGGTGATACCGGGATGGATAAAGGGGCTGTATTTACCGCAACAGCTATTTCAGCCGCTGTTGCCACAATCGTAATGGCACTTTTAGCAAAATTGCCTTTTGCTCTGGCTCCAGGGATGGGATTAAATGCCTTTTTTACTTATACTGTATGCTTCGGAATGGGGCACAGTTGGGAATTTGCGTTAACGGCTGTTTTTCTTGAAGGTATTATTTTTATCCTGTTGACTGCTTTTAATATCCGGGAACTTATTATAAAAGCGATACCCAACAATGTAAAACATGCCATATCGGTTGGTATCGGTTTGTTTATTGCTTTTATTGGGCTAAAGAATGCCGGAATTATTGTGAGCAATGAAGCAACTTTTGTAAGCCTGGGAAGTATTATGGATTTCAAGGCCAGCGGTGCACCTTTTGTAGCGCTGATCACAATTATCATCACCGGTGCTTTGCTCGCATTGCGTGTTAAAGGGGCATTGTTAATCGGTATTCTGATTGGCACCATTCTTGGGTTTCCGTTTGGTATAACACACCTTCCGGAAACATTTGATGTGACTCCTCCTTCTGTAGCTCCGGTCTTTGCGAAATTCCAGTGGTCACACATATTTACAATGGATATGCTACTTGTGCTCTTTACCTTCCTTTTTGTTGATATGTTCGATACGGTAGGCACCCTGATTGGTGTATCAACCAAAGCAAATATGCTGGATAAGGAAGGACGTATTCCACGTGTAAAACAAGCGCTTTTTGCGGACTCCATCGGAACTGCATTCGGTGCTTTAATGGGAACATCTACGGTAACAACCTATGTTGAAAGTGCATCGGGTGTGGCTGAGGGTGGCCGGACCGGTTTGACTGCATTAACAACAGGTGTTTTGTTTTTACTGGCCCTGTTTCTGTCGCCACTGTTTCTGATGGTCCCTGCGGCTGCCACTGCTCCTGCACTTGTACTGGTTGGTGCAATGATGATGACACCGATTGCCAAGATCAACCTGGAAGATTATACCGAAATGATCCCGGTATTTTTAACCATTATCATGATGCCGTTAACATTTTCAATTGCAGAAGGAATTGTATTTGGTATGTTATCGTATGTACTTATTAAACTTATATCCGGTAAGGTAAAGGACATTACTCCGGTTATGTATATTCTTGCCGTTTTATTTGTACTGAAGTTCTTTATTTAGGCTATAGTTCATCGATATATGTCAAAGGCCGTCCGGAAGGATGGCCTTTGTTATTTCTAACGAATTATACTGTTCTGAAGGTTATTGATGCTGTAAAATGTCTGCTTTTTATGTTTTACGGCTTACTGATAAACCCTTACATAATCTACTTTAAAGGTAATCGGAAAGAGGTCCGCATTTGGTTCCCCTCCATTTGAACCAATAGCCAGGTTCAGCAGAATATAATGAGTATTACCTTCTCTGAAAGGATTAAAGCCATCATTGTTTCTTGTTTTATCCAGTGGAATTTCATTGAGCAATTCATTATCCAGGTAAAGTTTTATAACTTCCTGATCCCATTTCATTCCCCAAACATGAAATTTATTTACCCAATCAGGATCCTGAGCTGTAAAATGAGACAAAGGTAAACGTTGTGAATCCCAGCTTACACCTCGGCCGTTTTCTCCGCCCCATGCTGCATTGGCCAGTATTGTTGGCTGGTTATTCACTCGGTAAAACTCCATAATATCTATCTCACCACATTCGGGCCAGTGCTTTTCTTTACCAAGGGTCCAGATAGCTGGCCATGATCCTTTAGCTGTATCTATCTTAGCCCTGATCTCAAAATATCCGTAACTGCTCCATTCCTGCAACCCTCTTGAAATAAGACAGGATGAACTGAATTCTGCATACGGCCTCTGTTTACGCCAATCTCTGGAATTTGCATTATACTGCGTATTTGGAATAGAATCTTTTTTCCCCGTTATTAACAGGACGCCGTCTTTGCAAACGGCATTTTCGGGTTGATACCACTGTAATTCGTTATTCCTGACAAATCCATATTCATAGGTCCAGTTCTCGGGATTAGGCCGGCCATCTTCACTAAACTCATCATGCCAGACCAATTGCATGTCAAACATTGTTTCAGGTGCCTGACTTGTGGGTTGGATATTACCGTTAACCTGAGTTTTTGATTTTACTATAAATACAAAAAGGAATAATGTCACGGAAATAAAAAAGGGTAAGATCGGTTTTGCCGGTATCGTATCTTTCATATTTTGTATCATTTTAAATTAAACGTATGATTACTTAATGCTTTGTGGTGCTCCTTCAAAACAAATTTCGTTGTTTTAAGTGTTATAAAATAGCATAAACTTTAAAAATGATAGCAAAGATCCCAAACCGATCTTTTAATCAGTAGCAACTGCATCTTTTCATAAGGCTTTCTTTGGCAATTATGTAATATGTATTTTAAGACGCGGAAAGGTTAATCCTGTTAATCAGAATACCAAACCCTAATGTGATTATTGAAATAGTTACATAAAAAATCAAATTATTTTCTCATATGTCAGAGGTGTTTCATTATTTTCGCAACATGAATAAGTGTGATTCAACTTTTCCGGAACTGATTTCAGCCTGAGAAAGTTGCTTATGCATGCTAATAGAAATAAAACACTAAAAAAAGAATAATATGATTAAAAAACCAATGACCTTTCTGCTGCTGTTTTGCGGATTGTTTATTGCAGTTTCATCATCTGCTAAGAGTCCCGACTGGGAAAATCCACAGATTTTTGGAATAAATAAAGAGGTGCCGAGAGCAACTTCAATGACCTATCCGACAGAAGAGATGGCACTGGACGATAATTATAGTGCGTCTCCTTACTACCAGTTATTGAGTGGCACCTGGAAATTCAACTGGGCCCCGAACCCATCGCAACGTCCAGCCGATTTTTATAAAACGGATTACGACGTATCGTGCTGGGATGATATTCAGGTTCCTTCCAACTGGGAACTGAAAGGTTATGGTATTCCGATTTATACCAATATTACCTATCCTTTTCCGAAGAGACCACCCCATATTCCACACGGGGACAATCCGGTAGGATCATACAAACGGAATTTTACCGTTCCTTCTAATTGGGACGGAAGACGGGTGTATTTGCATTTTAAAGCAGGAACATCCGGGATGTATGTTTGGGTCAATGGAGAAAAAGTAGGTTACAGCCAGGTGACTAAATCACCTGTTGAATTTGATATTACCAAGTATGTAAAAAAAGGTGATAATCAGCTTGCGGTTGAAGTGTACCGGTGGACAGACGGTAGTTACCTTGAAGATCAGGATTTCTGGCGTTTGAGTGGTATTGACAGGGACGTTTTTTTGTATTCTACAGCTCAGGCCAGGATACAGGACTTTTTTGTAAAACCCGATCTCGACGATAAATACCGGGATGGTGAGATAAGTACTGATATTACCTTAAAGAATTTTGGCAAGGAAGATTTAAAGGGTATTGTGGCATTTACTTTATTTGATGCAAATGGCAACCGGGTTCTGGGGAAAGCAAAAGGTGTTGAAATTCCTGCATCCGGTGAATCCGTTGTGAATATTGACGGAAAAATAAAGGATCCTAAACTCTGGAGTGCAGAAACACCAGATTTGTATACGGTGGTTCTTACACTTCTTGATTCAAAAAAGAATATAATAGAATCGACCAGCACGAAAACGGGATTCAGAAAAGTGGAACTGATAGACGGTCAGTTGAGGGTTAACGGTAAATACATTGTAGTGAAAGGAGTAAACCTTCATGAGCACAACGATGTGACCGGCCATTATGTAACACCTGAAACGATAATGAAGGACCTGAAGCAGATGAAGCGTCATAATATCAATGCCATTCGTACAAGTCACTATCCGCATTCCCCCGAACTTTATGCCTTGTGCGATAAATATGGAATGTATGTGGTAGATGAAGCCAATATTGAAACGCATGCAATGGGAGCAGAATTCCAGTCATGGTTTGATAAAAGCAAACATCCCGCATATTTACCGGAGTGGGAAGCAGCCCACATGGACAGAATCAAACGTCTGGTTGAACGCGATAAAAACCATCCTTCGGTAATCATCTGGAGTATGGGAAATGAATGTGGTAACGGACCGGTGTTTTATAAAGCATATGACTGGATAAAGGGTCGTGATAATACCCGTTTGGTTCAGTTTGAACAGGCAGGACAAAATAAAAATACAGACATCGTTAGCCCGATGTATCCTTCAATCAGGAATATGAAGGAATATGCGGACCGCCCATCTGTTCACCGTCCCTTTATTATGTGTGAATATGCCCATGCCATGGGGAACAGTACCGGTAATTTTAAGGAATACTGGGATATTATTAACAATTCGCCAAATATGCAGGGTGGTTTTATCTGGGACTGGGTTGATCAGGGCTTACTGACTCAAAATGATGACGGCGAAAAATTCTGGGGTTACGGTGGTGATCTCCTAAGCGGCCATCTGCATAACGATCAGAACTTTTGTCTGAATGGTGTTGTAAATCCTGACAGAACACCGCATCCGGGATTGAACGACGTGAAGAAAGTTTATCAGAACATTAAGTTCATTCCGGTGAAACCGCTTGAGGGAGTTCTTAAAGTTAAAAACGAGTACAATTATACATCGTTAAATAAATTCAACTTTAAATGGGTGTTGCTGGAAAACGGAAAAGAAATTGCCAGCGATAAATTTAATGTGGATGCTGATCCTGAAACAACTCAACAAATAACTCTGAACCTGCCCGGAATTAAACCTGAAGCAGGAAAAGAATATGCATTAAACTTGTACGCTTTCACGAAAGATGCTTCGGAAATGATTCCGGCGGGATTCGAACTTGCTGACGATCAGTTTGAACTCAATAAGGATGCGTGGTTTAAAGCTGTGAACTACGAGGCCGCTTCAGGAAAACCGGCAATGAAAGATGAGAATGGTAAGGTTATTGTTTCGGGAGATAATTTTGTGGTCACCTTTAATAAAGAAACCGGTGAAATGATCGGCTTTGTTTCACATGGAAAGGAACTGATTGCTGCTGCTCCACGTCCTAACTTCTGGCGCGCTCCGGTGGATAATGACTTTGGTAATCATATGCCTGAGAAACTGGCTGTATGGAAGAAGGCCGGTAAAGAAGCGATGCTCAAAAATTTCTCGGTTGAAGAAGGTAATGACGTTGTAACTGTAAAAACCGCGTATGATCTTAAGGATGTAGATGCTGATTATTCCGTGGATTACACCATTAATAGCGCAGGAGAAGTAAAAGTAGATGTGTCATATAAAACTGATGCGGAATTGCCTGAAATGCCTCGGTTTGGAATGGCAATGGTTGTTTCTCCGGGTTTTGAGGATTATGTATATTATGGACGCGGACCATGGGAAAACTATGCCGACCGTAATTATTCATCGCATCTGGGAGAATATACGAGTAAGGTTCAGGATCAGTATTTTGCATACATCCGGCCACAGGAAAACGGCAATAAAACTGATGTGAGATGGTTGTCGCTGACAGATAATTTTGGTGATGGTATTGTCGTAAAGGGTATTCAGCCATTGAGTGTTACTGCTTTGCATAATCCTGTTGAAGATTTTGATCCGGGAAGATGGAAAGCACAGCGTCACACAACAGATATTAAGCCGCATAAAGAAATCTACCTATACGTAGATCTTGCACAGCGTGGTGTAGGTGGTGATGACAGTTGGGGACGTTTGCCACATGATCAATACAGGCTGCAGAATAATACGTATTCTTACAGTTATATTCTAAGTCAGGCGAGATAGGATATCGAAGAATTTTAAATGAGGTGTACTGGTTTTTTGAACTGGTGCACCTTTTTTATTTGAGTAAAACCAATTGTGTTCCAACAGCTTCTTGCAATCAAAAATGATTTGTGTAAATTTGTCCGGTAGGGATACGTAGAAAATATTGAATTTGGTCTAACTCCTGCTATTTAACTGATCTAAAATTAAACAACTTAAAATGCAACGACTGATATCTGCCTTGGTTATTGTATCATTTTATTTTACAGGTTCTTTTGCTCAGAAAATACTTGATTTTAATAAGCTGACTATTGATGACGGGTTTACGAGCAGCCGGGCCAATGTAATTCTTCAGGATAAAAAGGGGTTTATCTGGTTTGGGACATGGAATGGTCTAAACAGATATGACGGATATGAAACGGAGATTTTTAAACCAAAATATCACGACTCAACCACAATAAGCAACCGTGAGGTAACTGCACTACTGGAGGATCACGTTGGGAATATCTGGATTGGGACAACCTCGGGGTTAAACTGTTATAATCCGCAGTATAATTCGATGAAACGTTATTCTTTTCAGTATCGGATTTTGGCTTTGTATCAGGATGAGGATAAAAAAATATGGGTTGGAACCAATGGGGGCGGTTTATATCTGCTTGATCCAGAGACAGGTGGAAAGGAGCATTTTCTCGGGGCAGATGTAATTAGTGATATTTATGAAGATTCACGGCATATTTTCTGGATTGCCACTTATCAGGGATTGCTCAATTTTGATCGTTCCAGCAAAAGTTATGTTCGTTTTTTGCCAGAAAGGAATAATCCAAATTCCTTAAACAATAATACAGTTACTCAGATTGTGGAGTCGGAAGATCATAATTTATGGATCGGCACATGGGGAGGTGGTCTGAATAAAATGGTTTACAATGAAAACCAGGACAGCATTAAATTTTATGCTTACAATAGTTATTCGGGAAACAGATCACTTTCGGCTAACGTAATATATCAGCTTTATTACGATAATTATGGAAATTTATGGGCAGGCACATGGTCTGATGGCTTATATCTTCTTGAACGTGGGGAGCAGGGAAAGACACCGGATAAAGCCTTATTCCATTCATTTAAACATGATCCTGCCAACTCATTCAGCATCTCAGGAAATAATATAACGGCTTTATTTGTTGATCGCTCCGGTATTTTATGGGTAGGTGCGGCGAATATAGACAGAGCCAGTATAATAAAGAATGGTTTTACGCGGTATAAAACCTCCAGGCTGGTTAACGGTAATGTCCAAGAGAACACTGTTCGTACTTTAATGGATGTTGATGGAAAATTATTAGTGGGTACTTCCAATGACTTGCAGGTTTATGATTTTGTATCAGACAGATATGTTATGTATAAAAGCATAAGCAGACCTGTGTATTCATTCAGAAACATGTTCTTCGGTTCATCTTCAATACTTGATATAGCTCAGGATGAGCAGGGAATATGGGTTGGAACTGACGATGCAGGATTAATATTGTATCCGGGTAAAAGTGCCTTGCTGAATAAAAGCCCCCGTTTTATCTTTTTAAATTCTTCAACAACACCGCGTTTACCTGGCAATAAAATTGGAAATGTGGTTGCTTCCAGAAAGTATCCGGGCGTGCTGTGGGTTGGAACTGCTCAAAGTGGGATGGCTAAACTTTTGTATTCGAACAAGAAAAAAGAGACGGTTATCTGGACCAGTGGGAGCTATAGTAATTCCTTGTCAGATAATAATGTCAGGGCAGTTCTTGAAGATAAGGACGGCATTGTGTGGATTGGAACTCAGAATGGTTTAAACAGATTAGATCCTGAAACCGGATTTATAGAAAAATATCATTATTCATTCAGTGATACAGGGTCAATAAACGATAACGTTATTAATGTACTGTTTGAAGATTCCTTTGATAATCTATGGATAGGAACAAATTCAGGGCTGAATAAGAAGGTGGAACATGTTGCAGGAAACGGTAAAAGAAATATCTACTTCAAAGGATATCCAAACGTAAATCATCTGGATGATGAAATTATCTCGAATATCGAGGAAGATGATGAAGGAAACCTTTGGCTGGGATTGTATCAGGGCGTTATTAAGCTTAATATTCTAAAGGATACCTTTGTTAAAGGTTATTTTTCGAAGGATTATCAAAGGATAATTATTAACCGGAATACATGTATAAAAAACAATTCAGGAGAACTGATATATGGTGGTGCAAATGGTTTTATGACCATGAAAACGGATAGTATCCTGCCTTCTTCAGTGCCACCCCAGGTTGAGTTTACAAATATATTTGTGTTCAACAACGATCTGGAAAATAAAGAAACAGCAGAAAAATATGGTGTGGATCAAACGATACCTTTTGTTAAAACCTTAGACCTTTCCTATAAGGATAAAATTTTAAGGGTGGAGTTTTCTGCAATGGATTTTAAAAGCCCCAAAAAGAATACATATTCGTATATCCTGGAAGGTTTTGATGAAATGTGGAACGATGCAGGAACAAGGAACTCTGCAACCTATACCAATATAAGTCCGGGAGAATATACATTTAAGGTCAGGGCAACAAACAGCGATGGTATTGAGAGCAGTGAACCGGCTGAATTAAAGGTGATTGTTGCTTCACCATGGTGGAATACAACTTTTGCATATATTGTTTTCGGGTTGTTGTTGATAGGGCTGCTCTATTTCTTTAAACAATATTCCATCATTGAAGTAAGGCAGAAAGGCAAAATTATGCTTGAACATTTGCAGTTTGAAAAGGAGCATGAGCTAAATGAGGTAAAGTCTAGGTTCTTTACAAATATTACACACGAATTCCGTACCCCTTTAACGCTTATTCAGGGACCTGCCGAAGAGCTTGCTAAGAATACTGAACTGCCACCTAATGCTATAAAACAGGCTACTTTGATTCAGCGCAATGCACAAAGATTATTGAGACTTGTCAATCAGCTGATGGAATTCAGAAAGGTTGAACAGGAGAAAATGGAAGTATATTTTCAGAAGACGAATGTGAACGAGATTATTAACGATCTGTTCGAGTCATTTAAAAGTATGGCTGATTCCAAAAATATTAATCTTAAGCTTGAGGTTCCTGGTTCGGTCATTTATGCTGAAGTTGATATTGATAAATTTGAAAAAGTACTTTACAACCTTGTTTCTAATGCATTTAAATACTCTGAGGATGGAGGCATTATAACACTGAGGGTTTTTGTGGAAGAAACATCCGTTTCAGAAAAATCTCTGATATTGGAGGTGGAGGATACAGGCATTGGAATTGAACAGAAATACCAGGAAAAAGTCTTTGAGAAATTCTTTCAGGCAAACAGTAAACAGACGCAAAGTACGGGTGGTATAGGCCTGTTTTTATCTAAAGCTTTTGTTGAATTACATGGAGGAAATATTGAACTGGATAGTGAGCCGGGAAAGGGAAGTTGTTTCAGAGTTATTCTCCCTGTTTCTCATGGCGTCGAAGATATGCAATCAAATGATTTGGGAATCTCTGAGGTGTCTGCGGAAGAAGTTGAACAGGAAGAAGTTACCGATAATATAAGTCATACATCTTTTACAAAACCGAAAGTTTTGGTTGTAGAAGACGACGGGGAACTGAATGAGTTTATTGTTTCCGGGCTGGAAGATGAGTTTGAGGTTATTGGCGTTTATAACGGAAGGGAAGGCTTTGATTCGGCAAAGAAGAATGAGCCGGATTTAATTATTTCTGACATCATGATGCCGGAATTGGACGGAATTGAGATGATGAAGGCTTTGCGCAAGGATTTTACAACTTCGCATATTCCTGTAGTATTTTTAACTGCCAAAACAATGCGGGAGGATGAAATACTTGGATTGAAACTGGGGGCTGTTGATTATATACATAAACCTTTTAATCTGATTTCTCTGAGGCTAAAGATTCAGAATATTCTGGAAAACAGACAACGGATAAGGGATAAAATAAAAGCTGATCAACTTCTTGAACCTGAAGAGATTGAGCTGACTTCATTGGATGACAAATTTCTTAAAGAGGCCGTTGAGGCTGTCAATGATAATATTGATGATACCTCATTCGATGTTGAAAAATTCAGTATGGTGATCGGTGTCAGTCCTAATAAGGTTTACCGGAAAATTAAAGCTTTAACCGGACAAACCGCCAAAGAATTTATCCGTAACCAAAGGCTTAAAGCCGCAGCTAAAATGCTGTTGCAAAACAAAAGATCTATCTCCGAAATTATATACATGGTTGGCTTTTCAAGTCCTTCGTATTTTACCCGCTGCTTCAGGGAGTATTATGGATGCACACCAAAAGAGTATATAGAAAAAGGGGGTGATGTTTAATTTTTAGCCGGTTCCCTAATTATTAATATTATTCATGGATTGATATATTGTTTTATCAATTTTGTGATAGTGTATGTTGTGTTTTTGATATAGCATTTATTTTTATAGGTTTATTTTTGGTACTGGTTAAGTACGGCTGAATCAGTCATGTTGCTTTGTGCCGGTTATCAATTATGGATCACTAATATAACAGGAAATACTATGAAATTAACCCGAATGTTTAAAAAATATACCAGATATGTGTTTTTCGCGATTTCAGTTGCCACAATGGCGTTAAGTTCATGTAATCTGAAATCAGCAAATGGAAAAGTTACAGGTTCTAATCATGAATTTCAACCCGGAGAGTTATGGTTCGATACGGATAGTGTTCACATTAATGCTCATGGTGGAGGTGTTCTGGTTTATGATAACCGCTATTATTGGTTTGGTGAACACAAAACACAGGGACGAAGGGGAAATACTTCACTGCAGGGTATAAGATGTTATTCGTCAGATGATCTGTATAACTGGAGGAACGAGGGTATTGCACTGGCAACAGTTGATGAACCCGGTCATGATATTGAGCCGGGAAGTGTAATGGAGCGTCCAAAGGTGATTTACAATGCATCCACAAAAAAGTTTGTTATGTGGTTTCATCTCGAATTAAAAGGTAAGGGCTATTCCGCAGCACGAACTGCTGTAGCCACAAGTGATAAGGTTACGGGGCCATATACGTATGTCAGATCATACCGTGTAAATCCCGGAATTTGGCCCATTGAATTTACGGATGAACAGAAAAATGCAACATATAGAAGCGATCTGGAATGGTGGACTCCGGATTGGACTGAAGCTGCTAAGAATGGATTGATGGTTTCACGTGATTTTGAATCCGGACAAATGGCTCGTGATATGACCTTATTTGTAGATGATGACGGAAAAGCATATCACATTCATGCATCAGAGGAAAATCTGACTTTGCATATTGCCGAACTAACACCTGACTATACAGGTTTTACAGGTAAATGGACGCGGGTTTTTCCCATGGGGCATAATGAGGCTCCGGCAATTTTCAAACATCAGGGGAAATATTATATGATCACATCAGGTTGTACCGGATGGGACCCGAATGCAGCCCGTTCGGCTGTTGCAGAATCAATTTGGGGACCCTGGCAGGCACTTGGAAATCCTTGTGTGGGTGAAGACTCAGATCTTACATTTCACTCTCAAAGTACCTTTGTTTTACCAGTTCCGGGTAAAGAAGATGCGTATATTTTTATGGCGGACCGCTGGAGGCCAAGAAATCCGGTAGATGGGAGATATATTTGGTTGCCGCTTGAATTTGAAAATGGCAAGCCGGTTTTGAAGTGGTATGATAAATGGGACCTGACCTTTTTTGATCAACAGAA
The DNA here is from genome assembly GCF_042436675.1 of Quyinboa ferrireducens. Lineage (NCBI taxonomy): Bacteria > Pseudomonadati > Bacteroidota > Bacteroidia > Bacteroidales > Quyinboaceae > Quyinboa > Quyinboa ferrireducens. Next base: position 8,546 of record NZ_JBHMVA010000020.1, on the reverse strand, counting down.
ATAAATATAAACGGGAAATAGATTGATGATGAATTGGCTGACTGTAAAAAGGATTACTATTTTGTTATTGTTTTCAGGATTAGTATTGTCTTGTAAAAGTGAAGAGTTTGATTTGCCTTCGAAAGAGGAGGTTAAAACAGTAATTATTAAAGTTAACGACAACTGGCAAAAACAACATCCTGAACATGGCAGGGCATTTTGGGACAACGCAGCATATCATACGGGAAATATAGCAGCATATGAGATCACGGGAATCGACAGGTATCTGGATTATTCCGAGGCCTGGGCAGTGAAAAATGACTGGAAAGGTGCAACATCTGATGATAAGGCTGCATGGAAATACCACTATGGTGAAACAAATGATCATGTTTTGTTCGGGGATTGGCAGATTTGTTTTCAGACTTATATTGATCTTTTTAACTTAACGGAACCAAAAGATTCATCAAAAATTGCCAGGGCACGGGAAGTGATGGAATACGAAATGAGTACTGACAGAAACGATTACTGGTGGTGGGCTGATGGCTTATATATGGTAATGCCTGTAATGACAAAACTTTATAATGTTACAGGAAATGAACAGTACCTGGACAAGCTTTATGAATACTTTAAATATGCGCAAAGCATTATGTACGATGATGAAACAGGATTGTTTTACCGGGATGCCAAATATGTATATCCCAGACATAAATCACTAAACGGCAAAAAGGATTTCTGGGCGAGGGGTGATGGCTGGGTGTTTGCGGGTCTTGCCAAAATAATTCAGGATATGCCGGATGCTTATGTGCACAAGACTGAGTTCATCAAGATTTATAAACGTATGGCAGCAACGCTTATTGCAGCTCAGCAACCGGAGGGTTACTGGACAAGGAGTATTCTTGATTCGGAACATGCACCGGGACCTGAAACAAGCGGGACTGCCTTTTATACGTTTGCCTTGTTTTGGGGTATGAATCATGGAATTCTGTCTGATGATGATTATCTGCCTGCCGCATTAAATGCATGGAAATATTTAACAACCACAGCCATTGACGAAAACGGACGTGTTGGATACGTTCAACCCATCGGAGAACGTGCAATTCCAGGACAGATTGTCAATGAAAATTCAACATCTAATTTTGGTGTTGGAGCTGTTTTGCTGGCCGCATCTGAAGTTTACCGGTTTGTGAATAATAAGTGACACCGAATTTTGTAAAAAGTATCTTTTGAAATGACTCATATAAAATTTATTGCTGTTTTATTAGTATTATTCTTCGCATTACCGTTACAGTTTTCTGCCCAGAATAAACTGCCGGAAAAGTCTGAAGTTATCTCCGTTCTTAAAAAAGTTAATAATAACTGGATGTCAACTCATAAGGATCCGGGCGACCGCGAATGGGCAAATTCAGTTTATTTTACCGGAGATCTGGATTTTTATAAGCTCTACCCAAAACACGATTATCTGGATTATGCTTTAACCTGGGCAAATAATCATAACTGGCAGCTAAGTGGCGGTACAACTACCGTAAATGCTGATCAGCAGTGTGCCGGTCAGTCTTATATTGAATTATATAATATTGATGGTTCGACAGATGAGAGTAAAATAGAAGCAATTGATGCTGCTATGACACGTATGGTCAACAGAGATATATATGATTCATGGTGGTGGATTGATGCCTTGTATATGGCAATGCCGGGTTTTGCAAAACTTGGAAACCTGCATAATGATACAGCATATTTTGAGCAAATGTATAAGCTTTATACAAATACAAAAGTGACCAGGAATCTTTATAATTCCAGTGAAGGGCTATGGTATCGGGATGAATCATTTTTGCCGGATCAGAAATTGACACCCAATGGTGAGGATATTTACTGGTCGCGGGGAAACGGTTGGGTATTTGCAGCTCATGCCAGGATATTACAACTTTTACCTTCTGATGAAAATCACAGGGATGAATATCTGGAAACGTTTACAGAAATGGCTCAGGCTTTAGTGTTGAGGCAACGGGATGATGGTTTATGGAATCCCAGTCTGGATGATCCGGATGATTTTGGCGGACCCGAGACCAGCGGCACCTGTTTTTTTACCTATGGTCTGGCATGGGGCATCAATGCCGGAATTCTGGATAGTGCGATTTACTACCCTGTGGTTCAAAAAGCCTGGGAGGGATTAATAACAGTTGCTCTACACGATGATGGTTACGTTGGCTATATTCAGGGCGTCGGATCCCAGCCTTCATCATCCCAGCCCGTAACTTATAATTCAACTGCTGATTTTGGTGTGGGTGCTTTTCTGATGGCAGGAACTGAAGTAGCAAAATTAGCCGAGGGGGTGATGCCACAACCTTCTGAATTTTATCTCGATTCCCTCGTGGTTGTGGATAATTCAGAAATACAGGTGTTCTTTAACAAAAGTGTGGATGTGGTTAGTGCCATAGATCCTGAAAATTATTCAGTTACAGGAGATATTCAGATAAATAATATTACTGCCGGAGATAATGATAGCAGTGTAATACTTAATGTCATAGGATTGGAGCCGGGAAGCTATACCCTGTTTGTAGAGGATGTTTTGAGTGCAGATCACAACACTCTGGAAGTAGGCGAATTTCTTAATTTCGTATATAGCGGTGAGGTGAAAATAGTGGATTACAGCAATTATCAGCCAAATACAAGTAATGTGCCAGAAAACACTCTGGATTTCAATTTTAGTACACGTTGGTCATCAGAAGGGACCGATGAATGGATTATATATGATTTGGGAGAATTGAAAAATATTGAATCAGTTGACATTGCATTCTATAATGGGAATATTCGTAAAACTTTTTTTGCCATTGAGGTGTCTTCTGATGGTATAAATTTTACAGAAGTTTTTAATGGTGAATCCAACGGCATGACCCCGGATTATGAATTTGAAAATTTTGATTTTGAAGATGTTGACGCAAGATACGTTAAATATCATGGTTTTGGCAACAGCAGCAATTTATGGAACAGCCTTACGGAAGTAAAGATTAATTATTCCGATTTAATTTCCGGTATTGACATGTCTGAGTTTCATGCTTCAGGCGTTAAACTCTATCCGAATCCTTTGGTGGGATCACAGTTTTATATTGAATCCCGGTATAAAACGCAGAATAATTACCTTGAAGTATTTGATGTAGCCGGCAAACTGGTGCTGCTTGAAAAGAATGTTAAACAGGAAGAAGACAGGCTTTGTGTTCAGAATATAAAACTGCAGCCTGGTATTTATACTGTACAACTCAATCGTAAATCCAGTGCAAGACTTTTGATAAAGTGATAAGTAATTATACGATTTGTATTACTTTTAACCCTCTGGCTTATCCGGAGGGTTTTGTATTTATGGATTTTAACAGGTATAATTGAAACGGCGTTATTTTTTTAAAATCAGTTTTAAAGGTACTGCTTTCCATGGTTGGCAAAAGCAGCATGGAGTGCAAAGTGTACAGGAGACAATAGAGATGGCATTGTCAAATGTACTTAAACAGGAAGTGTATATTGCAGGTTGTGGGAGGACAGATGCGGGAGTTCATGCGTCGCAGTATTATTTTCACCTTGATTTTAATGAAGAATTACAACCTGATTTTTTGTTTGTGATCAATAAAGAATTGCCTGAAGATATTTCAGTCCATAAAATATTTGAAGCGGAAAGGAATTTACATGCACAGTTCAGTGCCATTCAAAGAACATACACCTATAAAATTCATACGGCTAAAAATCCTTTTTTAAGTGAACTGAGCGCGTATTATCCGCTCGAAAATTTCAATGTTAGTGAAGTCCGAAAGGCAGTTAAGCTTTTAACCGGGATGTTGAATTTTAAAGCTTTTTGTATCACTCCGGCAAAACATTCTAATACTGTATGTACAATTTACAGTGCATCGTTTACTGAAGATCCGGGGCTGAACGCATACGTATTCCGGATTTCTGCTGATCACTTTCTGCGGGGTATGATCAGGATAATTGTGGGTAAACTTATTGAAATAGGATCAGGCAGAATGACAGTTGCTGAGTTAGAACACCACCTTAATACCGGAGAACGGTTTAAATTTATGAATCAGGCATATCCTCAGGGATTGTATTTGTCTGAAATAAAATATGAATCTGAATAATTTTATCGATGAAAAACTCACAAAACCGGAAATTATTGGGTAGTAATCTTACGGTATTTTTATAACTTTTTACATTTTCTTATTGAATTTTAAAATCCTTTCTGTATTTTTAGTGACTGTATGTGAAAAACAAAAAGTGAATTTTTACTCTTAGTGCTAACTAAATTTATTAAGTATGGAAAAACTTTACACGCTTGATATGCTTGTGCATATGCTATTCCAATGTTTTTATTTAGAAAATTAATTCCAGATAATGGGTTTAATACTTTTTAATTTAGTCAGGGCGTTTTGGCTAATTTGAAGAAAATCCAAATTATTTAATATTATACAAATCAATTAATTTAATGCTAAAATTAAACTATTTATTATGAGACGTTTAAACACATTTTTATTGGTTTTGGGTCTTTTTGTCTTAACGGGCATGAGTGCGCAAAATCTTTTGTTAAACGGTGATTTTGAATCGTGGGACGATGTCAATACACCAACCAGTTGGGGTACAATTCAGAGTGTATCTCAGGAAGCCGATGCGGATAGCATACATGGAGGTACGTATTCGGCAAAACAACTTGGAGGTAGAAGTGATCTGGGACAGGGTATATCGGATATAATACCTGGAAGATCTTACAAAGTTACTATGTGGTACCAGGTTACGGCTGGTGACGGCACTGATGCCAGGATTTGGGCGTATTGGTTAAGCGGTGGTAGCACGTTAGGTGATAATGCAGATGAACTGAGAGGTCCTAATAACAGCTTTCTCGATAATAATGGTGGTGCATGGGCTTCATACTCTACTACAGTAGTTGCACCTGCAACGGCAGATAGTTTTTATTTTGAAGTAAGAACTTATTCAGGAGCGGTTGTTAATTATGATGATTTTTCTTTTGAGTTATTATCAGCGAGTGCACCTGTAATTGCTGATGTTACAGTTGATCCTGTATCTGTTACGTCTTCTGATGATGTAACCGTGAGTGCAACCGTTACCGATGATGGAACAGTGGCAACTGTTGGACTAGTCTGGGGATTGACTTCAGGTTCAACCGATAATCAGGTGGTTATGAGCAATGGAGGTTCAGGCGATGTCTATACCGGTACCATACCTGCACAGGCGGATGGAGCAACCGTATATTTTACTGTCGGAGCTATGGATAACGATAGTGAAACTTCTTCTTCGGCAGAAATGACCTATGTTGTAAGAGATCCATCAATGGCTGCTTTACCTTACACACAAACTTTTGATGCTGATCTTGGCGACTTTTATGCTTACAGCGTATCCGGTGATACCAAGGATTGGTACTATGCAAGCGGTTATGCTGCAGCTAACGGCTTTAACTCGGGTGATGAAGAGATCGACTACCTTATTTCCCCGGCATTTGATCTGACCGGAACCATGGATGAGGTTATTTCATTTAAAACATGGCGTAAATATGGTGTTGATGATGATGCTGATAATTATCTGAAATTATACTATTCAACTGATTACGCTGGATTGGGGGATCCATCCACTGCGACATGGACAGAAGTATCCGGAACAACTTTCCCTACAACTGCTGAGGCAGAAACATGGACGAAATCAGAGGATGTCGATGTTTCAGTGGCAGAAGGAGATAATGTACACTTTGCATTTGTTTATAAATATCAGGCTGGAAACTATGTTCAATGGGAAGTTGACAGTGTAGTTATTAAAGAAGCAGGTGTGTTAAATGATAAGGCTGCGGCTGTAAATTGGGTATTCGATTTGGGTACTGCTGATCAGAAAGCAACATATACAGATTCAACATTATGGGATCCTGAGGAAGTTACCGTTGGAAGTAATTTTTCTTACAACGGAACTGAAGGATGGCGAGGAACGGACGGAGAATATGTGCTTCCTACCTTCACGCGAGTTGAATCAGGATCGAAAGATTATGATAATCCAAGTGCCGATAATATGGTATCATTTGTTATTAATCCAAAGGCCGATTTAACCTTTAAACCAACAAATATTTCATTCGATTGTGCACGCTTTGGAACGAATGGAGGAAAACTTAATCTTTACTGGTTATCTCCGGATGGAACACAAACAGCATTTGGTCCTGTAGATTTCCAGGGAAACAGATCAAATAGCACTGAAGATTTACCTACTCAAATAGATATTGATGTTTCAGGATTGAATTTTCCTGCAGGTGTAGGTAGTTGTGCATTACAAATAAATATTACCGAACTGGATTCTGGTAAGCGTGTTGGTTTTGCCAATATTCAGATTGACGGCTTGTTAAGTGGAAAAGTAGTTATTCCACCACCATTTGTATTAATGCACTCATATACATTTGAAGATGCTGATACTGTTATTGATAAAGTCGGTTCTGTAAACGGAACATTGGAAGGTAATGCTGCTACAGCAGATGGAGCACTGGTTCTCGATGAAAACGGTGATTACGTATCATTTGATGGTGCTGCACTTGACCTGAATTCATATAGTGCCATTACAATGGAATACAACTTCATGGGATCAGAAACAGCTAATACAGGTTGGAACTGGACAGGTTATTTTGGCGGTGATGCCGGAGCTAATGCATTCTATACTTCCTTAGGTCATTGGAATACTGAGATGCGTACAACCTATTCCGGACAGGAAATTTTCAGAAATGATGTGTATCATAACGATGGTAAATTACATACTATTGTAACAGTACTGACCACTGATTCTCTATTGCTTTACAGGGATGGTGTTCGCTACGATCAGCGTGCCATTACGGATGGATTTACAATTGATCCTACCAATGCATTTTTAGGAAAAGGTTACTGGAATGATGCCACATGGCAGGGATCTATATATGAATTTAATATTTATGATGGTGAACTGGATCCGCAGACTATCTCGGATAATGCTTATGCATTCCTTAGTCCTTCTGATGCACGTTTAGCTGAATTATCGTCGGCAGATGGGGAGTTAATCCCAACTTATGATCCGTACGCAGGCGTTACAACAATGGTTCTTTCAGTTGCTGATGGAACAACAAATGTAAATATCGCTGCTGTTCCTATGACAGACGGTGCTGCTGTAACGGGTGCAGGTGATGTAGCAATTGAAGGAGCTGTAGATACAATCGAAGTAAAAGTTGTGTCTGTTGATAAAACAGATTCTATCATTTACACCATTTATACTATGGTTGTAAATAATGATTGTTATACACCAACGTATACAGAACTTGAAAACCTTGTTTCTGATCCGGAATTGTCTATGATTTCAAATTTTGGCGGATGGGGAAACAGATCTATCATGTACGGACCTGACGCCTATTGCGGTGCCAGCAGTGGCATGATTGTTGGTAATAATGGTGGATCTATTGACTTACTGAATACAGCAAGCCTGTTAAAACCAAATACCACATATCTTGTAAAAGCAATGGTTTATGCTGCAGGTTCAGGGCAATGCCAGATTGGTATTGGAGGAGATATACTTAATCCAAATCCGATGGAGGTAAGATCTACAACGAATGATCAGTGGGAAGAAATTTCATTCACATTCACTACTCAGGGAACTATCCCAAGTGGAGCTGTTATCTATTTCAATAACTACGGACTAAGTAATGAGTTGTGTTACATAGATAACTGGGAATTATATGCAGTACCACCGTACACACTTGCTTTTGTAACAAAATCTAGCTCTGCATATGATATTGCAGCTATTGATTCTATTAAAGCGCAGGGTGACTACCTTGTTAAGACTTATATTCCTGACGGAGGTGATGGCGTAATTACTATGGATGATGCAACTGCTTTAAGTGATTACGATGTTGTTATCATAGGGCGTAATATCGGCAGTGATAAAGTTGGTGCAGCGAAGGATGCATGGGATGAAATTACTGCACCGGTGCTGTGTATGAATATGTATGGTATCAGGTCTAATAGTGGAAGGGCATTCTGGACACCAACTCAGGTTGCTAATAACATAACAGCGAATGCTGATACAGTGTTGAAGGCACAAATAGTTAAACCGACAGATGCGGTATTTGACGGTATCACAGAAACAACTATTGATTACTGGAATGGAATGTTCAGTATATTTGCTCCGGACACAGAAGGTGATGATGCCGGTAATGGCGAGTTGTTGATGACGTCAACAATTAATGAGCCGTTATTTATGCGTTGGGAAAAGAATGTTGAGTTCTATCCTGGCGCTGGTCATTCGCCAAAAGGAGATCGTACTTATCTGGGTAACGGTAATGATAATACCGAAGTTGTTTACTTTGGGTTCACTGAAGTAGGAAAAACAATTTTCTTTAATGAGTTAGAGAGAATGGCATCAGGTGAGCCTCTCGTTATTCCAAGAGTTAAAAAAGTAGCCTACGTACAGAAGTCGGGTAAAACCGTAGTAGCCACAGCAGCTGATCCATACAATGATCCGATTGTGGAAATGCTGAATGCAGATGATAACTTTGAAGTAACCGTTATTCAGCTTGGAGC
>NZ_JBHMVA010000019.1:0-79321 GCF_042436675.1 Quyinboa ferrireducens | reverse complement strand
TTACTTACTGGTTTTCCTTTCTTTTTGAATTTATGTTATTATCTCAAATTTAAGCCTTTCCAGATCATTTAAGAATACATCCACAAATCTAAGGTTTGAAAAAGGAGGTGGCCGTCAGTTGACGGACGGAGGATCTCTTCCAGCTCTACAGGCTGAACCTCCTCACTGGTCTGCAACCCGGCACTGCATTTAACAGATTCATCGGATGACTCGGAGTCATCCGATGAATTTACTCTGGATTTCGCCCTTAACATTTTTACTCCGGTGCGCTGCACCTGACTTTTGCTGCCAGTCCGTTGGACTGAAACTTAACAACTTTGCAGGTTAAACCAAAGGCTGAAAGCCTTCGCGTTTCCAGCCATACATGCAATGTCAGGCTGATGAGCCCAGCGAATACCCACACTGAAGGTGTGGATGAAAATCCAATATTCCATTGTTAACCGTAGCGTCCTCGCTACGGTTTTTTATTTACAACATTTTCAATCCATGACTCGTCGTTTGTAACGACGCCTTTAACAGATTCATCGGATGACTTGAAGTCATCCGATGAATCTACTTTTCTTTTATCACTTTAATCATGATTAAATTAAAGTTTATGCCTGATTAAAATATATTTTATCCATGATTAAACATATTTTTAATCAGCATTAATCACTCAAAACTTAAAGACTTATTCTGTAAAAGGGAAGGGAGTGTTTAAAAAATTCAGCCTGAACCTATATATTTATTATCTCGCATAATATAAAGATTAAGTTTCGGGATAATAATGAAAAAGGCAGGAAATGCAAGATTATTCAGTTCTTCTATAAGATAACGGTTTTAACAGGTTATTTGTCTGACAGATGTTTTAATTTATAATACAATCATGATTAAGGTTTGCATTTGGATACCTTCCCTAAGACATAGTTAATAAATGCACTGCAAGAAACAAGCATAAATTGTGCGTCTTCATAGTCAGCTTTTGAATCATTTATCAATTTATGTCTTATCCCATTTTCATTGCATGTATATCCATAAATGGATACAAATGCTTTTCTTAAGGATGCATCAATATTGTATTTCTTTTCGATTAAGATAAGACCATCACTAAACCCAATTTTAGGTTTTTCAGTTAGATTGCAAATTAATGCCTCAACGGCTGAAATAGATTCTTTAATTGAATTTCTAAAATCTGGATTCTTTTTATTTGAAAAAAGTTCAAGTGCACTTTTAATATGTGATCTTACATTACTATGTGATTTTCCAACATTCAAGGTATCCTCAACATTTTGAACACTAATCTTATCACCTATAGGAACAATTAATCCATCTACAAATCTATATGCTGAACTTTCTTCTTGTAATACATCATTACATACGTGTCTGAATCCATTATTTATATCATTATAGATTGTTGAATCTTCATTTTTCCCATAATTATTAGATAAAAATTCAATGAATTCAATAACATAATACCATTCTTCTGCTTTGAAATATATCTTAAATTCTTTAAACAATTCTCTTGAAATACGCGGCATTTCGTCAAGTGCTTGTTTAAAAACTTCCATCCAAACTGATTTATATAGTTTTAAATTAACATCTTGACAACCTTCGATAAAATCAGCATCAGGTCCAATTAATTCCTCAAAATAAAATCTAGTCGCAACGTTGAACAATCTTATCCTAAGATCATCATTCATATAATCTTTTTGGGAAATCCTTTTTATGATACCCATTCTATAAGAAAATTTATCCATATACTGACTATACGTTTGAACTTTTCATCTCCTATTCTAATACACAATTTTTACAGCATTTTAATTATTTTAAATTTACTAATTATACGGTATTCGTTTAGTATATAAAAACACAAAGTATCAACAAATTTTAAAAAGTGTCCCGTTAACCCTATCATCTTTGGAACGGTTAGAATAATACATTTCGTGAGTTGGTCGATATAATATCAAATACAATTTAACAGAACTGTTTTTTTTCTTTGCCCTCATTCTCAAATTATATATATTTGCAGCGCTCAAATAAAAATGCTTTAATGAAAGTATTTTAGCGATGATTGGTTTCGTAGTTCTCCCAAATGTTGGGAGGATAGAGCATCTGAGAAGAGATTCAGATATAAAAAATATAGCTTACTGGTTCCGTAGCTCAGCTGGATAGAGCATCTGCCTTCTAAGCAGAGGGTCGTGGGTTCGAATCCCGCCGGAATCACTAAGAACGTAAAACCCAACGCATTAATGTGTTGGGTTTTTTATTTCAAGCAATTCTCATGCCTGCATGAAGAATCGTGCAGAAATAAAAACGTAACTGCGAAGCGGTTGGTTTTACGTTCGGAATTTGGAGCACCACGGGATCACGGCAGTAATCCTGCCGATATCGTACCTACGGCACTTAAAACCTATACGCTGTAAGCTTTACCTATATATCGTGCCTCTGGCACTAAAAGGAATTGGGCCAATTACAATCCATACCGCATAAACTTTCATCCGGTACAACTTGTTGTGCATACATAATTTACGCAAAATGAAAAAACTAACGTTTCTTTTCCTTCTGTTTCTCACACTTCCGTTGCTTCACGCACAAAAGTTGAAAATCCCGGTCGATACCATGGTGGTTACGCAACACACCACCACCATCAACGGTCAAAAACTGGCTTACACCGCCGTTACCGGCTTGCAACCGTTATGGGACGAGGACGGGAATCCCATTGCTACGCTCAGTTACACCTACTATAAAAAATCCGGCATTACCGACTATGCCAAACGTCCGCTGATGATCTCTTTTAACGGCGGTCCGGGATCTGCATCGGTATGGATGCAGATTGGGTATACGGGTCCCGTGCAGCTGAATCTTGATCCGGATGGCTACCCGGTTCAACCCTACGGCCTGCACGAAAATCCGTATTCTGTGCTTGATGTCACCGATATTCTGTATGTAAACCCGGTTCAGACGGGCTATTCCAGGCCACTGAATGAATCTGACAAAGAAAAGAACAATAAACTGTTTTTCGGGGTGAACGCGGACATCAAATACCTGGCCGAATGGTTGAATACGTTTGTTACACGAAATGAACGCTGGCTATCGCCCAAATATCTTATAGGTGAAAGCTATGGTGGCACACGCGTTTCAGGTCTGGCTCTTGAACTGCAGGATAAGCAATGGATGTACCTTAACGGTGTGATCCTGGTATCACCGGCGGACTTTAATTCGCTGATGTCAGACCGTCCTTTGGCATCCACACTGAACTTCCCTTATTTTACAGCAGCAGCATGGTACCATAAGGTGCTTCCCGATGCATTGCAGCAAAAAACGTTAGAAGAAATTCTTCCCGAAGTGGAAGCCTTTACCCTGAATGAGCTGATGCCTGCACTGGCCAAAGGTGGGTTCATCGGTGAAACAGAAAAAAATGCCATCGCCCAAAAAATGGCTTATTATTCCGGTTTATCACAGACGTTTATTTTGCAAAACAACCTGGACGTTCCCACGCCGTATTTCTGGAAAGAATTGCTGCGCGATAAAAGCGGTTATTCAACCGGAAGACTGGATTCCCGCTATCTTGGTCTTGATAAATCCGAAGCCGGCGACAGTCCCGATTACAATGCCGAAATGTCGGCCTGGATGCACGCCTTCACGCCTGCTCTCAATTATTACATGGCCGAAGACCTGAACTTTAAGACCGATGTAAAATACTACATGCTGGTTCCACTCAAAACATGGGATCTGCGGGATAACCATACACGCGATCAGCTGCGCCAGGCTATGGCCAACAATCCGTATTTAAACGTCATGTTTCAGGCGGGTTATTTCGATGGAGCAACCACCTACTTTAAAACCAAATACATGATGTGGCAACTGGATCCTGCTGGTAAAATGAAAGACAGAATGTCGTTTAAAACCTACGAATGCGGGCATATGATGTACGTCCGGCAGGAAGATCTGAAGAAAGCCACCAACGACATCCGTTCATTTATCGAAGCATCTAAGGTGAATACAAAGCCGGCAAAATACTGAAATACATAATAGTCATCTGATTTTCAGCACTAAATTATTTAAGCTATCTATGTTAAATATTTCGCTCTAAATATAAAATTAAACATTTATTATTGTATTAATTGATATTAAAATAACTATATAATTTCAATATTTTAATATATAAGTACGTGTAATCCAGCCCTTATTTGTCTTTAGAATGTAATTAACGTAAACCGGTTTGCTATGTTTAAAGAAACTAAGTGCTTAGGTTTAGCTCTCGTTTTCGCAGGATTATTCTTTGTTTCCTGTAACAAGAACATGGAGAACAACATATTTTCTACCAGTACATTAAAAATAACCCTGGCAGACTCTCCCGGAGATTTTAAAGCAGTATACGTAGATATTAAAGGCGTGATGGTATATGCTGTGACCGAAGCAGATTCGGGCTGGATCACGCTACCGGAAATACAAACCGGTATATACAACCTGTTACAGCTGACCAATAATGTAGATACTTTACTGGGCGAAAATGAAATTCCGTCGGGTTACCTGTCACATATCCGGCTTTTACTGGGACCTGATAATTACCTTGTTACTACAGAAGATACCATTCATCTGGATACACCCGGTGCGCAACAATCAGGATTAAAACTGCACATAGATCAGTTTCTGGAACCCGATCTGACTTATAATATCGTGCTGGACTTTGATGCAGCAAAATCAGTTATCACTGCAGGAAATTCAGACAAATACATCCTCAAACCGGCGTTAAGGACTCTGATAGAGCAAAGCACCGGATCGATAAAAGGAATGCTGCAACCCGATTCAGTATCGTATGCTGTATATGCTGTATCAAATGGCGACAGCATAAGTACGTTTACAGATGCCAGTGGTGCCTTTGTTCTTAAAGGGCTCTCACCGGAAATATATTCGGTATATATTGATCCGGGTAAAAATTCCGGCCTGAATGATACCATACTTCCTCCTGTTGGTGTAGACATGGGTATTGTAACAAACCTGGGCATTATTCAGCTCAATGCGAACAGATAAACCTCGCATTCACTCAAAGCATAAAATAAGGAATAGATCATATTATCTCTATGTCCTGATATTTTCAAAACATTTGATAATAATTAATTATTTGTTTATAAATCATTTATAAAACAATACATAATACTATAATGATTTTAAATAAAATATTTATTAATCTTAACTACGTAATTCTGTTCACTTAATCTGTCTTAGTTATGTATTTTGTAAAACTTGTCTTTTTGTGTTAAAAATAATTAGAGCGAAACCGGATTAGCAACATCACTGCGTTAAGCGCGTTAGAAAGACCAGATATGCATATCTTAAAACAATAATCTTAACAGTTAAAAGAAAAATTATGAATTTTAAACCAGAAAACATCTTAAAAAGGATAATTAGCCTTGCCCTGATATTTGTGTCTGCAGGAATCATTTTCACGTCCTGCGATGAAAATCAGGAAGGAACGACCTCTTCTACCAGTACCTTACGTGTAAAGCTGACCGATTCGCCGGGCGATTACAAAGCGGTGTACGTAGATATACAGGAGGTAAAAATCTATTCTGTAACAGAAGAAGATTCAGGCTGGGTATCGCTTCCAAACATACATACAGGCATGTACGACCTGCTGAAGCTTACCAACGGTGTGGACACTTTACTGGGTGAAAATGAGATTAAGTCGGGAATGATCAGCCAGATAAGGCTGATTCTTGGTGAGAATAATTACCTCGTGACCGAAGACGATTCCGTAAAGTTAAGTACCCCGAGCGCACAACAGTCAGGGCTTAAGATTAAAGTGAACCGCGTACTTGATCCAGATCTTTCATACGATATACTACTGGATTTTGATGCATCCAGATCCGTCGTCAAGGCTGGGAATTCGGGTAAATATAACCTGAAGCCGGTGATCCGGACCGTTGTGGAACAATCCACCGGTACCATAAAAGGAATGGTTAGTGCGGATTCTGTCAGCTGTGCTGTTTATGCCATTACGGGTGAAGATTCTGTGGGAACATTTACCGACACAACAGGCATGTTCCTTTTAAAAGGTCTTGATCCTGACACTTACGCCTTATATATTGACCCAGGAGAAAATTCCGGTTTAAAAGATACATCGATATCCAACATCACTGTTACATCAGGTAATGTTACAGATCTTGGAATGATAACAATAGCCCCGGCAGATTAACTTCTGCCAGGAAAAACCCCCTCTCTTGTATTCCCGTCATTTTCAGTTTTCAGTTTCTGATCTGGCGGGAATACTGCTTTACACCCTAAACCATTAAATTCTATCCAATTTAGATAATTTAAGGCAGCAGTAATGAACTTTCGTGGTAAAATATTGTATTAGCACTAATACATTTAAAACACAAAGACACAGGAATATGGTTAATATTGATAAAACAAAACCCGTTTTGGTTACAGGCGCTACAGGTTATGTAGCAGGATGGCTTGTAAAAAGATTGCTTGAAGAAGGACTTACGGTTCATGCAGCAGTAAGGAATCCGACCGATAAAACCAAAGTGGCTCACCTTGACAAGATCGCAAAAGACGCTCCCGGAAAGATAAAATATTTTAAATCCGATCTGCTTGAACCCGGTTCATATGCAGAAGCCATGAAAGGATGCGAAGTGGTTTTTCACACGGCATCACCATTTACCACTGAAGTCAGAAACCCACAGAAACAACTGATCGATCCGGCTGTAAACGGTACTGCCAATGTTCTGGATCAGGCCGATAAAACAAAATCGGTAAAGCGTGTCGTGGTAACCAGCAGTTGTGCTGCCATTTACACCGATGCCACCGACTGCCTGAAAGCACCGAATGGGGTATTGACTGAAGAAGTATGGAATACAACAGCATCGCTGGAATACCAGCCATACTCCTATTCTAAAACACTGGCTGAGAAGAAGGCGTGGGAAATGTATAAAAGTCAGGATCGCTGGGAACTGGTAACCATAAATCCGAGTTTTGTACTGGGGCCCGCTCTGAATCCGGCAACGGTAACGTCCGAAAGCTATAACATTCTGAAGCAGGTTGGAGACGGCACAATGAAAATGGGTGCGCCGCGTATGGGCATTGGTGTTGTGGATGTGCGGGATGTGGCAGAAGCGCATTTCCAGGCCGGGTTTAATACCAAAGCTAAAGGAAGATATATCACATCGGGTCATAATTCTGATATTCTGGATATGGCACTGACTCTGGTACCGAAATATGGCGACAAATACCCTATTCCCAGAAAAGCATTACCAAAATGGTTGCTGATGCTGGTTGGACCTTTCGTCAATAAGTTGTTTTCGCGGCGTTATGTGAAAAACAACGTGAACGTACAGTTTAACGCAGACAATTCAAAAATAAAACGCGACCTGGGAATTAAATTTCGTCCGGTAGAAGAAACGATGCAGGATTCCTTTCAGTTAATGATAGATGCGAATATCATTAAAAAAGCATCTTAGATATCACAGAAGTATGAATTAGGCTTTAGCTGAGCACAAGATTCTCACTGAAATTAAAAGGAACACAGGTGAAAAGAGAGTAAAAAGTCTATACGAATAACACGTGTACAACTTTTTACTTTTTACCTTTTACTTTCTACTTTTAACTTGCTACTTAAATATTCTTTTTCAGTTCTTCTATGCGTTCTTCGGTAGTTTTTATGCTGGTCTCCAGCTGACGCATTTCGGTAATCACTTCTGAAAGTCCGTAGGCATCACGAACAGCTTCCTTATCAAATTTTTCAAGCACAATGTAATACGGCTTTTTGCCTTTATACATGGCTTTTAGTCTCTTTTGTGCATTATTTGCAATAAACAGCGCAGCACCGTTGTCATATTCGCCTTTGTAATTTACACTCTCCCATTTCTCTTCACCATCCTCAAACTGCCGGTTATTTATACCTTTGGGTACAGGAAGTGTTTCGGCGTAAATCCCTTCGTCATAAATCTTAACCGCATCGTGGTTGATAAAACTGTTGCCTTGGTATTTACTTTCAATATAAAAATCCCCGTTTTCATCCACAATGGCTTTAATAAAAGTGCGGTTATATGAATTCGATACCTGTTGACGTTTCTGAACATAGGTTCCAACATAGCCTTTGCCTGGTCCCGGTTTAAAAACAAAGTTCTTTTTCAGTTCCTCAAAATCTTTTTTTCGCACGATTAACATACTGTCATAAAAAGCCAGACTACTCATCTGTTCCTTTAATTCCACCCTGTTCAACAGTTTACGTCCCTCCTCTATCTTTTCTTTCTGACCCGGAAACTCTTCACTGAGCGTATCAATTACCAGTTTGGCTTTATTAAATTCGTTGCTGTCCAGCAAGTGAATAGCATAATCCAGTTTTTTCTGTGCCAGTTCCTGATCCGATGGTCCGCACGAAGACATAAATATGATAAGCAGTAGTAATAAAAAAGGAGAAATATATTTCATGATTTTATTGCATTTATGCAAAAGTAACGAAATATTCCCTACTAAATTATATGAAATGAGTGGTAAGTAATAAGTAAAAAGTAGTAAGTGGTAAGTAGTAAGTAGTAAGTAGTAAGTAGTAAGTGGTAAGTGGTAAGTGGTAAGTGGTAAGTGGTAAGTGGTAAGTGGTAAGTGGTAAGTAATAAGTTGTAAGTTGTAAGTTGTAAGTTGTAAGTTACAGGTACCTCCTCACGGATTACGGCCAACAATTCACGTTTACCGGGTGACGGGTTACAGGTGACGGGTTACGGGTGAAGCTTTACGAATGACCGGTGAAAAATTAGGAATGAAGAATTTGTCTTGATTCTTAAGTCTTGTGTCTTGATTCTTGTGTCTTGATTCTTGTGTCTTGATTCTTATATCTTGTGTCTATAAATTACTATCTTTATATCCCACTAAAACAATATGATATGAAGACACTGACCTCGTTATTTCTGCTTTTGACTACTATAATAACCTCCAGCGCTCAGATTTATCAGTGGCGCGGAGCCAATCGAGACGGTATTTATCCGGATAAAAACCTCGCTTCAGAATGGGATTCCATTCCTCCACTTGTGATGACTATTGAAGGATGCGGCATGGGTTACGGTTCCCCTACCATTACTCCTGATGGCATCTTTGTGGCAGGGATGATAGATACACTGGGTTATGTATTCGCTTACAGTCCCTCGGGGGAAAAGCTCTGGCAGGTGGAATACGGTCCTGAATATACTAATCGGTTTCTGGGGTCGCGCGGTACACCTACCATTGAAGATGGTAAACTGTATTATTCCGGTACATTTGGCGATGTGATTTGCGTTAATATAAAAAACGGAAAACTCCTGTGGCATAAAAACATTTTCGACCTTTACGGCGGTGAACCGATCAAATGGGGCTACACAGAATCACCCTTGATCTACAAGGACTTGATGATCCTAACTCCCGGAGGAAAAGACTATAACGTTATTGCTGTTTCAAAAAAAACGGGCAAGCTGGTCTGGACCTGTCCCGTAGACAATGCCGTAAATGCCTATTGTTCCCCTGTTCTGATCCGGCATAATAACAAAGATCTGATCCTGATGAATACCAGCAATAACCTGCTGATGCTAAATCCTGATGACGGCTCTGTATATCTGAAACATGCATTAACCGACCGGCGCGGAAACCACCCGATGGCTCCGCTGTATAAGGATGATCAGATTTTTTATTCTTCAGGTTACGGGGAAGGTTCCGTGATGTTTACCATTGATGATGCAAACCGTAAGCTGGATACGCTTTGGCAAAATCCCGATTTTGACTGTAAACTAAGTGGTATGACGGTGGTGGACGGAACCATTTTTGGAACAGCAGACCGGAAAAAACAATGGATGGGAGTTGCATGGAACAATGGAGAAACACGATTTGAAAGCCGCGATATTAAACCCGGATCGTTTGTAATGGCAGATGACAAGTTCTTTATTTTCACTGAAACCGGTGAAGTTGCTCTTGCCATTCCCGACAAAAACGGCTTCACTATCACCAGCCGGTTCATGATTCCGGCTCAGAACATTATCTATGCCTTTGCTCATCCGGTAATTGACAACCAAAAGCTGTACATCCGATACAATAATAACATCTGGGTACACGATATTTCAGATACAACACCTCAATAAACTCAGTGTAAAATCAGGAATCAGGAGTACGGTTAGAAATTGAGGTTCATGCCCTTTCGTTGATTTTTATCTGATCTAAGGTGTCACGGCTGGGGTTCACGTCTTTTTGAGGTTCTTCAGGATTTCATCTACCTGCCTGATAACTGAATGGTCATCATCTGCATATACCACGTAATCGGACATCTCAATTTTTTTCTTGTCAGGCCACTGATTTTTCATCCGGTTCAGTACATCCTCGCGTGTCAGATGGTCGCGATGTATTACGCGGGCAATCCTTGTTTCAAGGGGTGCGGTTACACAAATCACACGATCAACAGTGAGATTCCCGTTACTTTCAAATAAAATGGCTGCTTCCTTAAACACAATATCTGAAGCCTGTTCTCTACTCCAGTTCTCAAAATCACGGTAAACGGCTGGATGCACATAACTCTCCACTTGCTTTAACAAAGCAGGATCTGTAAAAACTCTCGACGCCATTGCTTTCCGGTCCAGTTCACCGGTTTTGTAAATTTCAGACCCGAATAATTCAGAGATTTGCTGCCTGAGGATATCATCGTGGTTCATCAGGTATTTTGCCCGGCTATCGGCACTATAAACCGGATAACCAAATACTTCAATGATTTTTGAGACGGTGCTTTTACCACCTCCTATTCCACCCGTGATACCTACTTTAAGCATTGCTATTGTTTGAGCTCCAAAAGGTAATCAATTTTTTCGGGAACAATGCGAATATTTGTGATCCAGCTCTGGTCTGTGGTGTATAAGAGAGAAACATTCCCTGATACTTTCCCCTGTACGGATGCATAATCGATAAAGACCTCAAAGTCCTTCGCAGTAACACTGGGGAAGTGACTGATACCAACAAAAAACGATACTTTTACGTTGGATGGGAAGGTTCTTAAACGCAGTGAATCAGGAAAATCTTTTGCCATAACAGGTACGTCAAGTATTTTTTCCGTGAATGTTTCTACCGGAATCTCAACGTTCACACGCTTTTCCGCCAGTTCCACACCTGCAATTTCCTTTAATCCAATATTCCGGCGCAAGGTATCCTGAAGATTTTTAAAATCCTGATAATTGGTATATACTGCGTCAATGGTATCCACAATACGTCCTGCACCAAATATTGATACTGAATCAGGCGTGAACGTTATATTTCCTGAGATCAGCCGCTGTCTGCCAGCTGTTACATTTGCCAAAAGACGAACGGGTACTTTTTTACGTACCTGATTACTGAATATGATATGCAAAGTATCCGGTTCAATGGCTTTAAGTTCTGTGGTTGAGGCCAGAGCATGCTCTATTTCACTTTCATAATCCTTTGTCAGCACGAAATAATGACCATTGGAAATTTTTCTGTCTTTTCGGTTTATAACATTATCCAGATTTATGGTCAAAGACTTCATGTTCGGAGTCAGCATGTTTTGTAATAACTGAAACCCTGCATCATGTACACTCAGTTTAATGGATGAAGGCAGATCTTTTTCAAATATCACACCCCGTGGTTTATTGGTAAATCTGACCGCTAAATCTATATCCGTATCATAGGGCTTACTCAACGATTTAAGCAACCAGAAGATAAATGACAACAGGAAAAAAGCCATAAAGATGAGGTAATCCCGTTTCAGTCTGAAATGCCTCAACCGATCTGCCAACGTTTTAAAAAAATTATTTATATCAGTAATTGTTTCCCTGGTGCTTTTCATACCATCAATTGTTGCTCAAAAATAGCATTTTTTTCTTATTCATGGATTATCCGGATAAAGTCGAAAAATTATTGAGTAATATGCAGAGTTTATCTCTCTCCTTCAATAAACTCAATAACAGTACTTCGACAGAACTCAGTAGCCAACAGCCCAATAAAGGAATTACAAACCTTTTTTAAGGGTTTTAACACCCTCTTCCTCTTTTCAAGCGGAATTCACCCAGTTGATACTTTTTGACGCATCAAAAACTATCGAAAAAATGCTTGCTGTAAAGAACCGCAACAACTCACCCGAAAATAATAATATGAAAGTCCTCCAACGCACAAATCCGCACCCTTTACAGCGGCCAACACACGATTTATGCTATGCTCCTGTAAGGTTCAACCCCGATGCTTCGGGGATAGCCCCGGGTCAATGAGCATAGCGAATGTAACCTGGGGTTAGTGATGTTATGTAACATTAAGGTCGGAGATTGTATCTTCAACATAACTAAAGGCACATCAAGGCCGCATATTTAAGCAGATTAATGAAATACTGTTTAGATGCTTGTCAAAAATATCACTCCAATTTTGTTATACAAATGAAAAGAGAAAACAAATTTTCATTTCCGAATATATTAAATTACAAATTCTCCGGATTTTCAATTTGACCTATTACAAGCGCCACATAAATATATAAAAAAAGGCATCCGTCAATTGACAGATGCCATTTATTTATGCTTTCGTTATACTGTTACTTCTGGGCAATATCAGTTCCTGTCTGGAATACAGAAGATTTTTCAACAGTAACTTTAACACCTTCTGCAATTTCAACAATAATCGTAGTGTCTTTCATATCTTTAACCTTACCATGAAGACCACCGGCAGTCACAATTTTGTCACCAACTTTCATGGCTTCACGAAATTTCTTCACCTCTTTCTGGCGTTTCATCTGAGGACGGATCATGAAGAAATACAATACAACAAATACGAGTACCATCATGAAGATGCCGCTCATTGGATTCCCGGCTGCTCCGGAGGCACCACCTGTCTGGAGAAAAATCCCTAATTGAGTCATAATCAGTTTAATTTATTTGATTTCTTTTAATTTCTGCAAAGGTAGTATATATTTTATTCCATCAAACCTCTGCCTGTCTTTTTTATCTTCCCTGACCCGATGTACTGTTTAATAATCTTATCCAACACACCATTTATAAACACACTGCTCTTATGCGTACTGTACATCTTGGAGATTTCGATGAATTCATTTATGCTCACCTTTACCGGAATATTAGTGAACTCCACAGCTTCGGCGATGCTTACCTGCATGATCAGCATATCCATAAATGCCAGCCGGTCAGCATCCCAGTTCTGAACAGTATTGCTGATGTCTTCCTGATAATCTTTCGCATTCAGGATGGCTTGACGGAGCAGGATCTTCACATAATCCAGGTCCTCCAAATCCTTAAAAATAGGCAGCAATTCCTGATTTGCTCCATTGGAAGCATCGAATTTCTTTATGGTCTTTTGCACCATGCTCAGGATCAGTTCGGCATCATCATTCCAGTAAATACTGATCTCTTCAAGGGTATTCCCCAATTCTTCGCTATCGGTGATGATCTTCTTAAACAACTTTACCCATAGCATTTTATCGTCCTCAAAAGAAGGCGATTTTTGTGCCATAAAGTCGTTATAGTATTCACTTTCCCTGATCTCATTAAATAAATTCTTAATCAGTTCAGGATAGTTAACCCAGGAAAGTTTTTTATTGTTGGTGAAACGTATAAATGTTTCATTTTCCTTTAACTGGTTAACAAATTTATTATCGATGAAATTGGTATTCGGATTCAGGTCTTCATAAGAAGGGAGTTTCTTCGACCTGTTCTGTTCTATCTTCCGTTCAGCATACGTAGTAATTTCAATAATAAGTTGCAGGAAATAATAATACAACTCGTGTGTTTTTTCAATGCTGAACAACAACTCTTTTTCGGCATCTGCTATCGATTTGTCCTTAGACTGATAATAAGCATACAAAACCTGGACAACCTTGATACGCAACAACCTCCTATTAATCATAATATTATAAAAGAACTAATGTTATTAATCGCTGCAAATTTACTTCAATTTTCCAAGCACACAAATCCCCAAAAGACATTTTTAGTAATTTATTATTCTAAAACGCTTTATTAAATATCCTGTTTTTTTGATGATTTTCTTAATTTAGTGTATAATTTTAAGCGTTATGGAAGCAATAGATTTAATCACTGATAACATCCCTGTGATAAAAACGTCTGATACAGGTGAAAATGCACTGAATCTGATGGAACTATTCCGGGTGTCCCATCTTCCGGTGGTAAATACCGATGTATTACTTGGAGTGGTGTCTGACGAAGATATTTACAGCCTGAGTAAACCGGATGAACCGATAGGGAATCATAAGTTATCGGTCGGAAAAGTTTTTGTGAACTCAAATACCCATATCTACGAAGTTATATCTGCTTTTGCTCAATATGATCTGACTGTGCTTCCGGTTTTGGATAACGAAGAACAATATATTGGTGCCATAACCCTGCGCGATCTGGTCCGTATGTTTGCTGACCTCCTGGCAACAGGTGGTCCCGGTGGAATTGTGGTTCTGGAATTCAGAGACATGAAATTTTCCATGGCTGAGATTGCGCGCATCATAGAGGAAGAGAATGCAAAAATACTTAGCTCATACGTTCATCACTGTCAGGTTAACAACATCTTTAAACTTACGCTGAAAATCAACAGGGAAGATCTTTCTTCAATTCTAAAAGCTTTTGAGCGCTATAACTACACCATTAAAACATGGTATATGAACGAAGGGAAACTGGATAGTCTTGTTCAGGACCGGTATGACTCACTGATGCGTTATTTAGACACCTGATGCCCGTTTAACTCATCACGAATAAATTTAGCCGTATAGCTTTTTTTGTGTTGTGCTACTTCCTCCGGAGTACCTGTACATATTACTTTTCCCCCGGCATTGCCACCTTCAGGACCGATATCTATGATATAATCAGCCGCTTTTATGACATCCATATTGTGTTCAATCACAATGACGGTATTGCCTTTGTCAACCAGCAAATTCAGCACTTTCAACAATACCCGGATGTCTTCAAAATGCAAACCTGTTGTAGGTTCATCCAGGATATACATCGTTTTACCCGTATCTTTCTTCGCCAGTTCTGTGGCAAGTTTTACACGTTGAGCTTCTCCTCCGGATAATGTGGTTGATGGCTGACCCAGTGTGAGATAACCTAACCCCACCTTTTGCAAAACACTGAGTTTATGCTGTATCTTAGGGATACTTTCAAAAAACTCTACAGCCTGGTTAATGGTCATATCCAACACGTCGGAGATCGACTTGCCCTTATACCGTACTTCCAGTGTTTCGTTATTGTAGCGCTTACCATGACAGTCCTCACACGGCACCAGCACGTCAGGCAGAAAGTTCATTTCAATGGTTTTATAACCATTCCCGCCACAGGTCTCACAGCGTCCGCCAGCGACATTAAACGAAAAACGCCCTGCTTTATATCCTCTGATCTTTGATTCCGGCAATTCCTGGAACACATTCCTGATGTCTCCGAACAACCCGGTGTAAGTGGCCGGATTGGAACGGGGTGTTCGTCCTATGGGTGACTGATCCACATCCACAACTTTGTCGATATGTTCCGTGCCGGTAATTTTTTTATGCTTCAACGGATCCTTGACCGATTTATAAAACAACTGGCTCAACGCAGGATGAAGGGTTTCATTTACAAGCGTCGATTTTCCACTGCCGGACACACCAGTCACACAGATAAGTTTCCCTAAAGGGAACGCCACATCTACCTTCTTCAGATTATGCCCCTCTGCTCCGGTAACAATGATCTGTTTTCCGTTTCCATCCCGCCGTTTCGAAGGAACCTCTATCTGTTTTTCATTCGTTAAATATGCAGCCGTGAGCGTTTTTGATTTCAGAATATCCTGTGGTGTTCCATAAGCCACTATTTCACCGCCATGTCGGCCTGCGTGTGGTCCAAGATCCACAATATAATCCGCTGACAGCATCATTTCCTTATCGTGCTCCACCACAATCACAGAATTGCCGGTATCTCTCAGATCTGATAACGACTGGATCAGTTTCCGGTTATCCCGCGGATGAAGTCCGATGGACGGTTCATCCAGAATATACAGCACATTCACCAGTTGCGAGCCAATTTGCGTTGCCAGCCTTATACGCTGACTTTCGCCGCCGGACAGGCTCATAGAGCTCCGGTTCAGGGACAGATAATCCAACCCTACATCCAGCAAAAACCTGATACGCGTCCTTATCTCCTTTAAAATCTCAGATGCTATGGCCTTTTGCCGGTCAGACAAATGCGGTTCAAGATGATCAAACCACTCCGCCAGCTGTCTGACGTCCATGTTTGATACTTCCGCAATATTCCTGTCATGAATCCTGAACCATAAGGATTCCTGCTTCAGGCGTCCGCCATGGCAAACATCACAATCCACAGTTTTAATAAACTGATCGGCCCATTTCTGAGCCTTCTTCGATGTTTTGGAATCCTGCTGAGCCTCAATATATTTTGTAATTCCATCAAAATTAACGGAGTAACTTGACGACATTCCCAGAGGTGTATTCTTAAGCCGTATCGGTTGATCCGAACCATTGAAAATTTCATCCAGAGCCTCCTCAGGCACATTCTTCAGGGGTGTCTTTAGCGTAAATCCATACTTCTCTCCAATAGCCTCCAGTTGCCAGAACACAATTGAATTTCTGTATTTTCCTAATGGGACAATACCTCCGGCATGAATACTAATGTTTTTATCCGGAATGATACGTGAGTAATCTATCTGGTTCACGGTACCCAAACCTTTACACCGCGGACAGGCACCATGAGGTGAATTAAATGAAAAACTGTGCGGTGCAGGTTCATCGTAAGATATACCGGAAGTAGGACACATAAGGTGCCGACTGAAATAGCGAACGGCATTGCTGTCCTTTTCCAGGATCATACAGTTGCCCTTCCCCATCTGCATGGCCAGCTTAACAGATTCCCTCAGTCTCTTATCTTCTTTTTCTCCCACCTGCAAGCGGTCAATCACAACTTCAATATCATGTATCTTATAGCGATCCACCCGCATACCATGCGATACTTCCTTCACCTCGCCATCAATGCGTACATACAAGTAGCCTTTGCGGATAATATTTTCAAAAAGCTCTTTATAATGTCCTTTTCGCCCCTTAACCAACGGAGCCAGGATACTAATTCGCTTACCACTGTAATTCTCCGTTATCAGATTAATAATCTTATCATCGGAATATTTCACCATTTTCTCACCTGTCACATACGAATAGGCTTCTCCGGCTCTCGCGTAAAGCAGACGAATAAAGTCGTAAAGCTCGGTAGTTGTTCCAACGGTTGACCGCGGATTCTTGCTGGTGGTTTTTTGCTCGATGGAGATCACAGGACTCAAGCCCGTTATTTTATCCACATCGGGTCGCTCAAGGTTTCCGAGGAAGCTACGGGCATACGCAGAAAACGTCTCTATATATCTTCTCTGGCCTTCAGCAAATATCGTATCAAATGCCAGCGATGATTTACCACTGCCACTCAACCCGGTTATTACAGTAAGCTTATTCCGGGGAATAGAAATGTCAATGTTTTTCAGGTTATGGCTCCTTGCACCATACACGTTTATCTGTTCCGTACCATCTGCGGAAATATGTTCTATGTGCGCTTTGTTGTCCTGCATTTATCTAACGACCCAATTTTGCTGGTATACATCTATATGTCGCTTGTTAAACGTGAGGTAAGATTTAACGGGAATATCAATGACGTAGGTCTTATTTTGACTGTTGGTCAGAAAACTGTCCCGCAACCATGGATTGAATTCCTTAAGTATTCCGTAGGAGATATCGTGCTCCTGAGCGAACAGACCAAAATCAGAAACGGATGAATTCAACACCACCTTTCTCATTTTAACTATAGGGTATAAATCTTCTTTTTTCAGATTAAATCCGTACGAAACCGGATCTTTAAAAATTTCCTTAAGCGCAAGTATTCTGAACACATACCGGCTGGTTTCATCCACCAAAAGCAAATCGTAATAATTATCTACCTTCTGGCGGCTCAGTTCCTCAGAAATCCTGCGTTGTCCGATATTATATGACGCAGCCACCAATGTCCACGAACCGTATCTCCCGTATGCCTTTTTAAAATATTCACATGCCGCACGGGTACTTTTTTCAATGTGATACCGTTCATCGATTTCATTATCCACCTCCAGACCAAAATCTTTACCGGTTGATTTCATGAACTGCCAAATACCTACTGCCCCGGCCGGAGAAACGGCCCTGGGATCAAGAGAACTCTCAATAAGCGCCAGATATTTAAAATCTTCGGGTACACCTTCACTTCTCAGTATGGTATCCATCATAGGAAAATATCTGTTGGCACGTTTGATCAGAAGCAATGTATTGGAGTGGAAGTAAGAATTACTTAACAATTCACGATCCAGACGTTCACGTATATCAATTCTGTTAATCGGGACTTCCTCACCGGCAAAAGTCATCTCATCCGGAATATCAATTCCCTTAATCTGATATGGCATAACCTGTGCTGTAGCGGTTTCAGGATCGTTCTCTTCACTCTTTACCCATGAGGTAACAACAAGATATACTACTACAATATTAATGATTGCAAACAATGTCCAAATTCTCTTCTTCATACCCCCAAAACGTTTAATACAACTATGTCTCGTACAAATTTATAGAAATAAACGGCGCTATCTAAATATTGTTTTAAATAATTATTAAAAAAGCCCGATTTTAACAATTGGGCTTATCTTCTCTATTTCACAACGATGTTGATAATTTTCTTTGGAACGATAATCACCTTCATCACCTGCTTCCCTTCAATCCATTTCTGTGACCGCTCATGCTCCAGTACTGTTTTTTCCATGACCATCTTATCTTCATCCACAGGGAATTCAATCGTAAACCTCATCTTCCCATTGAATGACACCGGATACTCATAAGTGTTTTCCACCAGGTAACTTTCGTTTACCTCAGGCCATGGTTCATAAGCCAGTGTTTCTTCACCACCGTACATCTGCCACAGTTCTTCAGCTAAATGCGGAG
The DNA here is from genome assembly GCF_042436675.1 of Quyinboa ferrireducens. Lineage (NCBI taxonomy): Bacteria > Pseudomonadati > Bacteroidota > Bacteroidia > Bacteroidales > Quyinboaceae > Quyinboa > Quyinboa ferrireducens. The sequence continues at coordinate 60,393 of NZ_JBHMVA010000019.1, read as the reverse complement.
CATATGGCGACAGCACCAAAGCGAATGTCCTCGCCGTTTCTTTTGTAACAGTCTTTTTCTTATATGCCAGGTTAATGAAAACCATTAACTGAGAAATTGCGGTATTAAATTTCATACTTTCAATATCAGACCCCACTTTTTTAATGGTCTGATGCAATCCCTTCAGCACCTCAGCATCTTCCTCGCCGTCAACAATGTTTTTCGGGTCAGTAAAGAACCGGTGCACCCTGCCCAAAAAATTAAACACACCTTTAACGCCCTGCTCCGACCATGGCTTTGTGGCATCCAGTGGTCCCATAAACATTTCGTACAACCGCAGACTGTCCGCACCATAATTATGGACCACATCGTCTGGATTTACAACATTCTTGAGCGATTTGGACATTTTTGCCACAATCTGGTTCAGCTCCTCTCCTGTTTCAGTATGGTAAAATTTACCATCCTTCTCTTCAACAAGATCTGAGGCAACTTTTGAACCAGCCTGGGTTTCATACGCAAATGCCAGAATCATCCCCTGATTATAAAGCCTCTGGAACGGCTCGTCAGTGGAAACCACGCCCAGATCAAAAAGCACTTTATGCCAGAAACGGCTGTACAACAAGTGCAGCACTGCATGTTCAGCTCCACCTACATACAGATCGACCGGCATCCAGTAGTTTTCTTTCACCTTATCAAAAGGAGCTTCCTCATTTTTTGGATCAATATAACGCAGATAATACCAGCATGAACCAGCCCACTGTGGCATTGTATTGGTCTCACGGCGACCTTTACGTCCGTTTTTATCCGTTACATTTAACCAATCACCGGCATTTGACAACGGAGATTCACCGCCATCGCCTGGCTGATATTTCTCAACTTTTGGTAATTGTAATGGCAGCTGTTCCGTTTCCAATACCGAGACCTCTCCGTCTTCCCAGTGAATCACAGGAAATGGTTCCCCCCAATATCTTTGACGGCTGAAAAGCCAGTCGCGTAATTTATAATTAACCGCGCCTTTTCCAAGACCTTTGGATTCAAGCCAGTTAATCACAGTTCTAATACCTTCTTTTTTGCTCTTACCGTTAATATTTAATCCATTCGATTCGTTTACCGAATTAATATAAGCGCCATCCTCCGTCCAGCAGGCTTCACCTGCCAAAACAGCATTGCGATTCTCTGCAGCTTCTCCCGGATCCAGGATACAAACGACAGGAATATCAAATTTCTTTGCAAATTCAAAATCACGGGTATCATGCGCCGGAACAGCCATAATAGCACCGGTTCCGTATCCCATCAACACATAATCGGCCACCCAAACAGGGATACTCTTTCCATTAACAGGATTAATGGCATACCTTCCGGTAAATACACCGGTTTTCTCCTTTGCCAGTTCTGTTCTGTCAAGATCCGATTTCAACGCCGCCGCTTTCACGTATGCCTCAACAGCCTCCTTTTGATCAGCAATCGTAATCTTATCCAACAATTCGTGTTCCGGTGCCACAACCATATACGTGGCTCCAAAAAGTGTATCAGGACGTGTAGTGTAAACCCTGAGTTTATCCTCCATGCCATCCAGCTGAAAATCAACTTCAGCCCCCAGCGATTTTCCAATCCAGTTTTTCTGCATGTCCTTTACACCTTCCGGCCAGTCCAGTTGCTCAAGCCCCTGGAGCAGGCGTTCGGCATAATGCGGAATACGCAACATCCATTGTTTTAAGTTTTTACGCACGACCTCTTTGGTTCCGCATTTTTCATGCGACCCGTCATTTAAAACTTCCTCGTTGGCACAAACAGTCTTACAATGGTTACAATACCAAACCTGGGCATTGTCATAATATGCCAGTCGTTTTTCTGAAATATAAGCTTTTACAGCTTCATCTCCCTCATTCTTAACATTTTCCGGGATCTCCAATTCAGATATCGGACGCCCTTTCTGCTGTTCTTCATCAAACCATGTGTTGTAAAGCTGAATAAAAATCCATTGTGTCCACTTAAAATATGCCGGATCGGTGGTATTAATCTCACGGTCCCAGTCATAACTTAATCCAAGAGATTTAATCTGACGGCGAAAATTATCGCAGTTCTTTTGCGTGGTAATGGAAGGATGCGTACCTGTTTGAATAGCATACTGTTCTGCAGGTAGTCCAAATGCATCCCACCCCATTGGATGTAACACATTGAATCCTTTCATTCTCTTATACCGCGAAATAATATCCGTGGCAGTATAACCTTCCGGATGTCCTACATGCAAACCGGCTCCCGAAGGATATGGAAACATATCGAGGATATAGTATTTTTCTTTTGTAAAATCGTCAGGTGTCTTAAACGTTTTATGTTCTTCCCAGTATGCCTGCCATTTCTTTTCCAGCTCAGTAAAATTGTATTCCATTACGTTCGTGCGCTTAAATATTTAAAGTGCGCAAAATTAATGAATCTTTAGCAAATAGACGAAGCATAACAGATTATAATAATCCTTCTAATAAAGAAGACTTTAAATGAAAACCAAAGCCTGTTACCCATAGCTGAGAACCGATGTAAAAGATCAACAACGCTTTAAAATAATAAAGGCCCTGCGAATGCAGAGCCTTTCAATCACTAATTAAAAACCTTTCTACGTTAATCACTCTTTAATCACCTTTACAACTTTTTTAACCCCCATCATACTGGTTATGGTTACTATATATAATCCACTATGCAGATTATTCAGATACAGTTGCTGAAACCCCGAAACATCACTCAATGACTTTACAAGGCTCCCTGTAATATCATATATGTGAACCATATATTTTATATTTCCTGATAATGAAATCGATACCTCCCCCTTTGTAGTGGTGGGATATACACTAACGTCTTCGTTCATAGCTTTGTGATTTATCTGGTTTCTCTACACGTACAACGCTCATCATACTTGTCACATTCACTAAAAAAACTCCATCGCTCAGTTTATTAACATTCAGAAGATGTGAACTGGGCTCATCGGATAAACAATTTGTTAAATTACCATATTCATCGATATTATGAACCAAATATTTAATATTCCCTGCCAAAGATAACTTTTCGTTAGCTCTTGCAATCGCCGGGTATATTTTAATATCATTTTTCATCTCTGAGTGGTGGATTAATAATTATTTCAAGTCAAAGATATGTTATATTTTATTTATTTCAAAATATTTTTAACGTTTTATTAACTTATAATGTATTTTTTATTTACAATAACACAATATTAAATACACAATAAAATCATAACACACTCATTTATTGATAAATAAATTAAATATCACATATTTCAAAATATATTTCGCAGACTAAAAAAATATTTATCCACTTAACAATTAATCATAACCCTTCATTAAATGTTAACATTAAGCCTTATATATGATTAATATTTTGTTAAATACAAAAACAAAACAGAATATATTAACATTTTGAAATCAAAAGAATGAATACAAGTGTTTCCGCATCAGACAATTAACTATAAATTAAACTCAAAACAAGCTTTAATCCGGCTTTCTAATCCAACAAATAAAGATTATTACATTACGGTTGAGAATGATTATTTTTGTAAAAAAAGGAAGATGCAGCTGTTTGACGCCACCATATGTGCTATAGCCACTGCTCATGGCAGCGGAGCCATTGCAACCATTAGAATTTCGGGGAAAGAAGCTTTTTTAATCACAGATAAAATATTTAAAAGTGCTTCGGGGAAATCTGTATCGGATCAAAAACATGCAACCATTCATTTTGGTGATATCATTACAGAAAAGGGAGTTATTATTGACGAGGTACTTGTATCTGTGTTTAAAAGTCCTACGTCATATACCGGAGAAGACAGCATTGAAATTTCCTGTCACGGGTCACTTTATATACAGCAACAAATTCTTGAATTACTCCTGAAGAACGGAGCCGAAATGGCTCATCCCGGAGAATTCACGCAGCGGGCGTTCATGAATGGGAAAATGGACCTTTCGCAGGCAGAAGCAGTAGCCGATCTTATTGCTTCATCCTCAAGAGCTGCACATAAGCTGGCGATGCATCAGATGCGAGGTGGATTTGCAGAGGAGTTGACCAAACTGAGAAACGAATTACTCAAGTTTGGTTCATTGGTGGAACTTGAACTTGATTTTGCAGAGGAAGATGTTGAATTTGCAGATCGGACAGAATTAAGAAACCTGGCCGAAGTCATCAGGAACCACATCCAAGGCCTTGCTGACAGTTTTCAGCTAGGAAATGCCATTAAAAACGGTATTCCGGTTGCCATTGTTGGTGAAACTAATGTTGGGAAATCGACACTTCTGAACACTATTCTGAACGAAGAAAAAGCCATCGTTTCTGAAATTCATGGCACTACCAGAGATGTGATTGAAGATTTGGCAAATATAAAAGGTGTGCAGTTCAGGTTTATAGATACAGCCGGCATACGTCATACGGAAGACACCATTGAAAATCTGGGAATAGAAAGAACATTCAGGAAACTGGAACAAGCTCAGATAGTACTGTTACTCATCGATTCACGACAAAGACTGTCCCGCATTGAAGAAATGCTGCATAAGGTGCGCGAAAAGATTACACATCAGCGGCTGATCATTATAGGAAATAAAATTGATGCTGTTTCTTCAGAAGAGATGCGGTCCCTGACGCATGACCTGCGATTAATTGATAATGAGGAAATTGTACTTATATCTGCCAAGTATAAAACCAATATCGATAAACTGGAAAAGCTTTTGCTGGAAACGGTCTCCCTTGAAAAAATTGACTCTAACGAATTAATAGTAACCAACCTGCGCCATTACGAAATTCTGAAAAAATCGCTTAAGGCTATTAAACGCGTAGAAGACGGTTTGGATTCAGGCATTTCAGGCGACTTTCTTGCACAGGACATAAGGGAATGCATGCATTACTTAGGTGAAATAACCGGACAAATCTCAACTGACGATATGCTGGGCTATATATTTGCGCATTTCTGTATCGGGAAGTAGCTGCCTTAAAAACTAATCCCTAAAATTTTATTCTTATGCAACAACTATTTACAAACCACCTATTTCTATTTCAGAGCTTACTTGTTTGAATTCAAATACATTTCCTTTAATATGCAAATCAAGTTTTTGCCCAAGCATTAAATCCCACTCCGGTGGATATATGGGACATAGTCCTCCATCCTGATGAAATGTAATTTCACCCATATATAATTTACCCTCAACAATGTACCAATCTATTCTTGCACAAAGAAACGGTGCTGCCAGAATTTCAGAGAGTTCAATCATTCTTTCAAACTGAGCAGGTTTAGGAAGCTCATAATCAGTTGGAAATCCTATTTTATGGCCATCATGTACTGATGGCCATAAAAAGGGTGCCTTTTCCCAGTCCTTTATATAAAAATTTCGTTTATAGTTTGATGTTCCCCTATCTATATGGACATGAGCAACATTGTATTTCCCATTAAAACAAAGTATTTTATAATCGAACGGTAACCCACCTTTATCATTTGTCAAAAGCTTTTCAACTATTATTCTGCGCTCAATATTTTTGTATTGCCATTCATTTGATTTATTATAGTAATTTATTTTTAAGCGTTTCTTTAAAATATTATGCAATTCTTTCCAGTTAACCTTCGACTTATCTTTAATAATATAACCACCCCCACTATCATGATTAGTTTTAATAATTACAGGGAAATCAGGTATTGCTGATTCATTTATATCTTCAATGCGCTTTGTCGTAAATACTATTGGAACTAAATATTCTTCGCCAATTTTCTTTCGAACATAATTTCTCATTTTATACTTATCTGCACAAATTGTATGTAAAGGTGTTCGATCATTAAGTTTAAGCCAATTAATTTTTTCATTAAGCGTCTTGGGATTTTTTAAATCAGGAAAACTACCAAAATTCATAAAATAACTCAATTTTATCTTAAACTTTGAAGACATTAACTTAGTACTCGTATTAAAAATACAGACAACTGGATACAGAATTATACCCAATTTTTTCTTTTGATAAAATTGTTTAGTATTGTTAATTATCTCTATAACTTTCATTTAAAGAATGTTGTTTGTTTTGCGAACAATAATGAGCTTTCTTAGGTAATTGACGTTCTCTATGTTTTAAAAATATAAATTATTACCAGAAAAGATATATTTCACTTAAAAATTTATGGTTTTTACCCATAAAATCATCTAAATAAAAACAACAAATCAACAGTATAATCCTGCCTTAAAAGAATCTTTTGTTGTTTGTCAGGCTTCATATTAACGGACTGAAGAATTCAACCTTTCCGCACTTCGGACACAGATAAAGTTCAAAACTTTCCTTGTTAACTAAAAGTTCAAACAAACCCCCAAGGACTCCGGTATTAAATCCTTCGTGAAATTTATAAACACCGGAATATTTCATTTTAACATCACAGCGCAGGCAATTAAGGTTCCTGTGACCTTCATCAAATTCTTCCTCCGGTATTATTTCCTCATCGGTCAGACTGTAATTGCAGTTCCAGCACAGGTTAAAATTATCTTCCAGTTCAGCGTTACAATTGGGGCAATTTTTCATATCATTTGCATTTTGTTTCTGAGAGATAAAGATAACAAACAAATCACTTTTGACAATTCATCTTTCGGATAAAGTACAGTGAGCTGATTACGATAACAATGAACAATCCAAAGAAAGTAGCGAATCCCATTTTCTGGATCAACCAACCGCCAAGCAACGGAAAAACAGCCGGCAATATATTTCCGGCTCCTGCAAAACCTGCATATAAAGCCCTATTTTCATTTCCTGACACTTCCAGCAGCACACCATTCATACTTATATTGTAGAGCGAAAAAATGATTCCTCCGATGATAAAAAGATACCGGATTGCAACGAGGTCATTTATAAACAAGACAAGCGAAGCCAGCAAAACGGACAGGATCACATTAGTGATCAGCATGTACTTGTATTTTACTTTTCCCGAAAATATCAGCACAAAAACACTCACCAGAACAACACCGATAATCTTATTAAAAAGGAAATTTCCGGTATCTGCACTGTCAGCATTAAACATAGTTTTGGCATACAATACAACAAATGGCAAAAAGGATATGGCTATTCCCTGTGTATTAATAAAGCCCAGAAAATATATCAGCTTTTCATTCTGCTTTATCTCAGTTTTCATCACCCTGAAGAAATCGGTTAAGCTACTGATCTTCATATGCGAACTGACGTGTTCTTTTATGCTCCAGAATCCTCCGGATGCCGTTAACAGGAGTACTCCACCAATTAAAAACGTATACGCATAATTAACCGGGAAGGCCCTGGAAGTAATAATCTGTTTTGCTGCAAAAGCAGAAACTAATACCGCTACACCTATAATAATCTGCCTCAAAGAAAAAAACCTCTTGCGTTTTTCGGCATTTATCGATTTCCCGACGATGTCCACATAAGCAATATTTGCAAATGCGCCGCCCAGAGCAAACAAAGATATCAGTGCAAATATCAGATACAGTATAATGCCGGAATGCTGACCTGAGAGGTAAAACAGGATCAGTCCGAGACTTATTAAAGCCAGAACCCTGGCATTTATGCCTATAAGAAGAATTCCTTTTTTATACGGTCGGTTACTGATAAATGGCGCAAAAAACAGTTGTGTAAAACTTGAGCCTCCCATTAAGATAGCTGTCATTAAACCGATATGAAAAGCATTTCCACCCGCTTCAACCAGCATGGCAGGAATAACGGTGTCTACATCCATAAAACTTTGTGCCAAAGCCAGAAATGCGGCATGCCAGATAAACGCTTTAAAATTGTGTGTGGATATTTTTACAGGAATCTGCATTATAGTAAAAGTTAATGAGAAAATACTCGGTACAAAAATACTCAGAATGTGCGTATAAGCAACTTCGCACAACACATAGTCAAAATGAACATAATTATTTGATTATAAAAACATTAACCAAAACAACAGTTAGCCATATATTTTCCTTTAGTGATTTAATGGAAAAGTTTTTAACTAAACTTTCTATACAAAAACGTCTATAAAAATAAAATAGAACTAACTTTGCAACACCTTATATTTCGGGTACTACGAAAGAGATCTTTCTTAAACGAAGAAAGATAATTTGTGACAGAATTATGAGTAAAGTAAACTCAAGGATAGTATTAAAGGTTTTAAGCAGGAATTTATTAATAATAGCTGGTGCAATGCTTAGCTGTGTTGGCGTTGCTCTCCATTACCATGAAGATGTCCTGCCGTTTTTATATACTTTTTTAATTGCTTTTACACCTGGATTAATCTTCTTTTTAATTTCCAGACGAACCGGTTCAGATATTAACGTTAGTAAAAGGGAAGCATATGTAACCGTAACCTTATCATGGCTTATCATTGCCTTTTTCGGTTGTTTGCCCTACATCATTTCAGGTTCGATCCCAAATTTTGTAAATGCATTCTTTGAATCCGTTTCAGGCTTCACAACCACCGGATCATCAATTTTGACAGATATAGAAGCACTTCCAAAATCCATTCTTTTCTGGCGCAGCCTGACGCACTGGATTGGCGGTATTGGTATCATTGTGCTGGTAATTGTAGTTATGCCAACACTTCATCTCGGTGGTTACCATCTATTTACCCTGGAATCTTCGTTACAGGAAAAAATACAGCCAAAGATTAAATCGGTAGGGTTACGCCTGCTTTACATTTACTTGTTTCTAACCTTTGCAGAAGTAATTTTTCTCCTGTTCGGACACATGCCGCTTTTTGACAGTGTGTGCCATGCATTTGGAACGGTTGCCACAGGAGGATTTTCACCTAAGAACACCAGTATAGCCGAATACTCTCCTTATATACAGTATGTTATTATGGTTTTCATGCTGCTGGCGGGAACCAATTTTGTGGTTCATTACTTTATTGTTAAAGGAAAATTTAAACGCATAGCCAATAATGATGAGTTAAAGTTCTATCTGCTAGTCGTATTGATTGTAGGACTACTGGTAACGATATCTCTTTATTTTAAAATGCATTTGCCGTTGGAAGAATCATTCAGGGCAGCATTCTTTCAGGTTATTTCAATTGTTACATGCACCGGTTTTGCATCAGCTGACTACCTTACATGGCCTGTATTTGCATGGGTTTTGATATTCTTTGCTATGTTTCTGGGAGGTAGCACAGGATCAACAGCAGGTGGAATTAAGATGGTTCGCCACTTAATTGTGTTCCGTAATATCAAGCGGGTATTCAGGCAGCTTTTATCAACCAATGCCGTAATCCCCGTTAAGCTGAACAAAACGCCGTTAACTGAAGAAACAAATAACTCCATTCTCACTTTTGTTACGGTGTATCTTATGGTATTTGTGGCCGGCAGTTTAACCATGATAGCCCTTGGGCTGGATGACAGAACTTCTGTGAGTGCAGTTGCTACATGTATGGCAGGTATCGGACCAGGTTTAGGTACGGTTGGCCCTGTAAGTAATTTCGCTCATTTACCGGAGGCTGCTAAACTGGTACTCACCTTTTTGATGATTGTTGGTCGTTTGGAAATTTATACCATTCTGTCGCTCTTTTCGCGATCCTTCTGGACGAACTAAATTATATGTTCGACTGATCACCGTTTAACGTAACGGTTACCTTTGTTCCTTTTCCCTGTACGCTGTCAATGTGTATTGAACCGTTATTTAACTGCACAAATTCTTTACAAAGAACCAAACCCAGTCCTGTTCCAATCTCGTTTTCTGTTCCTGGCGTTGAGATGACCTTTGCCGGATCAAAAATAGTCTCCAGTCTGCTGGAGGCAATCCCAACACCTGTATCTGTTACTTTTATCAGGATCTTATTATGTTCAGTTTTGACTGCTGTAACATTTACAAGTCCGTCCGATCGTGTAAATTTAAGTGCATTGGATATTAAATTACGCATAACCATTTTAACCATATTCCGATCGGCATAAACAGTTATTTCCGGATCAATTGATACATCCAGTGTAATCCTCTTTTTATGCACTATAATCAGCAGTGCATTTAAAACCTTATTCACGATGTCGTTCAATTTGAAAACCTCAAAATAAATCTTCTGCTTCTCAAACTGAATTTTTGACCAGTTTAAGAGATCTTCCATTAAAGCATTTATATGGTCCACCTCAGCATATAATACTTTCAGCTGCTCCTTATCCGGTAAATCATCTTCATCAATATACACCTGAAGCAATTCCTTAATACTTCCCAGTGGTGCTTTTAAATCGTGAGAGATTATAGAAAGGTACTTATCCTTATTTCTGTTCAGATCCTCCAGCTTTTTATTGTACTGAGCAAGATCACTATTCAGGCCCCGAATTTTCTTTTTACCTTTCAGATTGGTTCTAAGAAGATATATCAGCCAAATTGCGAAAACACTCAGAAAAATCACCAACCATCTTTGTATAATAATAATACTCCTGTTCTTTTTACTCTCAGCAGTCAATTCAATCACCATATTCGGATCCATATTTTCTGCTATATTATTTCCTGTCAGGAAATAAGTATTTTGGGTAAACAGAACCTGTTTACTTTCCTTTATATTTTCGGTCTGAAACCTGCGTCCATAAATATCAAAATTATCCGCAGTATATTCCGCTGTAAAATCCCCGAAAATTAGAAAGACGATACTACAAAGTAATTTAACTACATTCATCCTAAACTCTCATGTAATTTAAAAAAACTAGCTAATACAGCGATATTCTCAGTATTAAATTACTATATAATGACAACGTTATTCCAGACTATACTTATATATATTACCGTTGAATTTTTAAATCACCCTACTTTTTTTATTATTATTTAATCTAAATCAAATAATAAAATAACATACATTTAATGATAACTTACGCTTTAAAATATTAATTTTGAAAACATTAGCTAAACACTCACTTTGTACATCTCCAAGATTTATCTCACCAGTTTTATTTTTCACTTGCGGATATAATTAGCTTGACCAAATACGCATGAAAAAGAAATTGAGCGAAATATTATATTACAAAACGAACTGCATCAGAAGTTTTGATTACAAATCATATAAGATTCAAAAATTAACCTGTCAACAACCGGATCAACCCTCCAAGGGGGACTTTTTTATATTAATCCATAAAACTTTCAATAGTTTGGGTTAAACGACTCGTTATACAATTACTATCAATTAAGTTGCCCTATAGTGGTGTCTGCTGTAAAGAGTTACAAACAGACACCACTTTTAATATCACAATTTTATTCTTAAAGTTCTTTATTTATAAGGATCAATTTTCTTAGCAGGCTGTGCTCTCCAACTTTTAGACGGTAAAAATAAACCCCCGGGCTTAATTCTGAACCATCCATTTCAACTGCATATGTTCCCGGTGACATTTGCTGGTCTAGCAAAGTCATAGTCTTTTGTCCTTTAATGTTGAAAACTTCTAACGTAGTATGGCCGGAAATTTGGCTTACCCATTCTATTCTGGTCCGATCAGAAAATGGATTAGGTACATTTTGAAATAATTGCACACTGTGTGATGCCAGGTAAGTATCATCAATTTTATTTGAAACTGTTTTTTCATATAAGGGCCTTATGCCCCAGGCTTTAAGGGTCCCCTGATTACCGGGTTCGCTATCATACACAGTCAATGTCCATTCCCCATTTGGATCCATGCCGTTAAAGGCAGATAAGGTATTATATGGCTTGAAATTTCCGTAAAATGGTGCTTTTCCATCAGTAATAATACCTGTTTCTGAATCTGAAAGTTGTGTCCATATGAAATTCTCGCCCTGATCTGTCACATGGTAAACAACCAGAACTTTAACATTAGCATGTGATAAGTATATTTCAAGATCACTCACTCTTGAATGGATAATTGTATCAAGCATCAGTTCCAAACCTGTTATTTTATATTCTTCGCTGGAATTATTAAGCTTCGATACATTTTCATTTTTCATTATTGTCCCCACAACATCTAAATTAATAGTACTTGTTGTTTCTTCATTATCACGTATCATGAGCCCTAATCCATTTTCCAGGAACGTTCCTGACGGATGCTTAAATCCACCATTAGTGGTTTTCAGTATGGTTCCTGCTTCTCCTCCAACCCAACCCATGTTTTCATCAAGAAAAAATACGGCACTCAAAAGATTAGAAGCAACACCGGTGATCTGTTTATGCCAGGATTGTCCTCCATCCATTGAGTGTAGAATCATCCCCTGATCACCAACCACCCATCCCTGGTTCGGATCAATGAAAAAGATATCGTTGAATGATTTATCCACACCGCTCTCAACTTCCTGCCATGTTTCACCTCCGTCCGTTGTTCGCATGATAACCCCCAATACACCTGCCATCCATCCATGCATATCATCAATAAAAAATACCGATGCAAAACGAAATCCCTGAGATACATTGACATCATACCACTGCCAGGTTTCACCACCATTTGTGGTTCGAATCACAGAAGAATCCAATCCTGCGGCCCAACCTTTATTTTCATCAATAAAAAACACATCATGCATCGGGTTTCTGGAAGGATTGGTCTGTGCAACCCAGGTATTACCACCATTAGTTGTATGGGCTACTTCACCCCAATTGTCGCGACTCACGATCCAGCCGTTGTCTTCATCCACAAAATAAACGGAAGTTATCAGTCCTTTAATGGGACTTGTTTGTGTCGTCCAGTATTGCCCGCCACTGGTGGTGTGTAAAATCATTCCATATCTGCCAACGGCCCATCCCTCATTCTCATTAATAAAGAACACATCATTGAAAGAGTTCTCCACTTCCTTTTGTATGGTCCAGGTTTGACCGCCATCGGTAGTATGCAGGATAGTACCATCCTTCCTTGTGTCCCACTGGTAATCACTGGTTACGGCCCATCCTGTATCCTTATTTACAAACTGTATGGCCTGTACAAAGTTCCAGCACAAATCATTAACAATAGAAAATTCACTGTTCCAGCCATCATTTTTCAACATGATACCATGATCCCCAACAATCTGATAGGTGTAATCCTCAAGGGAAATCTTATCAACATCCCACAGGCTGTAGGGAACTTCAGATTCCATTGGTTCCCACACCCCATCGGTACCTTTTAAAATAGTTCCGTAATCACCTACAGCATAACCCGGTTCCCCGAGTTGCTTAACAATACTGTATAATCTGAAGGCCAAAGATTCATTTTCGTTCGTCCAGCTTGTTACATCCCATTCTTTGCTTAAGATTGTGCCTGAATGGCCACACAGATAGGAAACAGATGTTTCTGACATATCTATGCCCGTCAGATCCCATGAAGTTCCTGCAAAACCATTTGTCCACAGCTGTCCCCCGTTTGTGGTATAAATTAAAACGCCCTGATCCCCAACCAACCAGGCTTCGTTACAATGGTAAGCATTGATTTGGTTAAAGTTAACCCTGTGAGGTGGACTAACATTTTTCCATTCCGTTTCTCCGTCATAAGTGGATTTTATAACAGTTCCTTTATTCCCACAGGCCCATACACAAGCCTGCGAATGTGCAGACACAGAATTCAAATTTTCTGTAACACCACTTCTCTGCCGAATCCAGATTTGACCTTTATCATTTGTAAAAAAGACAGTCCCGTTATCACCAACAATCCAACCATGACCGTCAATGGAATTGACATATACATCGTTCAGATTTTCTGTTGTACCGATATCAACCACTTCCCAATAGTCACCCGGCATAACATGATGAATGACAGTTCCACCAGCACCGACGGCCCAATGTGATCCACTCATTGAAACAGCGTGCAGGCTGTTTCCCTGTGGTAAGGGATTTTGCCAAAACCAACCAGTTTGAGCGACTAAATAAAGGGATATAACACACAGAAGAGGAAGGATAATCAGCCGTTTCATATCATGGGGATTTTGAGGTTAGACCAACTATAATCAGCATTACAATTTACAACATTTAATACTGAATGTCAACAAATTAACCTTTTCCATCATGAAAGATACAAGAGGATCTTAAATCGGGAATCGTGAGTCGTCAAAAGTGAATCGTAAGTCGTGATAGTTAAGAAAAGATTCAGGTATATTGTGTTTTGAAGTACAGCAGTATTCGGCAATGAAAAACAATTACGCATGCTTCACTTCTCATTATTAATTGATTAAGAAAACCTGTCGGGATGCAGTTGATTCATATTAAAATCCGTTTTGTTTCCAGCAATCACATCGCTGATTATTTGCCCTGTTACCGGCCCAAGACTCATGCCCATCATGGCATGCCCGGTGGCAAAAAGCAGGTTATGTAGCTTTTGGGTTCTTCCGATAAACGGTACACCATCAGGACTTAAAGGTCTTAATCCCTCCCATATATTCAGTTTTTCTGCTTCGGCAGAAGGAATGGAAGGGATGGCATGATGCGTCCTGTCCAGCATCGCCTGCACTCTTCTTAATCTTACATGTCCGGTCTCACCACTAAACTCCATTCCGCTTCCCAGACGCAAACCATCTTTAAGCGGTGTTAAAGCAACCCGCGCTTCGGTCAGAATCACAGGTGTATGCAGTTTAACTGCGGAATCGACGAAGTCCGTACTGTATCCTTTCCCTGCAATGACCGGGAGTCTTATCCCGGCCATCTTTGCCAGATCAGATGATTTGGCGCCGGCAGCTATCACATATTCATCAGCTCTGAACACTTTATCTTTTGCCAATATGGATTCAATCCGGCCTTTTGAAGTAAGAATACGATCGATCTGAATACCGTCTCTGATGCCTACACCATCTTCAATCAGCCGGTTTCTTAGCCAGATCATATGCTTTTGCGGATGAATGTGGGCATCACTTTTGTATAAAACGGCACCGGCAATATTAAACTCAAGGTCCGGTTCAATTTCCTTTAATTCACCCGACCTGTAAATTTTGGTTTCAATGCCCAGCAAACCAGCCATCTCCGTCAGTTCGATCTCCTCCTTAAAGCCTTCCTCGCTGACTGAAGCCATCAATAAGCCATTTTCAACAAGATCTGATTGTGCCTCATATTTTAAGGTCAACAATTCATAGAGTTTTCTGCTCTGTTCGTTTAACTTATATAATGTGGGTGCAACTTCTCTGACCTGCTTTGAGTTAGCGGACCGGACAAATTTCATGAACCAGGGCAGTTTTTTAATATTCTTCGATAGGGGAAAGTAAACAGGGCCGGTTGGATCGAACAACATTTTCAGTCCCGCCTGCAACATGGATGGTGATGCCAGTGGAACAAAATGACTGGGCGTAATATAACCACAGTTGCCGAATGAGCAGTTTGAATAATCATCTTTCGCCCGGTCATCAATGACCTCAACTTCAAATCCTGCCTGACTCAGGAAAAAGGCGCAGTGCAAACCCACTGTACCTGCCCCGATTATAATTACTTTCTTCTTCATATACACTTACAGTTTACCTGCCACACGAAAACCGTGTGCATACGGATCGTCATCATCAATAATTATATGGTTATATCCGGTAACCATGGCCCAGCCTTCTATTGATGGCACGATGGCATCGAACTCAACTATTTTCACATGTTCCTCTACCCGGCCTGTAAACTGACTGCCAATGATACTTTCATGTAAAAATGTTGAACCAACATCCAGTTTTCCTTTTGAAAACCACTGTGCCATCCGGGCAGAAGTTCCGGTTCCGCAGGGACAGCGATCAATGGCCTTTTCACCATAAAATACGGCATTGCGTGCATCGGCTTCCTTACTCATAGTATCGCCGGTCCACAATACATGGCTCAGACCCGAAATTTTCTCATTTTGAGGATGAACAAAGGTATAGAGCTCATTCAGCCGTTTACGGATATCGCGGCTGAACGTGATCAGCTCATCTGCCGTAAAATTCTGCATCCCTGAGTAATTGGGCTGTTCATCCACAATGGCATAAAAATTTCCTCCGTACGCCACATCCACAGTCAGTTCTCCCAAATGCGGACTCACGACCTTAAGGCCTGCTTTATATAAAAACGAAGGGATATTTACAATCTTAACAGATGTAACCTTCCCTTTTTCATTCTGCTTATAATGGGCCAAAACAAGACCTGCAGGGGTTTCCAAACGCAGTTTTCCGGGCGTTTGAGGAGTAATCAGGCCCTCCTCAATGGCAATGGTCACGGTTCCTATGGTTCCATGTCCACACATAGGCAGGCACCCACTGGTTTCAATAAACAGAATCCCGGCATCGTTTTGCGGATTCTCAGGCGGAAAAATAAAACTGCCTGACATCTGCTCGTGCCCCCTTGGTTCAAACATAAGCCCGGTTCTGATCCAGTCGTATTCCTGCATAAAATGCTCCCGCTTCTCAAAAATGGACCTGCCTTTCAGGTTAGGTCCTCCACCGGCTACCACACGCACCGGATTACCGCATGTGTGCCCGTCAATACAGAAAAATGTACGCCTTGCCATAAATTGAAATTAATAATTTTACCCCTCCAACCTCCCCTAAAGGGGAGGCTTTTAACCTTTTTACAGAGAGAGTTATATTTTATCTTTTGTCCAAATATTGTTCACTACCCGCATGATATTCAGCGGATTGCCGTTTTTCAGTTCATCCGGCAGCAATGCATCCGGAAAATCCTGGTAACTGACAGGGCGGACGAAGCGCTTAACAGCCGATACGCCAACCGAAGTAAAACGGGCATCCGTACTGGCCGGATAAGGTCCGCCATGCTGCATCGCTGCACAGACCTCAACTCCGGTAGGAACACCGTTCAGCAACAGTCTGCCGCACTTTTGCAACAAGACTTCCACCACATCCTTCCGTTGAACAAGCTCTTCATTCGTCGCATGGACCGTTGCTGTAAGCTGGCCTTCAAGTGACTGTAGCACTTCTGAAAACTGTGCGTCAGTATCACAGGCCACAATCAGACTGAACGGCCCAAAGACTTCTTCATGCAGCGTTGGCTTAGCCATAAAATCAGAACCACTGACCATCGCCAGTACAGGCATTACCACATCCTGATCCGCCTCATCTGCACCACGCTCTATCAGTTTTACCTCAGAGTGTGTAAACATTTTATCTGCATTGAGCCTGTAATTCCGTAATACACTGTCGCTGAACATTTTTGCGCCCGAGGCAGTCTTCACCTGTGATGAAACCTGCTCTAAAAAGGCATTGAATCCGTCAGTGCGTGTTGTAATAATCAACCCCGGATTGGTACAAAACTGACCCGCATTCTGATTCACTGAAGCTACAAGCTTAGCTGCTATGGTTTCATAGTTATGCTTTAATGCTTCTTTAAGGATGACCACTGGATTCACACTCCCCATCTCTGCAAATACAGGAATGGGTTCATCGCGCTGTGCAGCCAGATTATACAAAGCTCTTCCCCCTTTTTGTGAACCGGTAAAACCAACCGCTTTGGTCATGGGATGTTGCACCAGCAACTGTCCCGACTCATAGGACGCATCCTGAATAAAACCAAACACCCCTTCAGGTAATCCGGCTTTCTCAACTGCTGTGCTAATGGCTCCGGCCACCAGTTCGCCTGTACGGGGATGCGCCGGATGGCCCTTTACCACAACAGGATTTCCACCGGCCAGGGCCGATGCGGTATCACCTCCGGCCACAGAAAAAGCCAAAGGAAAGTTGCCGGCACCAAAAACCACGACGGGACCGAGTGGAACCATCATTTTCCGGAGATCCGGTTTAGGAAGTGGTTCACGCTTCGGATCACCTACGTCAATTGTAGCTTCAAGCCATGAGCCTTCATCAAGCAGATCAGCAAACTTATTCAGTTGTCCGGTCGTTCGGCCCATCTCACCACGGACACGACCTTCCGGAAGAAAGGATTCCTGCATCACTGTCTCAACAAGTTCATCTCCCAGATTATTAATTTCGTCACTTACTGACCTCAAAAAAACAGCCCTTTGTCTTCCCGACAACGCACGGTATACCGGAAATGCTGCTGTCGCCTTTTCAAGTTTTGAATTTATGTTATCTTTTAATGTCTGCATCTTAAAATTTTGGTTTGTTTTTCAGTGCCTGTTCAATAATTCCAACAATCTTTTCCCGCTCAGAACCGGAGATCATCTGGCGTGGTGGTCTTACGTATTCGGTTCCGATACCGGTATAAACTTCAGCCAGTTTAATATACTGAACCAGTTTAGGATGAATATCCAACTCCAGAAGCGGCATAAACCAATGGTACAATTTGACTGCTTCATTAAACTTACCGGCTTTTGCCAGTTCGAATAAAACAACTGTTTCCCTGGGAAAGGCACAGACCAAACCGGCCACCAGGCCATCAGCTCCCAGCATTAATGTTTCCAGGCACAGCGTATCTACACCACCCATAATTTTAAAGCGTGAACCGAAGGCGTTGCGCATGCGAACCACATTGGTCACATCGCGTGTTGACTCCTTTACGGCTTCTATATTCGGAACATCTTTCAACTGTTCAAACATCGGAATGGTTATCTCAATTTTATAATCCACCGGATTATTGTATAAAAGGATGGGGAGCGATGTGGATTCAGCCACTTCCCTGAAATAAGCCACGGTTTCCTCTGCATCAGCCTTGTATAAAAGCGGAGGAAGCAACATCAATCCGTCTGCTCCGCCCTCTTCAGCAAGTCTGGCAGCTTCTATGGCCCTGACTGTACTTGACTCGGCAATATTCATAATAACCGGTACTTTCTTACGATAAGGCTGCAGGACCTCTACAAGTTTCAGTTTTTCCACTGCACTTAAGGTGCTGGATTCACCCAGTGAACCGCCCACGATAATGCCGGAAACTCCGGATTCTACCTGATAATCGATGTTTTTAAGAAATGCCGGGATATCCAGCTCTCCGTTCTCTTTAAACTTGGTTGTAATTGCCGGATATACACCGGTCCATGTTGGTTTCATATCGAAAAGAATTTTTGTTATTTATTCTGGTTCAAAATTACGAAGGGATTAAAGATGAAAATTGATAATTATTACCCTGTTTTTGAACTATTTTATCCTATTTTTGTATTACATCAATTATTAAAGGTAATTAAGGTCATGAAAGCAGTCCGGTTTATCATTCCAAAAACAAGCACAAATTCATTCAGAGTGCAACTGGATAAGCAACCTTATTTTTATGATACAATTCACTATCACCCTGAACACCAGATTACTTATATTGTAAAAGGTGAAGGCACCTGCTTTATCGGGAACCATGTGGAACGTTTCACTGCCGGAGATGTGTACTTTATCGGAAAAAATGTACCTCATGTTTTTAAATCGGATAAAGCCTACTACGAAGGAACAAACGGAAAGACTTCCTTCGGCATATCCATCTTTTTAAAGGACGAAACTTTTGGTCAGCAGTTTTTTGAAATTCCGGAGATGGCGCACATTAAGCGGCTGCTGGATATCGCCTCAATGGGTGTAAAACTTTTAGGAGATGACAGGGATAAGGTGGCGCAACTGATTTTTACCACAAAGGACATGAACGGGTTTCAACGGTTTCAGGCTTTAATGGAAATTCTGGATCTGTTGGCTCAGTCTGACCACCTGGAAATTTTATCATCTGTCCGTTTTGATGTTCCTTCCCGCGACAGTGATCACGAACGCATCAATGTGGTTTTTAATTATCTGTCGGGGAACTTCACGCAGGAGATCTCCCTGGATAAGATCTCCTCCATAGCCAACATGACACCCAATGCCTTTTGCCGCTATTTTAAAAACCGTACCGGAAAAACCTTTTCAAATTTTCTGAATGAGATCCGCGTGGAGTATGCCGGTCGAATGATCTCCGGCAGTCATGATTCCTTTGGGAACATTGCCCTGGAAAGTGGCTTTAATAACATCTCATACTTTAACCGCAAGTTTAAACAGATAACAGGATTAACGCCACTGATGTACAGAAGGAAGTTTGGAGGAGATGGATAGAATTAATTATGAATTAGGAATGGGGAATTAAGAATTTATCTAAGGGAGCCTTTTTCATGACTCACCCCGGTTCAGACATCCGGTATGACCAGATAAAACCACCCCTCTCTCCACCGATTGCATCGGCGCAAAGAGGGGAATACTTAAACTTTATAAGCCAATTCTGTATAGTAAATCAATTACTGATATGGATTCCACGTCCTGTTCCAATCCATATTTTGCTATCCGGTGCCTGTTCAATAACAAAAACAGATTCATCATCCAAGTAACCAGTTCTGATCAGGCTGTCATTTTTTACAACAAAACGCCCCGAAGCGGCACACCAGATATTGTCACAATTATCAATTGTTATATATCTTATGTGAGAAAGATCATCGGAAGAACAAATTTCTATGGTTGAATCTCCATTAAATACAAATAAATTAGGATCACCTTTATGACTACCGCTGGAAAGCATATAGCTTATAACAGCATATACCTCATTTTTACTGTTTACATCAATATCCGAAATGAAATAAGGCTCAAAACCGAAGTCTTCATCGGAATAAACCAACCAGTCATCTCCTGAAATTTTTACGAGATAATTACCGGAAACATCCCATACTCCCTGTTCTACCCAAACGTTATCGTTATGGTCTATTGCGATTCCATTAACTGCATTGGCTGGTAACAGAGAATTATCCGGGGTGAAAATTGTCCAGTTTTTACCATCGTATTTAACCAGACCACCTTTATATGCCCTGGATGAGGAAAACCAAATATTATCTTTAGAGTCAATTTCAATATCATAAACAAAATTTTCGGGAATCGGAGAATTTTCATTTGTATAGTATGTAAAAGATGCCCCGTCATACTTCAGAAGCCCGTTGCAACCAAACCATATATTATTTTTACTGTCAACCTCAATATCATAAATGACCATACTATCAGGAATACCTGAATTGGCGGCATTAAAAAGGATAGTATCGGTAGCATTGCATTTAATGATCCCCTGCTTAAAAGTTCCTATCCATGTGTTCCCGGTTTTATCAAAAGCAATAGAATACACAAAAAAATCATTAAGAATCTTAGTATTAAATTCTGCGTTAAACTTATTCTGAAGCCTGTAATCAGGTTTATCTTCAACGGGATTGTCTTCACACGAGAATAATACAAAACTAATACACCATATCAGAAGAACCATGCATTTTACTGCTCTGCGACTGTGAAACTGAACATATTCTTTCATTGGTTTAAAACATTTATTCAACTTGCATAAAATTAGGAATTTAAGCTCACAAACACAACTTCTTTTTGCGAGCCATAATAAATAAACAGACACCTGGTTTTTTCTGTGTCCCGCATTAGAGGTTCTGCGTGAACCTACTTTATTTCCCGCAAATTTTCGCTGATGTTTTACGCTGATTTTCGCAGAAATTTTTCTTTAGAATCCGTATTAATTAATTTTATTACAACAACATATAGAAAGATTTACAAAATCAGTCATTTGGTTTTTCTGCATAACTCTGCGTTTTAATCTGTGTCATGCGATAGCGGGTCTGCGTGAACCTGCTTCATTTCTCGCAGATTTTCGCAGATGTTTTACGCTGATTTTCGCAGAAGTTTTCTTTAGAATCCGTATTAATAAAATTTATTGCAGCAACAGATAGAAAGAATTACAAAATCAGTCATTTTATTTTTCTGCGCCACTCTGCGTTTTAATCCGCGTCCCGCATTAGCGGGTCTGCGAGAACCTCATTTATTTCCCGCAAATTTTAGCTGATGTTTTACGCTGATTTTCGCAGAAGTTTTCTTTAGAATCCGTATTAATAAATTTTATTGCACAACAGATAAAAAGAATTACAAAATCAGTTATTTGTTTTTTCTGTGTAACCCTGCGTTTTAATCTGCGTCCCGCAATAGCGGGTCTGCGTGAACCTATTTGTCTTATGTCTTATGTCTTGTGTCTTGTGTCTTATGTCTTGTGTCTTATGTCTTATGTCTTATGTCTTATGTCTTATGTCTTACAAAATCATTCCTTTGTCGGGACCTGTACCATTCAGTTTAATTTTGTAAGGCCATTGTGCATCCGGCGTCTCATCCTTCTGACGCCCCCAGCGCATGGGTAGCGGCCAGTGCTCTGTTGGTGCACCGCTTACCACCAACCAGAGATATTCTGTATGTTTGGGAACCTTAAACGTCAGCTTACCCGAAGCTGTTTGGCCCATATCCCCGTAAACCCGTTTCCCGTTTTCCAGAGAAGCCAGAAATCCGTAACGCCAGCCGGCCAGTTCCGGTTTTACGCTGCTGTAACCGCTGGTTCCTGCCATGCCTTCAAAAACCAGTTCAACCGTTGTTCCGGCCTCAGGCACATTCAACTTTATGCCGTTATAACCATAATTCTGCAGACAGTTGGCTGAATCGATCCTGAACCAACCCTCTCCGGCATCTACCAGTTTTGTAAAGTGCTGATTGGCATATTGATGGGCCACCTTTTCCACCCGCTGAAGATCCCAGGTAATAAAGCGTCGTGAAGCATCAAATATTTCATCGTTAAACTGTTCCTGTGTCAGTTCATTCAAGCGTTTATAGGTCATCACCGGATCTTCTCCCTTTTCTGTGTTCCGGCACAGCTCGCCGAAAAATTCCTTCCCGTGCTTTTCCGACCAGTACTCCAGCACATACGGTGAGTGATACATATTCTGCGGGTGAAGAAAGGCATAATGTGTTCCTTTCATGAAATCCTTCAGATGGTAGTTTTCAAAGGTCATCCATTCCGGATAAACATGCCACAACATATACTGTGCAGACATCTCCATGATGGCTCCCCGCGGTCCTTTTCCTGATTCCGCCCGGCTAAGATACTGGAAACAATGTCCCATTTCGTGAGCCAGTGCACCGTAAGGCGCCTTATTGATGCGGACTGCCGGTGTCCATAATATACCGATCTTATCCTCTTCGCCTCCACCAAATGCTGTTCCGCCATCGCCACCGATAACATATACAAGCAATTTAAAGGTGTCCGTTACAGAATGGCCTTTCTCAACCATTTTAAGCTCATTAACATAGTAATCGTAAAACCGCTCACATTCTTTTAAGGCAAACTGCGCATCAAACCTCCGGGTAGTATCCTGATTAGCCATAGGATCATCACCATATTCCTTATGCCAGAATATCGCAACATTTTCAGACTGAACCATATGCTGAAAGCAGAAGTCACTTTCGGGGTTTTCATAATCATTGCTATCCGGTATGGCGTACACCTTTTCCGGGATATATAACACTTTTTCCAGTCCTGCCTGCTGACTGTCAGAAGCAGATTTTGGCCGGTTCATACATGAAACAAATGAGATAAGAAAAACAAGAACAGCAAGAACTGATTGGTATCTTTTTACAGAACTACACAAGAATGATCGGTTAATAAGCATGATTAAAAATTTCGGGTTTATACGTATGATACAAATATACGAATCCCCGAATGTAAGAATAGTACATATGTTGAAAATTACAGCACCTTTGGGAAACTTGTAAAATTTGAAAGTATAACTAAACCCAGATGATCATTAGAAGGTCTGTCCTTGTTTATACATGCGGTGTAAACTGATCCAGATCGTAAATTCCAACGGTCTTCTCAATTTCTGATACTTTATCCACCATCATATCAAAGCCATCACCACCAAATTTCTGATGTTCTATTTTTTCAAATTCCTCACCCAGCGCACCATATTCATGTGCTGAGACCACAGATTTGAAAGCCGGGAACAATACGGTATCTTCCCTGGCTTCATGCGGCCGGTACATGCGATTGAACATCTTCATTAATGAGATCACTTTTTGTTTATCATCCGGTTTCATATCCTGACCGGGCTGAGTCAGCTTTAAAATCTGCTCGGTCACCTTACGCCCACCCTGATGCTGTTTCAGTAAAACCTCTACAAGTTCCGACTCTTTGTTTGCCTTTTTCAAACGGGGGAAAAGATAATCCTCCTCCAGCTTTTCATGATAGTCTTCCACAAAATTCCGGATAATATCAGCCGTTTGATTCACAAAAACCGGATTGAAATATTCATCCTTACCCATCCGGATGACTGCAGTATCGTAAATAATCATCATGCGTTGCAACAAACCGTGTTCCCGCATCAGGTCCTCATTGGCAGATACTTCTTTTTCCTCCTCCTCATCATCCACATCCTTCATTTGTGCACTGGCATTTGTACCGGCCATTCCAATTACGGCCGATCCCAGAACAAGTAATGAACCTTTTTTAATAAAATTTCTGCGGGGATTATCCTGCTGAATATTAAGCTGTTTCGTCTTCATATCATTAATTCTTATTTCGTTCCATTTTCTTTATCCACACATAATCAAATGACCAGCGCCCACCTCCTTTAATAAGCAGGAATAAGGAACCAAGCCACATGCTAAAGTCTGTACGTATCTCGTGTGCCATGCTCCAAAACCCATACGTTTTCATATCGCGCAAAATAAAGGGACCAAAACTCTCTCCAAATCCAATCGGGATTTTAGTCACAATAATAGCCACTGATATATTGATAAGCATGATCAGGGCTGCCAGCCGTGACAAGAGCCCGATAAGCATCAGAAATCCGCATACTATTTCGAATACACCTACAAATGAGGCGAAGAATTCAGGGGAAGGAAATCCCATTTTGGCAAAACGTCCGGCGCCACGCAAGGCAGGAAATAAAAACTTCTGTATACCTTCTGATAAAAATACGGAACCCACCATCAGACGGATCAGAATAACAAAGCGTGAAGAAGTATTCAGAATTCTGTAAAGCATAAGACCATGATTTACATATGGTTCACTGTATTCAACAATTCAAAAACCGGTAATGTTAGCAAAAACCGGCTCATTTAAACTTTTTTAAACTAACATGTACCTTTTATGACCTTTCAATGAATCGGGAACCAAAGACCGGGATAAAAAACATATTCATCCGCTTAATTTCCACGTTCGTCGATTTATTATTTCCGAAAGAAATCTTCCACCCTATTTTTGGATCATAACTTAATATTGACAGAAATGATACGCAGAATTTTTTCGTTATTGATGATCCTCACATTTACACTCTCCATATATGCCAGCGAACTGACCCAGAATATCAGGGGCAAGATTATCGACGAAGTCACAGGGTATCCCATTCCGGGAGCCAATGTAATTCTTATCGGAACAGAACCTGTTGTCGGAACCACAACTGATGCCAATGGCTACTTTAACATTCCGGATGTTCCCGTTGGACGTCAGTCCATCCGTATTTCGTTCATCGGATATGAATCCCGCACCATCAACAACCTTCTGCTGAGCAGTGCCAAGGAGACTTTTCTTGAAATCAAACTGACAGAAAAAGTAACAAGCATCAACGAGGTGACCGTTAAATCCTTTACTAAAAAAGAAGAAGCACTGAATGAAATGGCGATGATCAGTTCCCGGTCATTCTCGGTAGAGGAAACCGAACGTTTTGCCGGCAGTCTGGGTGATCCGGCCCGAATGGTTGCCAACTATGCCGGTGTAATGACACAAAACGACTCACGTAACGACATCATCATTCGTGGAAATTCACCAACAGGTGTACAGTGGCGCCTGGAAAATATGGAAATACCAAATCCGAACCATTTTGGTGCTTTGGGTACAACGGGCGGTCCGGTAAGCATGCTCAACAATAACCTTCTGACCAACTCCGATTTCCTCACCGGTGCCTTTCCTGCTGAATTCGGGAATGTGCTTTCAGGCGTATTTGACCTGAACATGCGGTCGGGTAATAATCTTGAACACGAATACACCGGGCAGATTGGGTTTAACGGATTTGAACTGGGAGCTGAAGGACCGTTTAAACGAAAAGAAAATGGCCAGAATGCCACCTATCTTGCCAATTTCCGCTACTCCACCCTTGAAGTACTCGACCTCATTGGTTTCGGCGTCGGAACCGGATCAGCTATTCCGCAATATAAGGACCTGACGTTTATTGTGGACCTGCCGGGAACCAAACTGGGACGATTTAAGCTTATCGGACTTTGGGGCGACAGCTTCATTGACCTGGGCCGTGAAGAGACTGACACAACTGCCAATAACTATAATCCGCGCGGAACTGCTACCGATTTCGGTTCAAAGCTCGGATTTATCGGCTTAAACCATACGTATTTTATCAATGAGAACAGCCGGTTTCTGTCCACGGTTTCATACCAGTATCTGGAATCCACTACCAAATTCGATTCCATACAGCATGCTACCAATACAACGATACCGCAATACAGGGGCACGTTGTATGAGGCTAAAGTATCAGCAACAACTGAGTTCAAACAAAAGATCAATACCAAAAATAACTACAGCATTGGTGTGATATACGATCACTACTTTGTGAATTTTAACGATAGTGCCATGTCGTATAATCAGGGGCATTTTATAACTACACAGGATACAAAAGATGATCTGAATATGTTGCGCGCCTATGCACAGTGGCAACACAATTTCAACAACAGGCTTACCGGTTATGCAGGGCTTTATGGCCAGTATTTTGACCTGAACGGAGAATCATCGGTTGAACCAAGAGCCAGTCTGCGATACAGGGCAAACCACGGACAGACATTTACGCTGGGATATGGCCGGCACAGTCAGATTCAACCTAAAAGCATCTATTTTGCACAGACGTACCACTCATCAACCAACACGTATACACAGACCAACCACGATGTAAAATTTTCAAAAGCAGATCATGTTGTTTTGGGATATAACAATATGCTAAGCAATAATTTCCGAATCAAAGCCGAAATGTATTATCAGCATCTGTTCCATATTCCGATTAAGGATAATCCGCAGAATCCATACGAAGCGCAGTTTTCACTGGTCAATGCAGGTGATTTTTTTGCACTCCCCACGGAAGACAATCTTGTAAACAATGGACTTGGTCGCAATTACGGGATAGAACTTACCCTGGAAAAATTCTTGAGTAAGGGATATTATGTGCTCTTTACCACATCCATTTTTGATTCAAAATACAAAGCAGCCGATAATGTATGGCGAAATACAGCCTTTAACGGCAATTATGTGTTCAACCTGCTGGGAGGCTATGAACGAAAACTGAGTGAAAAAGTAATGGTCACCGTTGATTTGAAAACGGTTCTGGCGGGAGGACGCCGGTATATTCCCATAGATCTTACTCAATCCATCGCAGAACATGAAACGGTTTACAACTGGAATAATGCGTGGGAAAACAAGTTTGATGACTACTTCAGAACTGATGTGCGGTTTGGGATCAAACTGAACGGTAAAAAAACAAGCCAGGAATGGGCCATCGATTTGCAGAATGTTTCAGGATATCAGAGTATCTTTATGCAGGGTTTCGATGCGGATAAAAATGAGATATACGAAGTGTATCAGCAGGGCTTCTATCCGATGTTTCTGTACAGAATACAATTTTAAGCGATATGGATAAATTCATGTACAACAGAAGAAGGTATATCAGGACTGCCGCTATCCTGATTCCCGGAGTCAGCCTAATCCTTGCTTTGGTTTACTTTCTGTTTATAGATAACGGGAATAATGCTAACCTGGGATCAAACATCATACACAGCATCATTATGACGTCGGGAATATGGCTGGGTTGTACGGTCATTATCAGTTATCTGTGGGCAAAAATCCCATGGGAACACCACCCTTTTAAACGTTTAATAATCGAAATCCTACTCATTACAACCTATACAGTTTTATTTGGCATGTTCGTCTTATGGATCGGGAAACAAAAAGGATTAATATCAGCCGATTACAAAAATCTGGGCAGCGATATTGCCATTACATTACTCATTACCTTTTTTATCACGGCCATCCATGAATCTGTGTTTTTTTATCAGCAATGGAAATATAATTTTTCGCGTTCCGTAAGACTTGAAAAGGATAGCATAGAGGCCAGATATGAAACTCTTAAAACACAAATTAATCCGCATTTTCTGTTCAACAGTCTGAACAGTCTGGCGAACATGGTATCAGAAAATGAACAGGCCACGGATTATATCAGCAACCTTTCCGATTTTCTCAGGTACATCCTCAGCAGCCGCGATAAGGAACTTGTCCTGGTTCGGGAAGAAATTGAAATTCTCCGGAAATATGCTGATTTACAGCAATCCCGGTTCGGTGAAAACCTGCATACCGATTTGCAGATAGATGCTGCGTTTTACCACTACTCCATTCCTCCGCTGGTACTGCAAATGTTATATGAAAACTGTATTAAACACAATATTATCTCTTCTGAAAATCCACTTGAAATTCGCATTTTCACGAATGATAACTATATTGTGGTGACCAACAATCTGCAGTACAGAAGCACTGTCACCTCAACGGGTCAGGGACTTCGCAATATAACTGAACGCTACAGGTATTTTACAACCAAAGAGGTTATTATTGAACAAACGAAAAAACAATTCAGCGTCAAGGTTCCGCTTTTAATTGTCAAATCATGAACAGGATATTAATAGTTGAAGACGAAAAACCGGCAGCAAACCGTATATCAACCCTCCTACGGGAAATTGACCCGGATGCTGAGATTGCAGGATTCACAGATTCGGTTTCAGGCACTGTTCATTGGCTGAACCAACATCAGCATCCTGACCTTATCTTACTCGATATTCAATTGGGCGACGGGCTGAGTTTCGATATTTTCAGAACTATTGAGACCGATAGTTTTATCATTTTCACAACAGCATATGACGAATACGCCCTGAAAGCATTTCAGCTGAACAGCGTCGACTATCTTTTAAAGCCTGTTAAAAAAGCAGATCTGGCAGCCGCCTATCAAAAATTTATGCGTTTCAAAGGCACGCCACAGACATTTAAAGTAGAGGAAATTGTGAAGTTTATCGAAAAACAGAAAAGCAGCTTTAAGTCACGCTTTATCATTAATATCGGCAATAAACTTGTTACGGTTGAAACCAAACAAATAGCCTGCTTTCACACCCTTGAAAAAAACACCTTTCTCACTACTTTTGAAGGCAAGAATTACCCTGTGGACTTTTCACTGGACAGCGTAGAAAAAATGTTAAATCCCGATCATTACTTCAGGATCAACCGGCAAACACTACTCCATTTTGATGCCATAAAAACCATTCACGTAATGTCGAAAAGCCGTATCAAACTTGATCTGAACATAGAACTGGACAGCGATACCTATGTCAGTTTTGCCAAATCGCCGGAATTCAGGAAATGGCTGGACAGATGAGTTAAGTTAACAGGTTACGGGTTACAGGTTAAAAGTTAGGAGTTTTATAAGTTATTAAATGAACAGTGAAGAATGAAAAATTATTATTCATTGTTAATCATTCATTGTTAATCATTCATTATTAATCGTTCATTTTTAATCTATTCTTCGGCTTTGGTAGCCAATTCTTTTTTGTGGTTCTTTAATCTCAAAGCAAAGAGCAATGCAACAATAATCAGTAATGCCAGGTAATAAAATGAACGGTTAAATCCGATTTCACCAACAGAAGCGATCATTGCACCAATAATGGCCGCTCCGGTCAGTTGGCCCAGGCTGGTAAAGATGGACAACATTCCCTGAGTTATGGCCCGGTCTGTTTTTCCGACTTCGTTCAACATGATATAGCGCAGTGAACTCCCCGCCAGAATGGAAAGCCCTAAACCAATCAGGGCACCAGCTGTATAAAATATGGTTCGTTCAGGTTTGAATGCGTACAAAATGTAAAATCCTCCCGCTGACAGTGCCAGTCCCAACAGAATGACCCATTTGGATCCGATCTTATCTATCAAACGTCCAAACAAAGGAGAACCCACAGCAGATGCCAGAACAATAGGGACCAACATAAAACTTGCCTGAGATGAATTAACACCAAAGACCTTTACTGTAAAATCCGGAATAAACACAAATACCGACTGCATGGCGCCACTTACAATAGCGATCAGACCCACAATCCTGATCTGCCGGTTTTTAAACATGTGTGTTTTGACCACGGCATTTGGCTTATTATGCTCTGTTAAAAACAACAATACCAGGAATACCACTGAACCAATCAAAAACGGAAACACCTTCCATTGTTTCAGGCTGGCCACCAAACCTTCACTTTCCAGATTATTCACCGCGTAAGCAAAACTGCCCAGCATCAGCGCCATCAGTATAATGCCCGGATAATCAATTTTACTGTCTTTGGATGTTCTTATATTAGGTAACAGTTTTACACTGTAAAACACCAAAACAGCCGCTATCGGGATATTAATCAGGAACAAGGCGTGCCACGAGAAAAACTTTAACAACGTTCCGGCCAGGATAGGACCAATGATAAATGCAAATCCGAATACTGCACCGAGTAAACCAAGTATTCTGCCCCGTTTCTCAACCGGGAAAAGGTCGCCAACCACAGCAGAGGCTACAGGAAAGATTCCGCTTGCTCCGAAGCCCTGCACCGCACGTCCTACGATTAAAACTGTAAAATTATCAGAAAGCGATACAATCAGCGATCCCAACGCAAATATCAGCAACGATAACACATAAATATTCCGCCTTCCATAGTTATCTGATAACTTTGCAAAAAATGAGATACCGGTGAGATTAAACAGCACATAAATAGAAAACACCCAGCCTAAAAGCCTCGATTGAATCGCAATGGTGGATTGAATGGCCGGTAATGCCGGTCCTACAATTGAAATGTCCAGTGCGCCCATTAAAACACCGGTGAAGAGTAAGGCGATAATTTTGTTATTTCCTTTTTCAGCCATGTAAGTAAAGTCTACCCCAAACAAACAGTTAATACATCATATGGTTTAGTTGTTCAACTTCTTTTATGTATTACCAATTTGGGTTACGTATCAGGACCGGCCAGTAACAACAGTTTATTTACTGATTTCCAGTTGCGCGCTGTTGCTGCTACTTTTAACTTACTTTCAATGAAAGTAGTTGTGAGTTTTGCCTTTCCAAAACCGTTGGGCAGATGGGCGGATAACAAACGGTCCTTAAGAACATAATATTCATCCTTTAAAGGAACTTCTGATAGTTTTTGTATGGCATCCTGTTGGGGCTTTGACTTTAAAAACATAAAATAAACTCGATTTTCATCTATTTCTGCACCTGGCTTATACGGCGATTCCTCAACTGCATTTTTGAGAACTTCAGGCAACAGTACCATGGTTTCAACATCCAGGCTAAAGTTCTTTTGAATAAGTTCATGTATCTCATTTTCCAGCTCATTTACCGGTTTATCACTGCTTTTGAAAATCACATTCCCGCTTTGAATATATGTGGCTACATCCTTAAACCCGCTGTTAACGAATGCAA
The DNA here is from genome assembly GCF_042436675.1 of Quyinboa ferrireducens. Classification (NCBI taxonomy): domain Bacteria; kingdom Pseudomonadati; phylum Bacteroidota; class Bacteroidia; order Bacteroidales; family Quyinboaceae; genus Quyinboa; species Quyinboa ferrireducens. Next base: position 29,323 of record NZ_JBHMVA010000019.1, on the reverse strand, counting down.
CCTTTAAATCAGTCATTTTGATTTTATTATGGCCTGTTACATTTACGCCTCTCAAAAGTGCGATATAAGTCTTCATATTAAACTGTTTGCTATAGAAACATTAAAAATGCAAGGCGGGTTCAATGTTGAGTAGACGCAAGTATTAGGCATCAGGACACAAGATTAATAATTTATGACGTTTATCGATTTCTTATCTATAATTTGTCCTCAATAACTAAGTATCACTTGTGAGTTATCGATGTTAATCTCAAAAAGTCTCAGAGTCCTACCGAAAAAGAAATGTCTGGAAAAGAGTAAATGCCTTTTTATTCAAAGCAACCTTTAATTACTCCTCTTTGGGATTGTCTTATAAAACTAAGTATTTTATCTCTTTCAAGGGTCTGCTTAAAATTATTTTCTATAAATTCCATGGCATAGGAGGTGTTCCTTTTTTGCTGAAAAATAATCTTATAAATTTCTTTCAGCTCATTTAGCTTTGATTGTTCAAATCCTCTTCGCTTCAAACCCACAATGTTTATTCCTTCAAATGAAAGTGGTTCTCTGGCAGCTAATATGTATGGTGGGATATCCTTTACAATTTTACTTAATCCTCCAATCATACAATGTTCTCCAATTCTTGTAAATTGATGAATTCCAGTCAATCCACTTATGTTTGCATAGTCGCTAACAATAACTTCTCCTGGCATACCAACACCAAATCCAATGATGCAATTATTACCAATTTCACAATCATGACCAATGTGAGCATTAGCCATTATAAGATTATTATTTCCAATTCTTGTGGTTTTCTTTGAGGAAGTCCCTTTATTAATCGTAACTGATTCCCTGATTATATTCCAATTACCAATTTCTAATGTTGTGTATTCTCCTTTGTATTTTAAGTCTTGTGGAATACCTGATAGAACGGCACCTGAATGTATTTGACAGTTTTGTCCAATTCTAGCGCCGTTCAAAATACTAACATTATTCCCGATTATTGTATTGTCCCCAATTACAACATCATTTTCTATCGTGGAGAAATTACCTATAGTAACATTTTCACCTATTGCACTTCGGTCTCCGATTATTGCACTTTTTGAAATCATGATTTTTATTTAATTATTAAAGTGCAAAGGTCGTTTTAATCAGATTTATTTTTCTTGATGTAATGTCAAGTAATTGAAGCTCTAATACGACTTAACGTTTCAGGGCTTACATTTATTAGTGAGGCTATATGCTGTAGTTTGGCTTTTTGGATCATGCCAGGAAAGTATTTAAGAATATAGGAATACTTTTCCTGAGCAGTCTTTAAATCATAGTTTTTCTGAAACTCGCTCACTGTAGCCGTATATAGCCGGAGCTGTATAATATGACATTTTGCAAATAAAGGATATTCCAAAAGTTTTTGTTCATCTGAAAATGAGATTGAATAGGTAACCGTATTTTCACATGCCTGTAAATATTCACGGGTAGGCTGCTGTAGAAAATAGCTGTTCATCATTGTCATAAGGTGGTTGATGTCGTATATCCATCTTGTTATTTCTCTACCATCCTTAATATAAAATCTACGTACTAAACCTGATTCAATAAAATACACTTTTGTACAAACAGCACCTTCCTTTACAATGAATTCATTTTTCTTGAATGTTTCCTTTATAAAGTACTTATTGATCGCTTGTTCTGTCTCTGCATCAAGTTTTTGAAAGCTGTTTAAATATTTTATTAGTTCTATCATCTATTGTTGTTATATGTTGTAAATTGAATCCTTTACTCGTGAGAATAATGTTTTTGATATACCCGTTTATTTTTAACGTTTGAATATCTCCGGCTATTGTAGATATATCATCCAATTATAAATTTAATCGTATTCTTATTACAATCTCCTTCAAAAATCACTGTTTTTCAGTCAATAGGGAAATAGAGACTTAATAATTGCAGAAAAATAAATTATTTATGGACCTTACATAATCTTGAAAAGTTATTTAGAACAGGTTTAATATTTAATGGCGGGTTTTAAAAGGCGTAAGAACCAGTACACAGCAATCAAGACAAATCTTTCTTATTTTTGCAGCCGGATGCGAAACATACAGAACAATATCATCAACCTGTACCTCATAAAGGTGTCAAAATGGTTTATGCTGACGCAGCCTATCCTTATGCTGTACTTTATAGATACCGGACTGAGCACCGAACAGGCATTCAAACTCAAAGCCATTTATTCTGTGGCTATTGTTCTGTTAGAACTTCCCAGCGGCTATTTTGCCGATGTGCTTGGAAGGCGCCTGACACTCATTATCGGAGCCATTTGCGGCACACTAGGTTTTCTGTTTTACAGCTTAGGAAACGGGTTTTGGTTTTTCCTGGCAGCAGAACTTACCCTCGGAATTGGTCAAAGCTTTATCTCAGGTGCCGACAGTGCCCTGATGTACGATACGTTGCTGGCCACAGGACGGGAAAAGAAATTTACATTATTTGACGGACGGACGACGGCTATCGGGAATTTTGCGGAGGCCGGATCAGCTATTCTGGGTGGTATTATTGCCGATATCAGCATTCGCTATCCGTTCTTTATCCAAACCGGTATTGCGTTTATTGCCGTACCTGCTGCTTTCCTTCTGGTTGAACCAAAATTTGAGCATCAATCCGATATCAAACGAGGCTTTATGGATATAATACGTATTCTGAAGTCATCAATTTCTCATCCCAGGTTGCGAAACAGCATTCTGTTCTCCTCGTTCACCGGACTGGGAACGCTGACAATGGCATGGATTGTACAACTTTACCTGGACGAAGGTCTGCATTTTTCATACGGATTAATCGGCACATCCACGGCTGTACTCAACCTGATTGTCGCTCTGTTTGCGGCACTGGCCTATTACCTTTCCCGAAAGGTAGATAATAAATCATTGCAGCTTTGGATTCTTTTCTTCATACCTGTAGGGTTCCTTCTTACCGGCATCCTGAATAACTATATTGCCATTGCGGTTCTGGTTCTGTTTTACATGGTAAGAGGAGTTGCTACACCGGTATTAAAAAATTATATCAATGTGCATGCGTCGTCAGGTGACAGGGCCACCATATTTTCCATTCGCAGCCTGGTTATCAGAATATTATTTGTCCTCATTGGTCCATTATGCGGATGGCTTATAGACGGTTATGGATACCCAACCATGTTTATCACCATCGGCACAATGCTCCTGGCATTAAATCTTGTATTTGTTTTTCCCGGCTTACTCAGACAACGGTAATTTCATCAGTAGTCCGTATTTACAACCGCCTCTATGCCAAAGCTATAGGGTGTTGGCATTACTTTAAACCGCTTCTCAAATTTGTCGCTGTTAAACACATAATTGCGATCATACTGATACATCATTTCCGGCATTTCTTTCATGACTGGCATGAACCAGCCCATCATTTTAAGGATAACGCGACTTGCCACCTGATATTTTGATTTTGCTCCGAATTCACCGGCTATCATCTCAATCCATTCTTTTCCTGTTGGCGGATTCCCTGCTGTAGGCATATGCCACACCTGGTTAAATGCATCCGGTGTATTGCCTAACAAGGCTGTTGCCCTTCCGGCATCGGGTGTATATGTAAATGAATGTTTGTAATTCACCGAAGCCATCCAGTTGGCCCGTTTCCCCTTGCTAAGTGGCTTTATCACCATCTCGTTCAACATACTGGTATTATCGATTCCCGGTCCGTAAAAATCAGCTGAGCGGGCAATTAAAGCGGTCAGTTTTCCGGTGGCCACATTTTCCATGATCATCCTGACAAGTTTCTCCCTCACCTTTCCTTTTTCACTGACGGGATTCATGGGTGTCTCCTCTGTCATCCCATCCAGAAATTTCGGATCATACATGTAAATATTATCAAAAAATACCAGCTTAGCTTTCTCTTCAATGCAGGCTTCAATCACGTTTTTCATGAATGGTGGCCAGGTTTCCTGCCACACTTTTGCATTGTAAGGGAACCCAACCGTAACATATACAATTTCTGATCCTTTCACTGCTTTTTTAAGCTGATCCGGATCCAGAAGATCTGCAGTCATCAGGGTATCCGTCGGATTTACCTTTTCCGGATGCCGGTTGACCAACCTGATATCTTTTGTGTACTTTAAAAGTGCTTTTGCCAGCTCAACACCAATGGCGCCACCGGCTCCTAAAATTGTTTGCATTCAAATCGTTTTAAGTTCAATTTCTGTCTGTTTCAGTGGGATTGAATCTTTTATTACAAGTGATCTAAAGTTATGAAATTCATTGATTTGAATGACAAATTTTAATGATTTTAAACGGATATATCAGTTTATTATAAATAGAGGGATTTTAATCCTGTGACGCACGGCATCCACCGTGGTTCCGAATACCAGGTCTTTGATCCCTTTATGACCATGGGCACCCATAATCAGCAGGTCAATATCCTTGTCTTCAATGATCCTGGAAATCTCAACTGCCGCATTACCAAAACCGATCTGCAACTTTGCTTTATAGCCGTTTTCCTTTAAACTGTTCTGATACCGCACCAGGCTCTCATTATCCAGCTGTGTTTCGTAATCCATGGTGTTCTTACCAAGATAACGCGCTGCCGCACTTTCCACCACATGAATAAAGGTATAAGTGGCATCTTTTCCACCCTGATACACAGCATTTTTTATCAGTTTCATATCGCTTCCCGAAAAATCAAGGGCAATACCAATATGCCTGTAATTGATATCCTCAGCTTCAGCAAATTCCAGTGCCCGTCCATGAGGTAGCTGGCGCCTGCGCTTAGGAACTGATTTAAAAAACGGATGAATAAAAATATAGAACAGTAAAACCAGGCTTGCCACTGACAAAGGAATTACTATCACGTAGATCCAAACCGGATTTTGAGACTCTTTGATCCATCCTGCTATTTCATCCTTAACAAGTTTAATGTTCAGATAAACAATCACAGAAGCACTGAGCCATGCCAGTACCTTCACCCACCATTTCAACGCAAACCCCTTCATCTGTTTCTTATCCGAGGTAAAATGAATCAGCGGAATCACAGCAAATCCAAGCTGAAGACTCAGCACTACCTGGCTCAATACCAAAAGACTTCCGAGAGCTTTATCTCCAAAATAAATTATTGTAAACAAGGCCGGGATGATGGCCAGCAGACGAGTGATCAAACGCCGTAACCATGGTCTGATCCTCAGGTTAAGGTGCCCCTCCATCACAATTTGTCCGGCGAGAGTACCCGTAATGGTAGAGCTCTGTCCGGCTGCAATCAGGGCAATAGCAAAGAATGTTGGCGCCGCCTTACCAAACAGATTATCCAGCAGCTTTGATGCATCCTGAATTTCCGCTACCTTGAAGAATCCGTTGTAATGAAAAGCAGCTGCTGCCAAGACCAGGATCGCCGCATTCACGAAAAATGCTAGGTTTAATGCAATGGTTGTATCGAACAGGTTCATTTTAATGGCACTTTTCATGCCTGTCCTATTCCTGTCAAATTTACGGGTTTGAACCAGAGATGAATGCAGGTACAGATTATGCGGCATTACTGTGGCACCAATAATTCCGATGGCAATATACAAGGCACTGCCATTAAGGTTTGAAGGAACAAATCCCTTTACAACATCACCGTAAACAGGCGAAACAATAAACATTTCAACCAAAAAAGATAACCCGATGATGAATACAAGTGATACGATAAACGCCTCCATCGATCGTATGCCTTTGTTCAGTAAAAACAATAAAATCAATGTGTCAAAAGCCGTGATACTGATCCCCCAGATCAACGGAAGACCAAACAAGAGGTTCAACCCGATCGCCATCCCCACAATTTCAGCCAGATCGCAGGCTGCAATGGCTATTTCGGCCAGAATATACAATGGAATATTGGCCCATTTGGGATAAGCGTTCTTAGAGGCCTGGGCAAGGTCCATTCCGCGAACAATGCCCAGTCGTGCACTCAATGACTGCAACAAAACTGCAATCAGGTTCGACATCAGGAGGACCCATATCAACTTGTAACCAAAGGCGGAACCACCTGCAATATCGGTGGCCCAGTTACCGGGATCCATATAACCCACACTGACTAAATAAGCAGGCCCAATAAATGCAAGTATCTTCCGCCATCCCTTTTTATCGGTTCTTACGGTTGAATGCACTTCACTTAGTGACTCAGATTTCATATATGAATGTTTTTATTTTCTTACTTTATTATTAGAATATTCTAACAATTTTATTTTAATATTGTTTATAGTTTTATCAAACATATTAATAATGGCATCTCATACGGAAGAAAACTATCTGAAAACTCTTTTAGCCTTATCAGGTGAAAAGGAAAGTGTTTCATTATCGGATCTGAGTCATGACTTAAACGTGAAACTGCCCACGGCCAACAGCATGGTAAAAAATCTAAAAAATCAGGGATTGGTTAATTATGAAAAGTACAAGCCATTATCGCTGACACCAAAAGGCAGAAGAAGTGCAGCTCTTATCCTGCGTAAGCACCGTCTTACAGAAATGTTTCTCACAACGGTTATGGGATTTGGATGGGAAGAAGTGCATGCCATAGCCGAACAGGTGGAACACATCGATTCTCCGGTATTTTTTGATAAAATGGATGAAATGCTGGGGTCACCCAAAACCGATCCTCATGGGTCTCCTATTCCCGATAAAAAAGGGTACATGGTGCATCCGGCATTTGTACCTCTCTCCGAATGCAAAGCCGGACAAACCGTTATCATTTCTGCCATGCTTAACGATTCTGCGGAATTTCTGATGTTGTTAAATTCAAAACAACTTTCACTGGGAACGGAAATATCAATTGATTCGATAGAAGCGTTTGACAGAAGTATAACCATTAGTTATAATGAGCTGAACAACATCACACTTTCTGAAAAGGTAAGTCAGCAGATTTTAGTTACGGTTATTAAGTAAGCGAACAGCTTTAAGTAGCACTCTCATAATCGAAAACAAAAAAGACCCCGGAAAACCGGAGTCTTTTTTATATTGAATAAATTTATTGTGCATTATTCCTTAATAAATTTCCGTACAGCCCTTGCACCATTTGCATCTTCCAGTGCAACCATATATACACCTTTGTTAAGATCTGCTACATTTATCTGGCGACTCACATTACGGAATTCTTTAACTTTCATTCCTGATAAGCTGTAAACAGCAATATCATAAGAGGCATCAGAAAAGATCTTCAGATTATCTTTTGCATACGAAGCGACACCAACTGACGAGGTTAATCCCTGAATTGCATTACCCGGATTTTCTTTAATCACCACGCTGTCAACTTCCCAGCTCACGTAATTACCTGCCTGATATTTATACACAAATGCAAAGTGTACATTGTTGCCATCTGCCATAGAAACATCCACATCTTCTGTTTTAGTCCATATCTCTGATTCAGCAAGTGCAGGAAAGGTTGCACCTGTAACTTCTGTCCAGCTTGCAGATGACGGATCACCTAATCCGGCATAATCTGTTGAATAATACAACTTCAGGAAATTATCTGCATCACTTTCAACACCGTACTTACGCCATGTTTTATAAGAAATTACCTCATCAGATGTACCTGTCAGATCGAATCCGGGCGTGATCAGATAATCTATTTCTTCATCACCGGAATTATAACCGTTTGCAGCAGCATAACCATTTGTATAATACCACTTTTTAGTATCGCCGGAAACACTATAAGTATAAAAATCACCAAGATCTGCATCAAATTCCTGTGTATAAGGAAGAGCTGCTGTAGAAGGATCTCTTACAACATAACTCATTTCAGCTGAAGCAGCAATTTCAGCATCATTATCAGTTGCACCAATAGCAAAATATACAGTTGTACCATTTGCCTGTGCCGGAATCGTTCCCGTATATACATCACCAGAACCACCGTTAGTCATAATTACCCCATTTGTTGTTGTCTCTCCGGAAGCAGTTCCCCAGCCTAAAGCAACATTCATAACTGTACCATCATCGGTTACTGTGGCACTTACTGTTACTGCATCAGAAGACGTAATATCTGTCGGTGCTACAGTTATATTTGTAATGGAAGGAGCTGTAGAGGATAATTCAATAACGGAAAGATCATCCCAGTAAACAACTGCACTTCCATAACTTCTAACTTCAAAGTACAAATTATCAGCATCAGCAGGAGCTGTCACTTGTGTGGAATAGCTTGACCAGGTTCCGGTATTACTATCAAAATAACCATCATCTAACCTTAATTCAGTAGCATTTGCGTCTAACGATGTTGTACCGTTTTTCCAATAGGAATATATCCTTGCATCTGTTCCATCACCGGACTCTACTTTATACCATATTGTAATTACATAAGTGTTATTGGGGGTTACACTAATAGTCTGACTTAAATCCTTTGTCCCATCGGCACTATGCTTAGCTGAAAAAGAACCACCATGAACATTTTCTGACACAGATTCTTTTGTAATATTCTCTGCTTTTGTCCAACCTGTCGGATGGGTATCATCCACCCACGATTCAAAATCACCATTGACTAAAAGATTTTGTGCGTGTAAGCCCATTGTGACAAATAAGGCTACTACCAAAAATAACTTGTTAATGTGTTTCATGTTTTATTTGTTTAGTTTAAAATATAAATTTTCTGTTCAACTGTATATTCAACATTTACAAAACAGAATTAGTTTAAGCAATAAACATGAATAATATCAGCAGCTGGATACTTGCTGATGTCCGCAATCACCATGCATATCTTTATTCTAATTCTGATGTTCAAAACTACACAAAATACAGGGTTCAATAGTATTCATTTTGTGATTGTAACTGAACTTTAAATATCATGCAATTAATTTTAATATACAATATCAATCGTATTACATAATTGTTATGTTTTTAATCATATTTTGATCCGAAGACTCACATAGAATGATCTTCCCGGCCGGTACACATTTCCCCAGTCCAGATGTGTTTTGTACGTTTTGTTTAACAAATTATTCACTCCAGCACCAAGCTCTACCTCCGTCAGTTGCAGGTAAGTTTCGTATAACAGACGTAGATTTATCAAATCATACCCTGGTGATTTAGTCTCACCATATGCAGCATTGATCCGGTTTTGCGCTGCTGCCAGCTCGTTTTCTGCCTGAAATGAAAACTGATCCTTCTGTACATAAAAAGTGGTGTAGTTTTTAAAAGGTTCGATCAATGGGACCGGTTCACCCGATGACAACCTGCCATAAGTATACCTGAATGTTGATACGATGCCAAAATATTTTGCAGGAAGCCACTGCATATATAGTGAATTACCGGATATCAGTGCTCCGTCAATGTTCTGATACATTCTTGTTCCACTGGCATAAAGGTTCATTTTGGGGATGGATGAATTGGTTATTCCCATGATATAGTTTTGAATAAAATGCAAACCGGCCTCCCCTTTCAGTTTAAATTTATCTGCCGTATAACTCAGCTTTAGTATCGCATCAAGAGCCGATTCATTTTTCAGATCAGGATTTCCAATGTAATCATACCCGTCGTATGCATTGAACAAATAAAATCCGTAAAGTTCTGTTATATCAGGAATACGTTCACTGTAACCACCTCCGGCATGGAATATCCAATGCTTATCCGGTCTTAGTTTCAGGTTAATATTTCCTCCCTTTACAAGTCTGGAGTCCGGTTGTGAAATGTCATAACCGAATACAGTGAATTGTCTTTGTCCCGCTAATGATGTCACCGAGGTTGAACTGTAATCCAAACGGGCATCAGCAAACAGTTCCAGCTTATCGCCAAAAGCATGCGTATAACTAACGTATGCTCCCGATACATAACGCTGCATATCCGGCCAGGTTTCCACGTACATGGGTGGTTCACCAGGCGAACTGAAATTACGCATATGCATGGTCATCTCGGCCCTGGCCATATTCAGGTAATTATCCAGCTTTACAAATAAGTGGCCCTTGGAACCGAGCCGGTAATCTGCTTCAGCATATGCACCAAACGTTTTGCTCCACCCTGGCATATCCATCCGCATTACCACGGTATCGCCCGTCTCAAGGTAAAATACCGAATCGCGCTGAGAATCATCCATCTGATGATATACTGAATTCCCGTAAAGCTTGACTTTTAACAAATCCAGCTTACCTGTATTGGCTAATTTGTAATCCAGGCTGTAAATCTGACCTGTAGCCTGCGACACATCCATTGGAAGCGCCGGGTATCCTACATTTCGGGCATCATCATATATTACATCAGCCCGCAGCAGTTGTTTATCTGTAAGCTGATACGCCAATGCGCCATGCAGATTTTTTTTTGAAAACTGTGAAAAAGGTACTGTTTTTCCGTTTCCGTCACGATATTCGGAATGGTTCCTTGTGGTGGTGCTGAACAAGAGTGCCCACCGGTCCTGATTCAGATAGAATGCCAGGTTCCCATCAATTCCTCCCGAATTTTCAGAATATGAAAGACCGCCTTCTGCACCGAATGATTCTCCCGCGCCCGGAACAGGTTCTTCCGTAATTAAATTGAGTGAACCACCAACTGTACTGCCCATCCGGTTACCCTCTGACCCGGATAAAACCTGAATTGAGGACAAATTAACTGGCTCAATATACGATGTTACCGGATCCATTTTATCGGTGCAGGCGCCGAACATGTGCATGCCATCGATGGTAACATTTATCCGGCCTGCTCCCATACCATGAATCAATGGTTCCATAGCATATGCTCCCCGCCGGATGAGAGAGACACCTCCAAGCCGTGCCGTTATATCATCAATAGACGAAAATTGTGAAGTCTTGTAGAAATTCAGCATCAACCTGTCGCTTACAGGCTGAAATGCTGAAATCCTTACCTCATCGATTAACAATGTATCATTGGTTCTGTACGCCGGATTCTGGCCACTAATATTCGCCATAACCACAATGTACATAACTACCATTATATATCTGTTCATGACAGTGTTATTTACTGAAAGGTAATATCAAAATATGCATTATCCTTTACCACTTGTCCGCCTTTTTTTATGTTGAGATTTACACGCCACCAACCTGTCATGGTAAAGTTTACCTTTCCCTTATAGTGGCCTTTTTCTGTCCGCTGCGGATCAACATTATTAGGTGAACCGTGGTCCATAGAAGGCATTTCCGGTGTAATCTCCAGGGACAAATCATCGGCTGCCGGAAAACTCATCATATTTTCCTTGTAATGCACAGAAAACTCAATATCGTTCATGCCAACTTCCGGGTTTAGCGGTGATACCAAAGACACAAAATAAACGGTACTGTCAATATCCGATACGACCATTATTTTACGCACCTCACTCAGTGCCCTTACTTTAGGAAGCTGAAAGTTTACCGTATCTGCTGTACCGGCTTCATTTAGTGTCAGCTTAAGCGACCATCCCATATCACCGGTAGACGGCATGATAAAAACTACAGCACCTTTATACATTCCTCCCTGTTCAGCCTGTACCGGATTTTCAACCGGTGCAGCATGTACCTTGGTCATCATATCCATCAGGGGATGAAACTGCAGTTCTGCATCATTTACCACAGATCCGATTCCAACCTCAGTCAGTGAAATGTAGAGGTTGTTATAGCCTTCAAAAAGAGAATCTTCTGCCAGTACTTTTACAGCATAATCACCAGAATTACTTATGCCTTCGGCAATGGTTATCATGTCTGTTTCGGTGATTGGGTCCATGTCATTATTTTCACAGGAAGATAAAACCATCACTGTGGGCAACAGCAATGCACCAAATAATTTTAAAACATTGTATTTCATTATATTATGATTATTTCAATTAAATTTATAGTATGCATCTACAGCATACCTTATCATGTTTCAGAAAAAATCTGAACAAAATCAGGATCAGTTATAATAATGATTTCTCCTACTTATTAGAAAATATCCCGATACAATGGGACGGACGATTTGAACATGGTGGGTAAATCTTTCTGTTTTTAAATCTCCCGATCCTGCTGACACTACTGTCAGGACCACCCTCCTTTTAAAAGAGGGACGGTTTATGCAGATCGATTAACTAACCATATAAAAAATCGAAACAATATTTACCTTATAACTTTCGAATTGATCCTGCCTATGAAATAATCGCTTCAGGAGGATGGAAACAGGAGGAAGGATATAAGTAAGAATACAGATCCTTTGATTTATTAAAGTCATAATCATCAGCCGGCTGATCAGGTCTGGTCCATTTTATCACAGAAATGTAATCGTTAAAACGAAGCTTAATGCTGATTCTGTTAGCCGGTGTGGACTTATCCGTTTTTTCAGGTTCGGGAGCAACTTTTTTAATTTCCTTTTTAAGATGACAACATCCGTTACAGGTATTAACTTCCAGATCCCGTTGTTCACAAAGGTTTTCAACAATATACTTATGATTCATGTAATATTCAATCCAGGGAAATACAGGAAGTAATACCTGGAACAAAAATACGGAGAGTAATATTGTCGCATACCAGCGGGTCATGCAACTAAAACACTAGGATTCGTAAATTGTTTAATTCCTGTCAGTTAAACTCACAAGTTATTACCGGATACTTTTAAGTAACCGGTAATAAAAGGTTGAATTAATCTATCGGATAAAAAACTTTCCTGATGAGATGACACCCGATTCTGACGTTATTCTGATAATATAAACTCCTTTGGTCAAATTGTCAACAGTTATTGGATTTATGTCGTTGGTTGATTCTTTTATCAGTTTCCCGCTGAGGGTATAAATTTTCACGTCTCTAATATCATTCCCCGTAAGATATAATTGCCTGCCAACCAACCTGAAATCGGGCCTTTTTAGTGATGGTTTTCCGATATTTGATACCGTCTCTTCAAACAGCTTAAACTCATCAAAAGCCACATCTTCTTTTCCACTGTTCAGATTTACACTGATTCTCAGCGCGAGCGAATCTCCCCAGACAAAGAATGATTGTTCCAGTTTAACCATCGTTCCCTCCGCAGAAGAGATACATGTACTATCCCCTATGGCATCAAAATCAGTATCCCAATACATTAAAGAATTGTATTGTGATCCGTCATTAGCCAGAACCAGCAGATTTTCCCAGTCATTGTCATCAATTTTATACTGCAGGACAATGCCGTCTGTCCTGTCAATCTCTCCGCCATCCTGGATTACTTCAGCAAACAGGCCTTCAAAGCGTACTTTGACCATATCTTTAATATCAATGTGGCTCCAGGTTAATTGAGAAGGACTTGCACTCCCATCCCAGCCTCCATCGTCAATATCCTGACAGGCGAAAAAGATACTGTCCGCTCCGGAGTAACTTACATCAATGCTGTCGTTGGTAACGCGCTGAAAATAGTCAGACTTTCCATCATTTCCTTCAGCTCCCATGGTAACCTGGTATAAGTCTGAGGTCAAAAAACTCTCGTGAAAAAACTGTGCATTCATTACAGATGAACACGCCAATAACACAATTAATAGTAAATGAATTGCTTTCATGGTTTAGTAATTTAGTGATTAATAATATGTTGGGTTAGGGCCCGAAAGTACAACGTTATGAAAATATGTTTAGAAAGTCAATACCTTGTGCAATATTCTGCAACATATATAGCAACGAATATAATTAGTGATGTTCAGTATTTTGACGATTAGTGTTTGTCTGCAAAACTTTGCGATTTTCATCTGCGGGACTCTGCGATTTCATCTGCGGTACTCTGCGAGAACTTTTTTGTTTCTCGCGGATTTGCGCGGAATATTTTACGAATTTTCGCAGAACATTCATATGTAAAGGTTAATTATTAAAGACTTGGGGTTTGGATACAATCCAATACAAAGCAAAACTATTTCAGCGAGACTCTGCGTGTTTTATCTGCGGTACTCTGCGAAAACTCCTTTTGTTTCTCGCTGATTTTCGCAGATTATTTTACGCGAATTTTCGCAGAACATTCATATGTACAGGTTAATAATTAAAGACTTGGGGTTCGGATACAATCCAATACATAGCAAAACTATTTCAGCGTAACTCTGCGGTTTCATCTGCGGTACTCTGCGAGAACTCCTTTTTATTTCTCGCTGATTTTCGCTGATATTAAACGTTGATTTATGCAGACTTTCAATTTTGACAATTGACTGATTATAAGTAAATTTGTTCATATTACCAAAACCTAAAAAAAATGACAGAAAATGAAATTTCTTATTTGATAAGAGGAGCTGCTTTTACCATCCACAAAGATTTGGGACCTGGACTTTTAGAAAGTGTATATGAAATGGCTCTTCAGTATGAATTAGAACAATCCGGTTGTAATACAAAAAGACAAGTCGGAGTTCCAATGAAATACAAAGAAATAAAGTTTGACGTAGGGTTCAGATTAGACTTACTTGTTAATGAGAAAGTCATTGTAGAGATTAAATCTGTTGAAAGTCTCCTGGATGTTCATCACAAACAATTACTGACCTACTTAAAATTATCGGGTAAAAAGCTGGGGCTATTGATAAACTTCAACTCATTATCTCTAAAAAATTCAATTGTTCGTATTGTAAATAATCTTTAATTTCTGTGTAACTCTGCGAGAACTCTTTTTGTTTCTCGCTGATTTACGCGGATCTTTTACGCGGATTTTCGCAGAACCTTTATATGAACAGGTTAATTATTAAAGACTTGGGGTTCGGATACAATCCAATACATAGCAAAACTATTTCAGCGAGACTCTGCGATTTCATCTGCGGTACTCTGCGAGAACTTTTTTGTTTCCCGCTGATTTTCGCAGATTATTTTACGCGAATTTTCGCAGAACATTCATATGAACAGGTTAATTATTCCAGGCTTGGATTTCGCATATAATCCATTCCAAAGCAAGACAATTTCTGCGTTACTCTGCGTGTCTCATCTGCGGTACTCTGCGAGAACTCCTTTTGTTTCTCGCTGATTTTCGCAGAACTTTTACGCGGATTATCGCAGAACTTTTGCCTGACTCCCACTCTCCAAAATCTAATTAGTCACCGGGTGATTACTTTCATTACTCATATTATTCACCCGTTGACCATCCTTCACAAAAAAGACGCCCCAATCGGACGTCTCCATTAATACTATTTAAAATCTTATGTCTTAAATCTTGTGTCTTGTGTCTCAGATTTCCATAAACAAACCTTCCGGATTTTCAAGGTATTGTTTCAGTTTAACCAGGAAGCTTACAGAATCCTTTCCGTCAATGATCCGGTGATCGTAGGATAAAGCCACATACATCATCGGACGAATCACTACCTGACCGTTTTCTGCAACCGGACGCTCTACAATGTTATGCATCCCTAAAATAGCAGATTGCGGCGGATTAATTATCGGTGTGGACAGCAATGATCCAAATACACCACCATTAGTGATGGTAAAAGTCCCACCTGTCATCTCTTCAATGGATAACTTTGCCTCACGGGCTTTTTTGGCCAGATCACCAATTTCCTGCTCAATCTGAGGAATGGACTTTTTGTCCGCATCTCTCACCACAGGAACCATTAAGCCTTTTGGCGTGGAAACAGCAATGGCTACATCTGCATAATTAGGCATAACAATCTGATCCTCATCTATCCGGGCATTCACCATCGGAAAATGTTTCAGTGACTTCGCCACGGCTTTAGTAAAGAATGACATGAATCCCAGCTTTATGCCATATTTTTCAATAAACTGTTCGTTATATGTTTTTCTCAAGTCAATGATCCGGTGCATATCCACTTCGTTAAAAGTAGTCAGCATGGCTGTTTCATTCTTTACGGCTACCAGACGTTTACTCAACTTTTTGCGCAGTTGCGACATCCGCTGATGCTCCTCCTTTCGTTCCTCATATTCAACACTACCGGAAGGTAAGGGAGCTTTTTTCTCATTCAGAACCATATTTACTTCCCTGCTGCTAATGCGTTTCAGACCACTGATAATATCATCTACTGAAACACCAGCCTCATCCATCATGGCTTTGGCAACCGGCGTTACTTTTACATCTGCATGCTCAGACGATGATCCAGAAACCGGTTTGGACGTCTCCTTTTTTTCAGGTGTCTTCTCATCCTTTACTTCCTCTTTGGGCTTTACCTCTACTTTCTCTTCTTTTTCTGGTTTAGCTGATGCTTTTGGTTTTTCCGCAACGGCACCCTCCGCTTCAGTATCAATTTTGCAGGCAATATCACCCGGTTTTGCCATTTCCCCTTCCTTAATCAGAATAGAGATCTTTCCGCCTTCTTCTGCAAGTAAAGGCAAAGTAGCCTTATCCGATTCTATTTCGGCCAACTCCTGATCCTTTTTAACCTGATCGCCATCTTTCACGTTCCAGGTTGCCAGTTCAACTTCTGTAATAGATTCCCCGGGTGAAGGTATTTTAATTTCTAAAATCATAATTTATGGTTCTTATATTGAGAATTTTGACTGATCGTGCAGAAAATAATGCTGCTTTAAAATTTCTTTTCGCGAAGCGCCTTCCACACATTGCAGAGCACAGTAATCGTTGTTCAGTTTACAGGTACATTTGCGGAATACCTTATCGATAATTTCCTTCTGCCCCACCTTATGTAAACCTTTCAAACCCGTTGCCGGACTACCGCTTTTTCTACGTGCCACAGGAATAAGCTGTACATCACGCAGGTTTTCACGAATATAGTACCATGCACCCATGTTTTCCGGCTCTTCCTGTACCCAAAGATGCAACAAGGCATTCGGATATTTTTTGATAATCTTTTTAATCGCTTCTGCAGGGAACGGATGTAGCTGTTCAATCCTGATCAGGGCCACCCTTTTTGCATCAAGATCAGTTTTACGTTCCAGAAGATCATAATAAATCTTTCCGGTACAGAATACTACCCGTGTTACGGATTCCGGTTCATTATTATCACAATCCAGCACCTCCTGAAACTCACCATTCGTTAAATCATCGTACATTGCAACTGCTTTAGGATGGCGCAACAGACTTTTTGGTGTAAAGATTACCATCGGAACTCTGAAGTCGCGCAACATCTGACGTCGGAATGCATGAAAAAGGTTGGCAGGAGATGTGAAATTCATGATCTGCATATTGTTACGTGCTGCCAGTGCCAGAAAACGTTCAATACGAGCGCTGGAATGCTCCGGCCCCTGTCCCTCGTATGCATGTGGCAACAGTAACACCAAACCGTTCATATTGCCCCATTTCTCTTCACCCGAACTTACAAACTGGTCAATTATAACCTGAGCCACATTGGAAAAATCACCAAACTGAGCTTCCCAGATGGTCAGCGTGTTCGGATCAGCCAGGGCATAACCGTATTCAAATCCCATTACTCCGTATTCATTCAGTGGTGAATTATACACACTGAACCGTCCTCCTTTCTTGCCAACATTCTGAAGCAGTTTAAAGCGCTGCTCACTTCCCTCCACTGTTAGTTCTGCATGGCGGTGAGCGAATGTACCGCGTACTGAATCCTGTCCGCTTAAACGAACGCCAAAGCCCTGTTCAATAAGTGTTCCGTAAGTCAGAAGCTCTGTCATACCCCAATCGAACACGCCATTCTCGACCATGCTTTTGCGGTCGTTTACAATTTTAACAGCTTTACTGAACAAATTGATATTATCGGGCAGCAGGTTGATCCTGTTTCCAATTTCAACCAGATCATCTTTACTGACCGCAGTTTTTACCGCTTTAAAGAAGTCTTCCTCTTCTGGATACCTGAAATTTTGCCAGGTGAGTGGCATGAATTGACGAATATCCAGTTTTTTCGATTCGCGGGCGATCGCCAGCTTATCTTCCAGCATCTGGTTATATTCGTCGTTCATTTGTTGCAGCTCTTCGGCTGTACATATACCTTCATCAATCAGTTTCTGACCGTATATTTCTTTTGGGTTCGGATGACTTGCAATCTCCTTGTACAACAACGGCTGGGTGAATCTTGGTTCATCTCCTTCATTATGCCCGTACTTTCT
Organism: Quyinboa ferrireducens; assembly: GCF_042436675.1. Lineage (NCBI taxonomy): Bacteria > Pseudomonadati > Bacteroidota > Bacteroidia > Bacteroidales > Quyinboaceae > Quyinboa > Quyinboa ferrireducens. Next base: position 11,475 of record NZ_JBHMVA010000019.1, on the reverse strand, counting down.
GTAGGATAATATATCAATGAATACATCCGAATTAAATTTCTGTCTAAATTCTGTGGCCAGCAATGCCGTATAAACAATGGCTTCCACGTCGTCCCCATTTACATGGAAGACCGGGGAACGGGTTACTTTAGCTACATCCGTACAATACGTACTGGAGCGTCCTTCGAGGTAATCGGTTGTAAAACCTACCTGATTATTGATCACAATATGCACTGTTCCACCTGTTTTATACCCCGGTAACTGTGCCATCTGAACCGTTTCGTAAACCACGCCTTGTCCTGCAATGGCAGCATCACCATGAATAGCAATTGGGACAACACTGTCTACATCACCATCATGTTTATTATTGATCTTTGACCGGGTTAATCCTTCTAATACCGGGAGAACCGCTTCCAGATGCGAAGGATTGGGAACAAGGTTTACCAGTGTTTTATATTTATGATGGATCTGTGCTTCACGCCCATACCCCAAATGGTATTTTACATCACCCAAAGAAATGCGTCCTTCATATTCTTCCCCTTCAAATTCGCGGAAAATATGTTCCAGTGGTTTTTGAAGGATATTGGCCAGTACATTTAAACGGCCCCGGTGAGACATCCCAATGGTATATTCTTTAGCTCCCATTTCCACGCCTTTAAACCCTATGGCGAAAATTGCAGGTATGAGTCCTTCGGTTCCTTCCAGAGAAAACCGTTTTTCTCCAATAAATTTCTTATGGATGAACTGTTCAAAATTCACAGCCTGCATCAACTGTTTATAAAAAGCCTTTTTCTGCCGGGGTGTAAAATTGATCCCGTTCTGAGACTTTTCCATGCGTTCCTCCAGCCATGCCACTACTTCCGGATGTCGCATATACAGATATTCCACACCTATTGACTTACAATAAGTAGCCTTTAGATGTGCAATAATATCTTTTAGTTTAGCTGTTCCTATACCAATCTGGTTTCCTGCATAAAAAGGAGTTTCCAGATCGTCCTCTACCAATCCGAAGTTTTCAATATCAAGGGTTGGAAAATATTTACGACGTTTTCTTACAGGGTTTGTTTCCGTATAAAGATGTCCCCGTTGACGGTAAGCCATAATGAGGTTAATGACTTTAAATTCCCGATCGCTAAGCGCATCACCTTCTACGGCTACCGGATCTTTATAAGCCTTTAACGCAAAATCGAAGCCTTTAAAAAAGTCTTTCCAGGATTTTTCAACACTATCAGGATCTTTTAGGTATTGCTGATACATTGCATCAATTGATCCTATTTCACTACTAGCTAAATAACTGAATGGGTCCTTGTTCATTTGTGCCATTGACACTGCTGTTTTTTGTATAAAACAATCCACAGTATAAAAGGTTTTCTAAAATATTTTTTAATTAAAACCTGTTGAAAACTGTGTGAAAAAAATCACTCAATATGATTACATAATCGAGGTAAATATACTATTTTTGAGCTTTAAGATGACTAAAATAATTCCAAACTGCAACCTCCTATATAAATCCGGGCACAGAAAGTCTCCGAAAGGTTACAGGTTTTATTTTTCTGACAACGAAAACAAACTAAATTTTCAGATAACCAATGTTACAAAATGTAATGTTGGTTTTTTTTTGTTTGATAACTGAAAAACACACTGATAAATGGAACACAAAAGTTTAGTATCAATTACGGATTACTCCAAAGAGGAGATTCTGAGAATTGTTGATCTGGCTGCTTATTTTGAGAAAAATCCCAACCAGAACCTGTTAAAAGGGAAAGTGATTGCCACTTTGTTTTTTGAACCTTCTACCCGTACACGACTGAGTTTTGAAACAGCTATCAACCGGCTGGGAGGAAGAGTCATCGGTTTCTCCGATTCAAAATCGTCGAGCACCTCAAAAGGAGAAACACTGAAAGACACCGTTAAGATGGTGAGTAACTATGCTGACCTGATCGTGATGCGCCATCCGTTGGAGGGCAGTGCAAAGTTTGCATCTGAACAGGCTTCAGTTCCTGTGGTCAATGCCGGAGACGGAGCGAACCAGCATCCGTCACAAACCCTGCTCGATCTGTACTCCATAAAAAAAACACAGGGTTCCCTCGAAAACCTGAATATTTTTATGGTGGGTGACCTCAAATACGGGCGCACGGTTCATTCCCTTCTGATGGCCATGGCACACTTTAACCCGATCTTTAATTTTATTGCTCCTGACGAACTCAGAATGCCTAAAGAATATAAGAACTACTGTACAACACAGGGCATCCGGTATTTTGAACATTCCGAGTTCACCGATATTATCAGTGAAGCCGACATTCTGTATGTAACCAGAGTTCAGCAGGAACGGTTTAATGATCCGATAGAATACGAAAAGGTAAAAAACGTATATGTACTGAGACGCAAGATGCTGGAGAATACCAAACCCAACCTAAGGGTTCTGCACCCATTGCCACGCGTAAACGAGATTCACGAAGATGTGGACAGCAGTGAAAAAGCATATTACTTTGACCAGGCCAGAAATGGAGTTTTCACCCGTATGGCAATCATAGCATATGCACTTGGACTTGTATAATCATTAAAAATTACTCCAATGGCAAAAAAAGAATTAAACGTAAGCGCGCTCCAGAACGGAACCGTAATCGATCATATACCGGCACAGAACCTGTTTAAAGTTATTAATATCCTTGGCCTTGAAAAGGTAAAAACCATGATTACTTTCGGCACTAACCTTGACAGTAAGCAACAGGGTAAAAAAGGGATCATAAAAATATCGGAATATTATTTTAAGGATAACGATGTGAATAAGATTGCGCTGGTTGCGCCTCAGGCAAAGCTTAACACTATTAAGGATTACCATGTAACTGACAAAAAAGTTGTGGAAGTTCCTGACGAAATTGTCGGTGCAGTACGGTGTATGAATCCGGCCTGTGTGACGAATCACCAGAAGATAACAACCCGTTTTTATGTTACTGACAAGAAAAATATCAACCTGAGATGCCATTACTGCGAAAAAATAACAGACCAGGAAAATCTCAGATTTATTATGGAAGAATAGGATTTTTTCTTTCCGAACAATATATTTGCATCTCAACGTATAATTATGGCTAAAATTAACTGGAAGCCGGGGACAATGATTTATCCGTTGCCTGCAGTAATGGTAACCTGCGGCTCAACCCCGGATGAACATAACATTATTACCGTTTCGTGGACAGGTACCATCTGTACCAATCCTCCCATGTGTTATATTTCGGTTCGACCCGAACGGTATTCCTACCCGATCCTGGTGAAAAACATGGAATTTGTGATCAACCTGACCACAGAAGACATAGCAAAAGCTACCGACTGGTGTGGTGTGCGTAGTGGTTCGGAATATAACAAGTTTAAGGAAATGGGCTTAACCATGGGGAAAGCATCTGTGGTAAAAGCACCTACTATTGAGGAATCGCCCATTAACATTGAATGTAAAGTAAAAGATATTGTTCCTTTGGGAACACACCATATGTTTATTGCTGAGGTGGTAAATGTGATAGCCGATGAAGAATACCTGAATCAAAAAACAGGGGCATTTAAGCTGTCGGTAGCCAAACCGATTTCATATGTTCACGGTCATTATTATGGCTTAGGTGAAGAGATCGGGAAGTTTGGTTTTTCGGTTCAAAAGAAGAAAAAAGAATAATTTTTAGTCAGCGGATGAGTATAAAAGTCTTGTAAAACTCATCCGCTGACTTTCAACCGTAAATAAGCCCTATTATTTTTTCCAGCCCTTCCCTGTCTGTCTCATCAAAACTATTCAGATCGCGACTGTCCACATCCAGACATCCGGTAACCGTATCTCCGTTTATCAAAGGCACAACAATTTCAGAATTACTTAAACTACTGCAAGCAATGTGCCCCGGAAATTCCTCCACATTGCCAACCACAACTGTTTCTTTTCGGTCGATGGCTGCCCAGCAGACACCGGTATGTTGTTTTAAACGCAAACAGGCCAGCGGTCCCTGGTAAGGACCAACGTGAAGCTGTTCCCCATCCAGAAGATAAAAACCTGTCCAGAAAAAGTAATCCATTTTATGATGTAATACCGCAGCTATGGTTGCCATACGTGACACCGGATTTTTTACCGGTTCAACCAGGTCCTTAATCTGAAGGTACATCCGCTCGTATCGTGCAGCTTTTGTTTTTGCGTTCATCCGTAAAAATTTTGAACAAAATAAGTATAATTCGCTCCCAATTGCAAGACCTGATAACGTTTGTAAATGTGATTTTTCCCATTACGTTCGGTTCAAAACAAAAAAATTGTATTTTTACTCACATCAAAAAATTTACCATGAAACCACTATTAACTATTTTACTTGCACTGTTCTGCCTGAACGGCATAACGCAAAACTTCACACTGTCCGATTCCGGATTAAAAAAAGCTGAAAAGAAAGCAAGTGCCGAAGCTGTGATGTATGGCAAAAAAGGTTTTGTTTGCAAGGATGGCAGCGACTTAAAACAATCGCTTCTGGACTTTTACAGGGAGGTAAACCTTATGGATGAAAAAAAGATCCCAAAATATATCTGGGGCATGGGCATTTCCAAAGCATCTACCGAAGAAGAAGCATATAAAGGTGCTTACAAGGATGCCATTGATAACGTTCCCGGTGTTATGATAACTTATTTCCAGATGTGGACCATGGCTTCAAAAGCAACAGAAGAAGAGAAAGAGAAAGTACAAAAGGCCATTGAGAATGCAAAAAAAGCTATACAGAAAGCCTGTGAATCGCAAAAGTATGATGTAAAAATTTACCTGGTCAGTGAAAAATCAAATGCTGTTCAGGTTCATGTAAGAACACTGGCCGATCAGAATAACATGAAGGAAGTTGCACGAAAAGAGATCATGAAGGAGCTCCAACAATTAACCAACTGGGATGAGCCAAAAATGCGGGCACTTCTGACCTTTGAAAAATAATACCAATGAATTTAAGTGTATTCGCAATTGCTATTCTGGCCAGTATCGGACTATTTTTTATTTACAAAAATATTCACACCCGAAACTGGAGGCTTCCTGAAAAACCATTCCCTGAACAGTGGCGAAAAATACTAACGGAATATGTTGAATATTACCGGTCGCTGGACAAAGCCGATCAGGACCGGTTTGAATATAAAGTGGTTGAATTTCTGCTGAATTACAGGATCACTCCGGTAGATTGCACCATTGACATGACCGATCGTCTTCTGGTTGCTGCGAGTGCCACCATTCCTATTTTTTCATTCCCCAACTGGCGGTACAACAACCTGAATGAAGTGTTAATTTACCCATCGTCCTTCAACGACGGGTTTCAGATTTCGGGGAAGGACACCAATATACTTGGTATGGTAGGAACCGGTTTTATGGAAGGGAAAATGATCCTGTCGAAAACAGCGCTTCGCAATGGTTTTTTGTACAGTAGTGATAAACGAAATACGGCTATTCACGAGTTTGTACATCTGATAGACAAAGCAGACGGGACCACAGACGGGATTCCTCAGTTACTTCTTGAAAAACAATATGCTCTTCCGTGGTTTAATCTGATGGCCAGCGAGATAGATGCCATTACCAAAGGCCGTTCCGATGTTCATCCGTACGGTGCCACCAACAATGCAGAATTCCTTTCTGTTGCCAGTGAATACTTCTTTGAGAATCCTGCCATGCTTTCCACTAAACACCCGGAACTGTACGATGTGATGGAGGAAATATTCAACCAGGATCTTAAAAATCAAAAAAAAGTCCTAAAAACAGTGCTACACCGCAATGATCCATGTCCCTGTAACAGTGGGAAAAAATACAAAAAGTGTTGTGGAAAAAATTTGTAACAATTCTTTTTAAACTGTACCCGATACACGCAACACATTTCTATTTTTACTATTTTTATGACGATTTTGAGAAAAACCAATTAATAACAAATCAATATATCGGATCAGATTCGCCATCTTGTTTTCAGGCAACGGGTAAAACAAAATATTTTACCGGATATGGTTCCGAACATTGATGAACCAAAAAATTTAGCAATGACCAGATTTCTGAAATTCATTCTGCTGGTATTTCTGTTCAGTGGATGCCATTCAAAAAAAGAAGAAGAAAAGGTACCAAAACCTACTGTTTACATTATAGGTGATTCAACGGTTAAAAACGGCCAGGGAGACGGCTCAGGTGGACTTTGGGGCTGGGGGGATCCAATTGTACAGTATTTTGATACCAGCAAAGTAAGCATTGAAAACCATGCATTGGGAGGAACCAGCAGCCGTACCTACCGGACAAAAGGACTCTGGGAAAATGTGCTGAATCGTTTAAATCCTGGCGATTATGTACTGATGCAGTTTGGTCATAACGATAATGGCCCGTTGAATGATAATTTCAGAGCAAGAGGAACCATTCACGGGATAGGAGAAGAAACAGAAGAAATTGATAACATGCTGACCGGCGAACACGAAACAGTACATACCTATGGTTGGTACATCAGGCAATATATTACAGAAGCCAAAGCCAAGGGTGCTATACCCATCGTCTTCTCTCCTATTCCAAGAAACGACTGGAAGGACGGTAAGGTTATTCTTAACGATAACAGTTATGGAAAGTGGGCACGCGAAGTTGCTGATTTTGAAGAAGTATGTTTTGTGGATCTGAATAAAAAAATGGCGCTTGCCATGGATAAAATCGGTCAAGACAGTGTAACCGGATTTTACTTTTTTAAGCGCGATCACACACATACCAGCGCACAGGGTGCGGTACTGGCAGCCTCACAAGTTGTAGAAGGTTTAAAGGAACTGGAAGACTGCAGCCTGAAGGATTATTTACTGGCCAATCCGGTAATTAAATTTCCCGTGAAACGAAATGTCTGGATCATTGGTGATTCTACCGTAGCCAATGGAAATGACAGTATTGTTGGCTGGGGACGTGAATTGTATGCATACATGGACACCACCCGCGTAAATGTGATAAATAAGGCAAGAGGTGGCCGAAGCAGTCGTAGCTACCGGTACGAAGGATTGTGGAAGAATGTTCTGGATCAGCTTAAAAAGGGTGACTTTTTATTGATTCAGTTTGGACATAATGATGGCGGAAACCTTGACAAACCAAAATTCAGAGGGTCGCTAAAGGGAATGAGCGACTCCGTAGTTCAGGTTACCAGGCGGGACAGCATCATTGAAATTGTACACACGTACGGTTGGTACATGGAAAAGTATGTTTCTGAAGCTTTAGAAAAAGGGGTGAGTGTTATTATTATCTCGCAGATCCCGAGAAACATCTGGCACGATGGCAAGGTGGAACGTGCTGATGAAACATATGGAAAATGGGCCAAGGAAGCTGCCATAAATGAAGGCGCATTTTTTGTTGACCTTAACAATGCCGTTGCTGAAATTTATGAGACAATGGGACCCAAAATGGTTAGCGAATACTTCCCTAAGGATCATACCCATACCAATGAGGCCGGCGCTAAGCTTAATGCATTGACTCTGGCACAGCAGATATATGAGCTAAGGGATTGTAAACTGAGAGGATATGTGGAGTTGAAATAGACATAAGAATCAAGACGTAAGACTTAAGATATAAGATTTAAGAGGAAGAACTAAAGTTATTGTATGTCATTCATTGATAGAATAAAGGATATATTTTACCTCACTGACAGCCACCTTGAAAATAATGGGGAGACAATAAGGAGATCCCGTGGCAAGCCACGAGGAATTAATCAATTAAACATCTGATAATATGAACATAAAAACTGCATTCGTATCCCTGACAGGGTTATTACTTATAAACCTTTCAGTTAGTGCTCAAAAGCGGCAAACTGATTCCACTACTCCGCTTCACCTGATGCAGCCAGACTATGAAACGCCGTATCATAAACCGGAAAAGGCAGACATTGTTACCGTGCTTGACCGTGTGTATGATTATCTGAGCGCCACAACACCAACAGTGTTGGTGGATAAAACAACGGGAAAGGAAATTTCGGATCACAACGATATAAATCTTAATACGATTTTTGAACCGGGCGACTTCAGGCTCATCAGCTATGAATGGGGTGTGACATATGCCGGAATGTTGCTGGCAACACAAAATACGGGAGATCCTAAATATGCAGGATATACCGAACAACGCTTTAAGTTTTTAGAGGATATTCGTCCGTGGTTTATAAAGCTCGACAAAGAAAATCAGGGTCAGCGTTATGCCATGTTTTCGGTTCTGCATCCTCATGCACTGGATGATGCGGGTGCTATGTGTGCTGCCATGATTAAAGCTGAACGCGATGGTTACAAAGGAAACCTTGATCCGATGATTGAGAATTATATTGATTACATCAGCACGAAACAGTTCAGATTAAAAGACGGGACATTAGCCCGTAACAGGCCACAACCCAATTCGCTGTGGCTGGACGATCTGTTCATGAGCGTTCCTGCTTTGGCTCAGATGGGAAAATATTCCGGTAACACGAAATATTTTGATGATGCCGTGAAACAGGTCCTGCAGTTTTCCAAACGCATGTTCAATAACGAAAAAGGATTGTTTATGCACGGCTGGATCCAGGGAATGGATGAACATCCTCAGTTTCACTGGGCACGCGCCAATGGATGGGCAGTAATGACCCTAGTTGAACTGCTTGATGTATTACCTCAGGATTACAAAGGCAGAGACGAAGTTCTGGATCTGTTGCGTTCTCACATCTATGGTCTGGCAAAATATCAGTCAGGTAAAGGTTTCTGGCACCAGTTAATAGACCGAAATGACACCTATCTTGAAACATCAGCCACAGCAATTTATACATATGCCATTGCAAAAGCCATTAATAACGGATATGTGGATGCCAAGGTTTACGGCCCGATGGTATGCCTTGGGTGGAATGCCGTTGCTACTAAAGTAAATGAAAAAGGTCAGGTTGAAGGAACCTGTGTGGGCACCGGTATGGGTTTTGACCCGGCCTTTTATTATTACCGTCCAGTTAATGTGTATGCTGCACATGGTTATGGTCCGGTATTACTGGCAGGAGCCGAAATGATAAAACTGGTAAACACACATAAAATTGAAATTAACGATAGTGCCTTAATGTTTTATGACTAAAGTAAATGCCGCTATTTTTGTCTGCGATTATAATTTGCATTGAAAAAAACATTCAGGCTAATAATAACTAATCCGTATTTTATACCGATTATGAATTAAAATGTGCCTTATGTCGTTTCACTCATAATGCTCAATTAATTCTATACCGGCATTATCTTAAATAATACTTATTTCCCTCTTTGTTATATAAATGGGATTACTTACTTTTGATACGTATTTCGAATTACTAGCGGGAGTAGCTCAGGGGTAGAGCATCAGCTTCCCAAGCTGAGGGTCGCGGGTCCGAATCCCGTTTCCCGCTCATTATTCTTAAAGTTCATTCTAAAAATAATTATGTAGGTTGCTGAAGGGTCGCGGGTCCTCCCGATGTGTCGGGACCGTTTCCCGCTCACTATACTTAAAGTTCATTCTAAAAATAATAATGTAGGTTGCTGAGGGGTCGCGGGTCCTCCCGATGTGTCGGGACCGTTTCCCGCTCATTATTTTTTAGATTCACATTCTGTTACTGTATTTATCTGATTTACCCAGGATAGCAGTACCAGTTCATTCTGTTCACGCCTCCCCTCTCACACTATACTTCTTTCAATAAACCGTCATGTCTTTCCCTGGAAAAATTCCGGCTAACATATTGTGAGCAACCTAATTTAAATTCTTTCCATATTGCGGCTCAAATAACCTCAACAGAGCGACTGTAATCTAATTTTATATATATTTAAAAAAGATTTTGCCTGAAATTCTTTAGGAAGTATGAACGTTATTTAATTTAATTCCGGAAGCAATCCAATTTCCGGAAGTACATAGTCAGTATACGTATGTAACTGAGATGGCGAAGCAGTGAAAAATCCATAAATAATGATCAAACCTATCATAAAATTAGAACGTGGAATACACCGGGAAAAGCAGGTTATTTTCATCCGGTTCAGCTATGACCCAATTGTTGCGGCCCTGCTTAAACCAGTTGGTGCCACCTACTCCAATACTCATAAGTGTTGGTATATTCCCAGGGCCGTATTTAATTTTGAAGATTTTAAAAGCAAACTTCAGGATGAAGTTGAAATTACCTATGACCGCAAAAAGGAACACGAGACAGTCTCACCGGCACCTGTGCCTGCAAAAGAGAATATTACTCTTGAACACAACAGCAGCGACAGGGTAATTTATATTAAATTTTTCTACAACGAAGATGTGATAGAAAAACTGAAACATATAAAAGGAATTTGGTATCATCCCGGAGCAAAAATATGGTCCGTTCCTGATAATGAAGACAGCCTTGAGGCTCTGCGTCTGATATTTCCAGAGAATAACTTTAGTGTGACAGAAAGGACTACCGATAATCCTCTTTCAGCCATTAAGCAGTATAAAACCAAGCCCGAAAATGACCTGGTTCCCAGGCATTACACTGACCAGTTAATGCTGCAAAATAAAAGCAGGCGAACTATTGAAATTTACCAGAGTTTTATAAACCAGTTTTTGAATCATTTTCACGATACTGAACCTGATAAAATTTCTATTGAAAACATTCGGGAATATATTCTGGATCACCGGCAATACAAAGGATATTCCGTTTCGTACCAAAACCAGATGGTAAGTGCATTAAAATCGTTCTATAAAATTATGTACCATCGTAACGTGATGGACGCTGATATACCAAGGCCTAAAAAAGGCCGTCAGCTTCCCAAAGTAATTTCGAAAGAAGAGGTCGAACGACTGATTGGCGCTACTAATAATGCAAAACACCGCCTTATTTTGTTGTTACTTTACGGTTGTGGGTTGAGGTTGAACGAATTATTAATGCTAAAGGTTTCAGATATCAATATGAATAATAATACGCTTTGGGTTCGTAAAGGTAAAGGGAGCAAAGACAGACGTTTACCGATTCCCCGAAGCATTAAAGAGATGTTGGAACAATATATTAAAAGTTATTTGCCTCAACATCTTTTACTGGATGGATACAACGGTGAATCGTATGCCCCATCGAGTGTACAGAATATTGTGAAACGTTGTGCAAAACGGGCAGGCATAAATAAACGTATCACACCACATGTTTTGCGCCATTGTTATGCTACTCATATGCTTGAAAAAGGTGTTGATCTTCGTTACATTCAGGAATTACTTGGGCATAAGAGCAGTAAAACGACCGAGATATACACGTATGTTTCGAACCGGAAACTTGGAGAACTCGGCAACCCACTTGACGATATAAAATTTTGATTATCTTTAATAAAATAAAACCGATAAGAATTCGGCTTTATCGACCAATATGGTTGGATATACCGATATTATATCGGTATATATACTAGTTGTGCGCAACTTTAAAAAAATGGAATATGAAAAACTTTATGCTTGTATTAATATTAATAACCCAAATAAATACCCTATTTGGACAAGATTTTAAATTAAAGAAAAAAAGTGAGAATAAAAGAGAGGGTAAAGCTCAG
>NZ_JBHMVA010000018.1:0-80636 GCF_042436675.1 Quyinboa ferrireducens | reverse complement strand
TTTATTTCTCAAATTACAACTTAAAAAGTGTAAACTATGTCACTATAACTTTGTAAAGGATGTCCCTATATCGTACCTTGCTTCTTTTAACGGTGAGTATAAGAATAGTAGCCGACTGCGTGGCACTTTCCTGTCAAGTTACAAGAAAGATAAAGCGGGCTAAAACCCTTGAATTTACAACTATCTCGGCTATTATTTTTATACATTGTTATGGGCTTTAATTTATTCCTATCCAATCATCCAGTTTGTATTCTTCAATATACTTTAATTTCTCCAGCTCACTTTTTCCTGTTTCATTAATTAAATTTGGTAAAGATTTTAGTTGACTGGGTAATTTCTCTTTCTTCATTAGTTTATTCATATAATTGAATGTCCCAAAAAATCTAATATTCAATTTTTGCACTATTTTTTCTAAGTTATCCAATAGTTCATTACTAATAAGCTTTTCCTTTTCAGCCAATTTTAACACAGTGAATATTAAATAATCAGGTTGAAGTTTTTCTAAAACTTTTAATAAAAACTCTTCACTAAATATGTCAAAAATATCTTCTTTGTGTCCTGTTTGTTGTAACATTTCAATATTTTCAACTACAAATTCAATTATTTCATTCTCACTATTTATATCTTTATAACTCTCAATTAAAATAGTCCACAACTTGTTTGCATAATGCGTGTTACATGTACATTTTGCTGTATTGTATGCCAATGTCGTAGCCAATAATTTTTTGTTTTTTGATTGCTTGCACATTTGACTCCATAAATGCTCCCAATCTTTCCAATCATCACCAAAACCATTAACTCCGTGATTAAGAAATTCTTGAAGACAAATATCAAAACCAATATTGTCTTCACTTAAAAAAATCGTCCTAATTATTTTTCCCCAAAACTCTCTATTGTGATGGTCTACCGCTAACCAATATAAGGGTTGTGGGTAACCACAGTAAACATTTAGACAATCCCGTAATAGCTGGGGTGAGAAGGCTTTTATAATATCATTTGCATGTAATTCTTCTAAATTATCTATTCCAAGAATTGACTGTGTTAACTCACTTGGAGTGGGAGAATATGAATTTAAAATAACAGCTTTAATCCACCTTAAATCTACTCTACTACTTTTTATCAAAAGTAGTATTTGTTGCTTTTCAAAAGCATCTAGATTTTCCCAATATTCAATAATCCATTTTAAATTTGAAAGCAAAAAGCATGTATCTTTGTAATTAATTAATTTTAAAAATAATTCCTTTCTATATTTAGAATTATTTGAAGTTAATTTCATTAAACTATCAGAAATAGACATTTCATATTCATCAAGAAATTTTCCGTTTTTTATCTGATAATCAATTCTTTTATACCATGCATTTAAAACTTTCAAACCTATTTGTTCATCTAAATATGCTATGGAATCATCCATTGTAACACCAAAGCGAGCAGAGTTAATATGAACACCTAATGGTACATTTTCAACACAAACAGGAAACAACTCACCCCATACTAGCCACATTTTCTTTTTTTGAGTTTCATCAAAGTCTCGACTAAATACCGCTTCATGACCATAATCAATCGAGAATGTTGAGATAAGACTAAAAGTTCTTATTGCAATATCCTTTTTAGAAAATGATTTAATTGATAATTCTTTGATTAACGATTGAAGACTATCAGAAAGAGAAAACCAATTAAGTAATGATGCTCGAATTGTGCTAAAAACTACGGATGGGTGCTCATCGTTAAATAATTCTTTAATAAGTTCATTATCAATAATCTCTGGATGTAAAAATACTTTATAAACTACTTTTTGACGAATAAATCCCTCACTGAATTGCAATAGCAAACGAATATCTTTTTGTAAAACCTGCTTTTCCCTTTTTAATCCATCAACATAAATCCACGCATCATGTATATTTGGTTTAGTTCCTTTTAAAATTGATTCTTCAGCTCGTTTTATAATTGCTTCATCTTGGTCTACAAAAAAGTTTGAAAATCCACCTTCATTTGAAATGAATGGTATATCGTTATGCCAATATATGTTAGAACTACTAGTTCCTCCACTTTGAATTTTACCAACCAATTGTCGGTATTGCTCTTCTTCAAGCTTATGAATAAACTTGGTTAAGAAAATAAGAGAAATGTCTTCAACAGAAGGAAATATTGAATCTAAACCAATAAATCCGGTTTGAACAACTGTGTTTTTATGTTCTTCTTTTATTTTATTATAAATGAAAGAATAATTTTTTGCAGCCAACAATGAAGTAATTGGATTTAAGCAAGCAATACTCCTTTTAAATTGTTCAAGCTTAGGCTTTTGTTGTAATGAGCTTCTTTCAAAAAATAAATACCTTCCAGCTTCATAATAATTTGGGTGCGTAATTAACAATGAGTCAGAAGATACGGCAACCAGTCCTCTTTCTTCAAGGTAGCTAATAGCATTTATAACCTCTTCAGTTAAACCTATATCTTTTGAATATTTTGGAAATTGTGGTGTCTTATCATCACCAAAACTACTTGTAAATACCTTTTTATTTGTAATGGAAAGTAAATCCGTTGTACTTGATAGAATGTAAGCTAAATCCTGAAATTCTAATTTATGAATTGGGTCTGAACAGATTGAACTTATTGCAAGTATATTTGAAGCTAGCTTATTTTTAGTTTTTATATCATTGGCAATTTCAACCGAGTTTCTTCTTGCAATATGTTCAAGCTCATTGTAATCTTTCTTTGTTAATTGGTCTATCTCTTCATTGACTAAATATATCAATTGTCCAATTTGTAAAACATTCTGATTTTCACTTTCTATGATTCCTCTTGAAACAGTACTGATAATTTCCTTTGGTAAAGGTTTGTTTGTTGCAATAAGTTCCCAAAATGAATTTATTTGTTCTTTATCCTTTATTGTCAAATCTTGCCAATGATACCCTTTGATGTTATAATCTGATTTATTATACGAATCAAAAACTTCACTTAACAATTCTATTTTTGATGAAACGATGACAAAGTGATGTTTCTCTTTATTTCCAATTAAATCTTTTATTTTGTGCAGGATTTCGAAATAATTAGCATTTAATGAAATATGCCCAAAAGGGTCTTCTAATATTGCAATTTTATTGTCGGAAATGTTCGAGTTCAGATACCGTTTTAGGTCTGAAATATCATCATGTATTTGGTAGTCATAACCTTTATTGACATAATAGTTAGCAATAGTTTTTGCTAATTCTGTCTTACCACATTGTGAAATTCCAGTTAAAAATAAAACACTGTTTTTTGCAAGTTCCTCAATTAATAAACTCTCTTCTTTTCTTTCCCTATATTGAGAATCGATAATTGGAGTACCTATCTTTACTGATTGAAGATAATCTTTGATATTATTTGAAATATCCTTTCCACTATCTCTACCATCTTTTACAATTTCAAGTAGTTGTAGATAAACAATATCAGTTCTTGATTGAGCAATAGAATAATCATTATTTAGAATTGAGGTAATATAATTATCCACCTTTTCATCAGTGAACTCTTCAAAGATTAAACACTGTTCTAATGTTTTATTTAATTCAGTTTTGGATTTTAAAGTATCAGCCTGTGATTTGCAGAATTGTTCTCGATTATTCATTAAATCAGAGGCTCCAAATTTTATACTCTTTAAAGCTTTCTTGAAATCATCATAGAACCCTTGTGTAAACGATATAGAGTTGTGTTTTTCAAAAGAGAGAAAATCAGTCTTTAACTGTAATATAGAATCAGAGCATCTTGAATGAGTAACAAATAGAGCTATATTTTGACTATTGTCAATTAGCTTTTGTAGTAGGTTATTGTCGGATTTCCGTTCTTGAAAATGAGATAGCCAATGAACAATTTTAGTTATATCAATTAAATTACTCTCTCTCTTTACCTGAATTTCTATATTAAATGTAAATCCATTAATTTCAATCAATAGCAAAGCATCTTCACTGCCCTCTTTTTCAACATACAATTCAACTTTATCTGCTTTCGTTATTAGAGCAATCAATACTGTTACTTTGTATTGGTATTCATATCCTTTTATGCCATCAATTGCAACACTCATGTCTCATTTATTATTGCCCATAACTAGTATATATACCTACAATTATTCGGTTTTATGTTCCGGTTAATAGGATTAAGCCGAATTCTTATCTGCTTTATTTTTAGTAATGTTTTAAAATAATATTGCATTACAGGTTATATCAGAGCGTATCAAAAGGATACAGGTTCTTTTCAATTTTGGTGAGACTAAAATACATAAAAAAGTGATACAAAGGACAAAAGAGGACGGATTAAATCAGTGATACAGTGATTTCAGAAACGAAGTGAACTGAAATTACAAAGTGGAACTGATCCCGGGCTTTTGTCAAGGGATCTAAGGGTTTTATTCTCCGCCCTTGGGGGCGATTAAACGAATAATCCTTAATTGATACCCTATCTGCTCTGCAACGGGGTCGTGCATTCAACCAGGAATATACTCCGCATACCAGGTAGTAAAAATGCAGCTTTGTTTTCATAAATTTATTTACAGGTTAGTTTAATTGATAGTTTGTTATTGGTCTTTATGGATGTATAATTTCAATGCCTTTTAAATTTTCCAGCTGTGCTATAAAACCCCATCCGAACTTTTTTTCCGAAATTTCCAGGATCAACTCATTTTTACCTGCTTGTAATGGAAGTTCTGTCATTTGATGTTGATCCAGTACATAGCCTCTGTCTTCAAATTCGTCGGATTCATGAAAGCTATTATCACCCGTAAAAAGGCTGTTGTTATTCAGGTAAATTTTTATTTTATCACTATAACCAACATATAATTTCTTTTTTTGTGGCTTTTTTGAATTGATAATCACTTTTGCCAGTACCGTGTTTTTTGATTTTGAAAAAGTAAAATGCCTGTTAAGGTTCATCAAATAGTTTTCTTCGGTATTTATTTTGTGCCATTTACTTACAATGCTATCATTTAAGAATGGTTTTTCAAGGTTGAAATCATAATTGTTATAGGGTTCAGAAATCAACCAACCTGAAATGTATGCTTTGTTTGATGTAGGTGTTGGTTCGGGCTTTAATGATAAAACCGTATCAGATTTTGTCACCTTAAGATTTGCAAAATAAGCGGGATGATAACTGAAAACGCCAATAGAACCTGATGAATAATCATGCTTTAATTTCACGGAAAATACCTGTTTGGGATGATTGTTGAGATAGACTTTTGCAGAATCACCTATAACCTGGATTTTTACATGAAACCATTCTCTTACAGGAATATTTGCTACGGCCTGATATGCTGTACCATTATAGAGCTGCCACGTTGCGGACCCGTTAAAAATCGGATCATATTGTACAGCATCCCATTTCCCGCTGGTATGAGGTTGGAAATAAATGTTTTCAAAATTAGTCAAAGATGTGATCCTGAACACAAGCCCCAAATATGCTTTGTTTGACGGTGAATATAAATCGCACTCAATAGTTCCATTTTGAAAATCGAAACCATCCAGATATCCAATTCCGGTTCCTTTGGGAATATATGTGGTCAATATTGAATCGAACTCTGTTATTTCGGAGCCAAAAGTCTTCCAGTCTTTGGATGTAAAATCGATACAACTCGTTTTCTTTTGTGCAAGACAAATGCCTGAAAATAATGCAAAAAGTAAAATTAGTCTTGTTTTTTTCATCTTTCGGTTATGTTTAATAATGGTTGTGTCGTTTTTTGGTCTTGTTCCTAACTGTATGATTTCGAATTGCTTGTAGGTCTACTAAAGCAGTCATGTTTTATATAAACCTTTGTTGGTCGTTTGTGATTGTTGCATTAATTAAGGCATCTCAATTTTATATTTACAGCTTTTATCACCTCTTCTAACAGAAGAAATTACTGTAGCTGTTACAGGACCTCCGGTTACATAAGAGAACATTTTTTCGGCGAATCCTTCAGAACAATAACAGATCGCAGAAGTGTTCAATCCTTTTTTGTGCTCTAAAACCGGACAAACACAATTCGCTTTATTTTCATCTGCTATTAATACTTTTGCGGTCTTGTTATAGTCAATCTTCCATCCCCAGGCGCTTTCAATATATGTATTAAACTTATCCAAATCACCAACATAATCTGCCAGTAATGCATCCATGTTTAAATTATTGTAATGCACTATGGATGATTTTTTAATAATACTTCTTAAAATATCCTCTCCCAGTTCCTGATTTAAGTTGGAAAGCAAATCGGATAGCCAATCCTGATTAAGTTGTTTATTGTTATCCTCAACTGGTGATGTATTGCTGGTTGCTAAACCGGAAATGCTGCTAAATCCGCAAAAACAAACGCCTGCGAAACATGCTTGTTTAAAGAAATTTTTTCTATCCATAATCTTCATTCATACGTATTAAACTATTTTCAGGATGATGCATCATGTGTTGGAGCACATGGTTTACAATGACTGGCACTTGCCTTTTTCTTCAGGTTATAAATATACAAAAATACCATTCACTTACTTGAATGATGTTACTGATATTTTCCTGACTTAAGATTATTCGATATTTCTTTAAATGCGTCAATTGTGTAATCCACATCGTTGTCTGTATGCTGAGCCGTCGGAATAATACGGATCATGACTATTCCTTTGGGAACGACCGGATAAATAACAAGCGAGCAAAAAATCGAAAAATTCTCTCTTAAATCCATATTCAATTTAATGGCTTCTTCGGTTGAACCATGCAAATAAACCGGAGTTACAGGAGATTCCGTCTTTCCTAAGTCAAATCCTGCTTTTTTTAGTCCCGATTGTAATTTATCAACATTTCTCCATAATTTTTCTCTCAGCCCTGATTCCGATTTTAATACATGTAGCCTCTCCAATCCGCCAATTACCAATGGCACAGGCAAAGCTTTGGCAAAAATCTGGGAGCGCATGGTATACCGTAAATATTCTATTATGCGCTTTTCGCCTGAGACAAAAGCACCTATCCCTGCCATTGATTTCGCAAAGGTTGAAAAATATAAATCGACACTTTCCTGTACTCCGAAATGTTCTCCCGTTCCTGCTCCGGTTTTTCCCATTGTACCAAAGCCATGCGCATCGTCAACTAATAATCGAAACTCAAATCTGGATTTTAGTTTTATAATTTCGTCAAGCTTTCCTAAATCACCTGACATACCAAAAACACCTTCCGTTATTACAAGTATACTTCCTTGCGTTTTTTTAACAATGTTATCAGCCCTGTTCAATTGTTTCTCCAAATCGTTCATGTCGTTGTGATGAAAAACAAAACGTTTGCCAATATGGAGCCTTATGCCATCAAAAATACATGCATGTGCCTCTGAATCATAGACAATTACATCACTTCTGTCTACAAGTGAATCAATCAGAGATAACATTCCCTGATAACCATAATTTAATAAATACGATTCCTCTTTTTGGGTAAATTCCGCTAATTCATCTTCAAGTTTTTTATGAAAACCTGTTTGTCCTGTCAATAGTCTTGAACCCATTGGATAGGCCAGTCCAAAATCTCTTGTAGCCTCAATATCCACTTTTCTTATTTTGGGATGATTTGCCATTCCAAGATAATTGTTGATACTCCAAACCAGAACTTCTTTGCCATTAAATTTCATTCTGGGGTTGATGTCACCTTCAAGCTCAGGAAATACGAAGTATCCGGCAAGTTTTTGATGTTGTCCAAGTGGTGTGTTTGTTAGGTCTCTTTTATCGAATAAATCCATATTAATAATTTTAAGTCAAACAGTAGCCTAAAATTAATTTGGAAATATTTATTTTTACTTGCGATAAATTAGAATAAAGACTATTTTGCTTTAAGAATAAAATTTTATCCAAGTAATGGCTAACGAATCTAAAATATTGGATAACCTAAGCTGGAAGATACTTATTGAGTTACAGAAAAATGCAAGGGTTTCCTATAAAGAAATCGGGGACAAAATCGGTCTGACCGGTCCTGCCGTCGCTGAAAGAATCCTAAAACTTGAAGAAAACGGCATCATAAAAGGTTATTGTGCAAAAATTGATTTAAGAAAAATAGGTTATTCGCTGACCGCCATAGTAAATTTCAAATTTCTTCCCGGTAACCTTGACAGATTTTTAAATCATTTAAAATCAATCCCGGAAGTGCTTGAATGTAATCGCATTACAGGCAGTGATAGCATGGTTATAAAAGTAGCTATTAAGGAACCAAAGCATCTTGAACAGTTAGTAAATGGCTTCATCGAATTTGGAACTCCAACAACATCCATTGTGTTATCAACTCCAATTGAAAACCAAATCATCAGGGGATAGCTTCGTGTCAGATATTTAGACTTAGTTTTTTTATTGCACGATCTCTTCGGTTTGTGCTCAACAGTAAATTATTTGTTGTGCTAGCAGATTGTAAGTGATTATCTGGGTGCCCATGGACTAATACAATCAGACGGAAATCCGAACTTCGCATACCAATGAAAGCTATGCAATATAATATGTCAGCATTGGTTATTTGTAATCTTTTTCAATCAAGTTGTTTATGTAGTTGATGATTGCATTATCTGTGTCAGCAACGATACAATCCGGAATCACACCTTTGTTATAATCTTGTCCGCCATATTGAATAAATTGTTTGGGAGACACATAAAATGTAATCTTGCTATGAGGTGTACTTAAAAACCAAAAGTCTCCGAAGTATGATATTGTGCCTCCTG
Organism: Quyinboa ferrireducens; assembly: GCF_042436675.1. NCBI lineage: Bacteria > Pseudomonadati > Bacteroidota > Bacteroidia > Bacteroidales > Quyinboaceae > Quyinboa > Quyinboa ferrireducens. The sequence goes on along the minus strand of NZ_JBHMVA010000018.1, from coordinate 71,971 downwards.
TTTCTTCTCCAATAATTGTCCCCATTTCCAAATTTTTAAATACTCCTGCAAATGTGGCAGCAGCACTAAACGTTAAATTATTCGTCAGTAAAAACAGTTTGCCGTCAAAATGTTGGTTGTTGATATCTGGCTTTTGTTCGTTGTGGTCAAGAATAATAAATTCATTGATCCCATACTTGTTTATCCAGTCTGATCTGTCGGGGTATCTTACTTTGTAATGTTCTTTTAATTCAGGGCTGATGCGGACTTTAATCTTTTTATATTGAGCATAGTTTTTATCTGTCAGGTAATTCATTAAAGAATCTACAACAACGCTGCGTCCTCCTCCGTTATTCCGAATGTCAATTACTAAATTTTGAATTTTGTATTCCTTTATTATCATAAAAGCACTATCGGCGAATGCACAAAATCCATTCAAATCTGCAAAGGATTTTATTTTCAAAACAGCCGTTTCTGTGCTTTGATTTATTTGCAAATCATAGTATACTTGCTTTGTTTTAGGCATGTGTTTTATGTTTTTCATAAAATCAGTACTCGTAACGCCTGTAACAGTCAACTTTTTAATGTTATTTTGATTATCTTTTATTGATAACACGTAGTTATCTTCAAACCCATACAGCATCCAGATTAAGAATCTGAAATTTTGGGCTATTTCCCGTTGTTTAACTTTTTGTAGGTTTCCCGAAAATAGTGGTTCCATATTTCGAACCATTTCGGTGGCATTTATTCCGTTGATTTCAAGAATCTGTTCTCCATTTTGAAACAGGGAGGTGTCGTTTCCGCAAAAAAAGGATACATAAACAGAATCATTGATAATATCCACGAAAAAAGGGAATGATTTTCCACCGGCAGCTGAGTATGCTTTACGTTGTTCCATTGGAATAATAATGCCGGTATGCCCATCATTTAACGATGCAAACAAAGGTGCTAAGAGTAAATATAACTCATTTTGAGTCATACTGTCTTTTACAGAGTTTTCAATTTTTGAAAATTGATTTTTATAAAGACTTAATTTATTATCATCTAAAAATAGAGGATGAATATTCGTGAGCTTTTCATAAGCAAAATTTAAGTCTTGTTTGACTTCTGCCTTTGAATAATAGGCGTACTCAACCTGTCCTAAAACAGGAAAAGAAAGAATGCAAAAAAATAGAATTGTCAGTTTTTTCATATTTACTGCGCTCAGTTGTGATGAATGCTAACGGTAAATTTATGTTGTTGTAGCGGATTGCAGGTGATTGTTTGTCCACCAACTTCCCGACAAAAGGAATCAGGCGGGAAACAACTTTCGTCGAAGTCAATCCAGACTACGCATATACGGTGAAACCGCAATGCAATATACAAAATATTACCGGCTGGTATTTCCCCTGTTATCTGTTACTTTACCTGGTGAATGTCCACATCATGTTTTGTTTTTTACTATTATATTCTAATACAAAGATCAGCATATAAAAAACAAAATGGTTTGCTGTAAAGCCCAAAGTTAGTTTGTTGAAAAGTCCAAAGATTCAATAAGAGTATTGATTGAATTTTATTCGTCCTTTTCATGTTTAGTTATTAATATATATGTAATATCCTTAATGATTGACGCTAACGGTCCCGCGGTATGGTGTCGTGAGGTTGACTGTCCAACGAAGTGGAGACTGTCAAACCGAAAACGACGGTATACGGAATGTGGGTTTGCAGATAAAAACCAAACCGCATGCACTATGACCACGTGTTGCTGCAGTAGTTTTTTATCCAATTGAAATATTCAAATGTTTTCCTAATCCAAGTTCAATTAATTTGTAATAGGTCGAGATTTGTATATCACTTTGTCCTCTCTCAATTCTTGAAATATAGCTCTTTTTTGTTCCAGTTCTTTCAGCTAGTTCTTCCTGAGTAACTTGTGCTTCTTTCCTGGCTTCTTTAAGCATAACTCCTAATCTGAAAGCTAGTGAATCAGAATCATATTTATCTCTCTCTGGAGTCCCTTTTTCTCCGTATTTTTCTTTTAATAAGTCTTCGAAATCAGTTAAGCTTTTCATTTTGAAGATCCTCCATATTTTTCTGTTAAGTACTCTTTTTTTAATTTCTCAGCCATTTTAATCTCCTTTTTGGGAGTTTTCTGACTCTTTTTTAGAAAGCAATTTGTCAGTACTACTAGGTCTCCTTTATCTTGAAAGCATAAAATCCTAATACTCTTAAAAGTCGTAATTACTCTAACTTCCCAAATTCCATCAGTATTTTCAAGTAACTTGTAAAATTTCTTGGGAACTTGTCTTTCAAATCTAACCAGGTCAAGTATATATTCAATTTTCTCTTGAACCTTTGAATCCTGACTTTTATAGAAAGTGACAAAGTAGTCCTTGTATGCAATTATCTTTCTAATCATTAAACAAAGTTAACTTATTAGTTTACTTTCTCAAAATCAAATATGGATTATTTTAAATAGAATTTTCTTTTTTCACTATTGCAGGCAACGTTCCCACGGTATGGTGTCGTGGCAGTTTCTTTCCGACGGGAAAGGAACTGTCAGGACAAAAGAGACATCCCGCAAATGTTGTAATATTTTATTTAAAAGTACTGCCATGCAGTGTGACTGAGTATTAGAGGTAGTGTTTGTGTTTGTTTTAGTTCAATTTCAATTTCAATAACATTATATAATCTTCATCGTTTTCATCAATAATTTCAAATCCAACTTTTTTGTAAAGTTTGACTGCATAATTTTCTTTTTGTACGCTTAATGAAGTTTGCTTGTATCCGCATCTTTGTAAGTGATTAATCATCTTGTTCATCAACCTTGTTCCAATACCTTGATTGCGATATTCCTCAAATAATGAAATTGCAAACTCCGGGGTTTGGTTGTCAACGTTTCCATAGCCTTTTATTTTTCCTGCAATGATCCTGACCCAAACGGCTCCAATAATCCGCCCATTTAAGTCTGCAACAAAACAATAATCATCCTTCGACTTTCCAAAGTCATCAATATAGGCATAGACTCGTGGAACTCTTATGACATCTCTTGGAACTGGATTATTTTTATCCGGCTGATAAACTGACTCATATAGCATATCCTCGAGTTTATGAATTTCATTTTCTCCGATTTCTCGTATTATTATACCATTCATAAATTCTTTTTAAGATAAATCATATCAATAAGTTGTATTTCTCCCTCGAAAATAGGATGGTCATAATTGTCTGTAAAAAAATTCGTTACCCGATGTGATATTTCAAACCCACAACTTTCATAAAAGGACAGAATTGCGGGTGTTTCACCAGTTCCCACAAGCATTATTTTATAGTCGTTTTTATAAAAATCAGAAATGAAATTTATCAATGTTCTACCGTATCCTTTACCTTGATATCTATCGTATGTTGCAATGTTTTTTAACTCACAAGTATCACTATTTATCTGCACTACAACGCAAACACTTTTTAAATCATCGTTGTATAAAGCAAACAAATCTCCTCTCGTTAAATACCTGTCAATCATATTTTCCTGTTCGTCTGCCAGCAACAATAAATCAAGGAACTGTTTTTTGTTTTCGGTTATTTTTTCTATTGTCACCAAATCTCTATCGTTTTTTGTATTCAATTGAGGAGTTAAAACCTGATTTTATCTGCTTTTTTTAAGTTGTGTAATGATAATTTCATATCACAGTTTATGTCAGAGTGTATCCAGGAGATACAGGTTCTTCTCATTTTGGTGAGACTAAAATACATAAAAAAGTAATAGAATAGACGAAAGGGGAGGGGAGCCATAAATTCTTAAAGGAAGAAATCCTTAATATTACTGACAGGAGCTTACAAGCAGTTTGAAAATTTATAAGTCAAAAAAATGGCGCAGATACCAGTCTGCGCCATTGAATAATTTATAATATAACTATTATTGTTGCTTAAAGTAGTTGGCAAGAAAAGTCGTTACCTGGTTGTATATTGGCTTGGTAAATTCAATAAACAACTGTTGTGGAGCAGGTGGAGGTACCGGTTTTTGTTTGGTCAGTGCCAGTTGTTTTGCCGATAAAGCTCTTTCATCGCCTGAGAATGACCCCCATTCTGTAGCCCACACATAATCACCCGGGAATTTACGTTGTGCGATCACCTGGTTGTTATAGGTATCCACAAGAATGACATCCAGAACACCATGTGAACTCAGTTCGCGGTGGAAGGTTGTAAGCTTGGCTTTTACCGTGTTATAGGCATCCAGCTTGGTACCATCTTCCAAAGTAACCTGACCAACAACCACACTGTCTTTTGAAACATCTTCCACTTTTTCCTTATCGTAAACCTGTCCCATTACAAATTCCTCAAACTTCATACGAAGGTATTGATCCGGCTGTGCATCTTCTGCATCCAGTTCCTGTGGCGACATAAACCTGACAAACTCTGTAGTGTAAGATTTTTTAAGATGTTCCATCACCTGGTTGTAAAAGAATTCAGAACTTACTTCATTGAGTGACCCAGGAACCGGAATCTGCTCCAGTAATACTTTCAGGGTTGCCATGTATTTGGATTCATCCAGCTTATCATTCACATCTTTAAAACCGGGAATAAGCTTATTACATTCCACAAAATGATAATAGGCTTCTTTTGCAGCTTGTCGTGTACCAATACCAAGTGCTGTCATTCCCAGCTGATACCGTTCTTCGGCACCCAGCTTTTTGGCTTCAGCAATTTCCGAATAATACCGCCTTGGGGTTGGAATTATATTTTTAGCTGCAGGACAGCGGTCAATTTCATCTGCCAGGTGATTCATCCTGCCGTAATAATCTACAATTTTGCTGTATTTCAGTGGATCCTCGGTTCGCATGGCCGCATCAATCTGATTTTTATAGAAATCAAGAGCATACGGATAACTTTGTTCCAGGGTCATCCTTGCATTCTTAGAATCAGGCTTGGATCTAAGTCTGTTGATGGCCTGTAAGCTTGCACTGTAATAATCGCCATGTTCCAACGCCTTTTTACCGGTTGAACACGAAACAACGATAAGTGTAACAATGAACAGGAATGATAAATTAAATGTAAACTTTTTCATAATTATTGTATTTTGTTTTCTCTTAACAAAGATGATGCCAACTATTTTTTAAACTCTGCAAGCAGCTTTACAGCATCCTCAAAATCCTCATCAAGTACGTAGATATCCACTAGTCCCGGATTCCCATCTGCAAAACCTGCACGTATGCTTTCCTGAAACTGATCGCGCACCAATGTGCTTATATTGTTGTCTTCAAGGACCTTTCTTAATTCATCAATTTCAAAAACTGATGCTGAGTGTAATCTTCTGATATCTCTTTTATCCATTTTGTTGAATGATTTAAATTGCGTCCACAAGATACAAAATGATTTTATATGATGTTAAAAAAATGTTAGGGAATGTTGATGTTTTGACGTTATTTATAAACAGTCAGGAAAAACCCGATATAAAAATTCATCTTTTCTTAAAAATATAAGTAAATCTTCAATTCCTTATCTTTGGAAAAAGTAAAATATACGGATATGAAAAAGCTTGCTGGTTATTTGGTTCAGGGTGTACTGTTTATAGCACCCCTTGCAATTACAATTTATATTTTGTGGGTTATCTTTACATTCTTTGACGGACTTTTGGAGAGCTTGTTGACCGATATTGGTTTTTACATTCCGGGACTGGGAATTGTTATTATTGTCATTTTGCTTGTTCTTGTCGGTTTTTTGGGTCAGACCATTATTGCCAGTCCGGTAAAAATGCTTGCCGGTAAGCTGTTTGAAAAAGTTCCGCTACTAAAGATTATATATTCAGCTTTCAATGACCTGTTGTCGGCATTCGTCGGCAAACAGAAGAAGTTTAGTAATCCGGTTTTGGTTTTGGTTAATGAAGAGGCTCAACTGGAAAAAGTAGGCTTCTTAACCGAAAAGGATTTGTCGTTGCTCGAAGTTAAAGACAAGGTGGCGGTTTATTTCCCGCATTCCTATAATTTTTCCGGCGAACTGTTTATCGTTCCGGTAAAAAACATTAAACCCTTAAAAGCCAACCCGGCTCAGGTTATGAAATTTGTGGTGTCCGCCGGTGTTTCAGGTTTTGAAAAGGAGGAGCAACTGTTGTAACCCGATAGATATAATTACTAAAGATAGATTCTGTTTGTTGCTGACACGATGTACATGTCAGTAACAAACAGTTATTAAAAGAAAATAATCCTTCTAGTCGTTTGACAGATCTTTACCATTAACCACAACATTTTTTAACGTGAAGTTTTGTACAAACTCATGGTTGAATGTTGCATTTTTAGCCTCTATCGCAAGGTTTTCAAAAGTGAAATCCGAGAGTCTGTCGTGTTCTGTTATTGCCACATCAAAGAATTTGTCACAGGTCAAAGTGATGTTACGCATCGTAATGTGATCAGAGTATGAAATCGGAACATCCTCCCGGCCTTTAAGGTCAAAGAACTGTGTCCATGGTTTTACATAAATCATGCTGTAAGCCTGTCCCGTGATGTCTTCCACAGTTATATACTCATATTTCTGAGGTGTATCCGGGCGCATTTTTAGCCAGAGTAAACGTTTGGCTTCATTCACATGACAGTTGCGCATTAAAATATTCTTGTCATGAATGGATTCACTTCCACATGTTAAAGCAGAGTGGCAAAAACCGAATTCACAATCTTCTATGATGATATTTGTATTTTCACCGTTTGTTGTATCCTGATCTGCCCACGGGCCTTTGCCACCTTTCAGCGCAATTGCATCATCATTTACAGCCATGTAACATCCTTTTATCAGTACATTCGAACACACATCAAGGTCTATGGCGTCGGTACTTGGAGCCTTTACAGGTTTGTGTGGTGACGTAATCCTTAGGTTCAGTATCTTAACATTATTACATTTATAATAGTGACTGCTCCAGAAGCCTGAGTTGATCAGATTTACATCCTGGACCTGGACATTATCTGAATTTCTGATGAAAACAAGACGTGGCCTCGAAACTTCCAGGTTTGTACATTTCGGGTTTTCTTTTCTTCTTTGCCAGAAAGCTTCCCAGTATTTAAGTCCGTTCCCGTTGATGGTTCCTCCACCCGAAATTGTAAATCCGTCCACTCCGTAAGCATTGACAAGTGCTGCAAAATAATCCAGGCTCTGACCTTCCATACGGGAGGGTATAAACGGGTAATTTTCAATATTGTCTGAACCTTTTAAAACGGCATCTTCCGATACATATAAATGTGTATTGGGTTTAAAAAATAAGGCACCACTCAAAAATACACCTTTAGGTATTATAATAGCTCCGCCGCCCTGACTGCTGGCCGTATCAATGACTTTTTGAATGACCTCCGTCTGCAGGATTGTACTGTCGTTCACAGCGCCATAATCCATTATGTTGTACCCTTTTCCAAGATCTTCAGGTTTTACCTTTGTAAAATCAGAGAACCATGCTGGTATTTTTGATCCATCAGGAAAAACATCAGTTTCTTTTTCAGTTGAACAGGACAGTGACGTTAATGAGAGTATGCAAAGAGATATCAAAAAGAAGTGTTTCATGTTGTGATTTACTTTTGGTTCATATTGGCAAAAATATGAATTATTGGCAATCATTAAAAATAGAAAACAAATTTCGGAATCTTATTTGGTGGATGGGAGAGTAAAAAAGAAGGTTGAGCCTTTCCCTTTTTCGCTTTTAACCCAGATTTTACCTTTGTTCTTTTCTATAAATTCCTTGCAAATCAAGAGCCCAAGACCCGTTCCGGGTTCTCCCATTGTTCCTGGCTCTGAATTTGTATTGCCAATGCTAAACAGGTTGTTCTTTTGTTTTGGTGTCATTCCTATGCCATTGTCTTCAACAGAAAAGGTTATAACATCTCCTTCCTGTACAGAGTTCAGTGTAATTTGTCCTTGTAATTTGGTGAATTTTATAGCATTTCCAATCAGGTTTTGAATCACCGAGTTTACCATTTGGTCATCTGCAAACACACACACGCTGTTATTGATCTTATTCACCAGTTTTATCTGTTTCCTTTGTATTTTGTGCTGCAGTAAATCTACTGTTTTTTCTATGATAGATGACACTTCCAGTGCCTTAGGCGTATATTGTATCGTCCCCATCTGCGTTCTCGACCACGATAATAAACCATCCAACAGTTCATAATAGCTATGGGCAGATTCATTTATAAGACCAATGTATTGGGCACGGCTTTCTTCATCGTATTCATCATATTCATTGTGGAGAAGATCAGAAAAGCCAAGAATTGACTGGAATGGTGATTTTAAATCGTGTGCAATTATAGAAAAGAGCTTGTCTTTCAGTTTATTAAGGTTTTCCAGTTCAAGGGTTTTTTGTTCAAGAACTATTGTCCTTTGTTCAACCAGATTTTCCAGTTTCTCTTTTTGCTTTTTAATTTGTCTGATTCGTAAATTAAAAGTAACTATGAATAAGAGTATCAATAATATAGCGGTAAGCGTAATGAACCACCATGTAATCCAAAAGGGTGGTTTTATTCGTATGTTTAGTTCCATAACTTCACTTTGCCATTTTCCGTCATTATTGGCTCCCTGGAGTTTAAAAACATAGTTTCCTGGTGGCAGAGACGAATAGGTTGCAAAATTTCTTGGATATTTGGCGTAGTTCCATTCTTTTTCGAACGGATACAGCATGTATTTATATTTATTGCTTTCGGGGTTGGAATAATGCAGAGCCATAAATTCCAGCGTGAATATTTTTTGTTTTTTATTTAGTACCAGACTTGTTTTTTCACTGATACTTTTATCCAACACTATCTGGCCGTTTATTTTTTGATTTATCAATACCGGTTTATTGAAAATTTTCAGATCGGTGATAACCATTTCAGGAGGAAATGGATTCTGTTTTATTTTATCCGGGTAAAAGAAGTTGAACCCATTTATACCGCCAAAAAAGAGTTCTCCCTGTTTACTTTTATAAGCCGAATTGGGTTCGAACTGATTGCTTTGTAAACCGTCTTTTTCGGTATAAATATTTATATCGAAACGTTCAGGAGAGCTGGCTGCGTCAACGAGTTTCATTAATCCATACGAGGTGGATACCCATATATTTTTTTTATTATCTTCGAGAATACTGTTGACAACGTTGCTAGATAGGCCATCATTTGTTGTATAGTTAACTATTTTTCCGGTTTCCAGCACAATAACCATTATTCCGTTTTTTCCACCAATCCACAAGTTGCTTTCCGAATCTACAAACATGGTGTGTGTACTATACAGTTTATCGCGATTGAGATAATTAACAAATGTATCTTTTTGCCAATCAAAGTATAACAGTCCGACATCACCGTTTCCATACCAGATGGTATTACTTTTTGTGTCAATGCAAAATGCACTTTTATTAGAGTTTGTATATTTGTGATGAATGGAATCCGTTTTAAGATCAAGCAGGTCAACGCCCTGGTCTCCGGAGATCCATAGATTATTCTGTTTATCAAATGCCAGCGTATATATATTGTCGCTTTGCAGTGCTCCTTTTAATTTTCGTTCTGAGGTATAATATTTGAATTTTTTTGTAATTGGATTAAGACAACTGATTCCTCCTTCATATGTTCCGATCCATATTTTCCCACTGGGATCAGAAGTGATACATTTAATATTAGTTCCGCTAATATAACCTGGTGCATGCGGATAATAAATGAATTTTCCTGTCTTCCTGTTCCAGTAATTCAGTCCACCATGATCCGTACCTACATATACATTATTATACTTGTCACTAGTAAAACAAGAAACAATGGGAGAACTCAGGGACGCATCATTATTTTCTTTTCCTGTGACTGAGCCTATTGGTTTAAAATTTAGATCTGTATAGTTAACACCACCGGAAAATGTACTTAACCACATAATGTCATCATCATCTATAAAAACATTGAAGATTGAATTATAAGTGATACTTGAAACCGGATGGTAGGTGTAGGCATATCTGAAATAGTTATTCGTTTTTGGTTTGTACAAATAGAGTCCGTCCAGGGTTCCAAGCCATATGTCGTTTTTATGATCACGCGTTATATCCCTGATTCTGTGAACGGAATTGTCGGGAAATTCATTGGATAAAACCGTGTGAGTGTTTTCATCAATTTTGAATAAACCAGAGTTCTTGGTACCTACCCATATCGTTTCATTGTCTTTAAAAAGGCACATGATATCATGAACGGGGTGTCCTGTTTCATCTTTAAGATTTAAATTAGTATATGTACTGTCCTTAAAACTGAAAACCAGCAAGCCATATTTTCTTGATCCTATCCAAACCTTATTTTTAGTGACAAGCAGATCCCAGATTTCGTATTGGAGGTTATTTTTGTCAGGCGGTAAATGTACAATATTAAGTGCTGAATCCATATGGAAGATCCCGTTCCTGGCCCCAATCCAGATCCCATTCATTCCATCATCTACAATTGAACGTATTCTTATTGGTTGATTTCTGTTGTCTTCATCAAATACCCGTTCCAGCTTCTCTGAATCATAGTCAAATTTGTATAAGTGATATGAGCCTGCCAACAAATTGCCGGAATGATCAGTGTGGATAGTAGTGAAACTTTGATCCGATTCATCAACTACTCCGGATCCCTGGGCATAAAAATTTTTAGTGGTTAATCCATCAAATCTACATATACCGTCCGAAGTTGCGATCCATATAAAGCCTTTAGTATCCTTTGTTGTTTCGTTGGTTCGGTTTATGGAAAGACCATTATCCACAGTCACAGAATTAAATCTGAATTGAGGTAAATTATCTTGTGGTTGTGCTATTATTAGAACAGACATAAAAGTATAAATGACCACAAAATGTGTCTTTATAATGTTTAAATGTCGTGCCATCAGGTATTCATTTGTATTAGTTTTTATCCAGGAGTGTTATCTAAATGTTAATTAAAGATCAAAATTAATGCTAAAGTAATAATAAATTTTAAATAACATATACTTTTGTCTTAAAAATGTAAATATTTTTATATGTTAAAATATTGATTTAGGATTTATTATGCGTTTGGCAGACATTTGCATGATAAATTGTTGTTAAATTAACATTTGAATGAATTGTTTTAACTTCTGCTTTTCTGAGATATTAAGGTATCAGGATCATCGCTTAAGTACACCGGATGACCTTTTATGGAACTAAAGACGAGTACCCTGTCATAAATATCGGGAAGGCCAACCAGATTAGAGAACTTCCATTCACCCCTTCCTGCCACAGCAACTTCTTCACCTTCCTCCAGAATACCTTCCTTGTATCGTATGGTCTTATTCATCCCCAATAGTCCTTCACTTTTGTAACCATGTGTATTCAGAAACCGTTCCAGCTCAGGTGTTGCATCATTTCTGAATCCGGATCTGTATTTCCGGTCCTGAACGATATAACTTTTAAGGTTGGTTTCATCCACATATGCACATTTATATCCGGCACGGATCACATATTTGCACGATCTTTCTTCCTTTATCAACGTGCGCCAGTGCGTACTTTTACCTGAAGAGACCTTTTGCTCCACGTGTGTGAAGTAATACGCACATTTTCTTCCGGATAACGGTGCATGAAGTGGTTCTTCTGCAATTTCTATTTTACCGTTAATTTTGGCAATATCACCCGTATTAAAGTTAAGGATTGGTTTTGCAACCGCTTTTTTCAATTTTCGTTTTACGATAGCTTTTTTATTGAACAGCAATCTGACAATAACAAAAAGCAAAAAAGCGGCAATAAGTATTATTAGAATTATATAGTCCATTGTTTGTGTGTTAATAAAAAGGAGAACATTTTAATTCAGTTTATTACAGCAGTTGTTTCATTTTCCTTATCCCTGTATAAAACTACATTAGGATAACCGTTCACCACACTGACCATTTTTTTATGGGTACTATTTTTAATTTCTTTTCTTGGAATGGATTCATAATTTATCTGCCAAAAATCCAGACGCTCTTCAATAGCTTTTCCAAACCATCCATAGTTAATTTCAATGGATGTATTATTAGTTTTTAATTCGGTCAATTGTTTTCGGAGTGTGACGGAGGAACGGGTTTCCCATCCCATGTGCACCCACATTACTATTATCCCGTTAATCAATAGCAAAGCTGCGACAGAATAGCTTAGATATTTTGTTTTACTCCTGTTACCGCTGAAAAAGGAAAATATTAATGGGATCAGAGGAAGCAGCCACATTTGTGGTCCAAATCTTGGCCACCATAAATGTCTGCTGAACATCAACGTAGAAAGAACTGCAAGTGCTGCCATAAGCAGTTTTAACCTGTTTGTTTTATCCCTGATCAATAAAGTAACTGACAACACGAGAGCCAGAATGATGGTTGCACTGAAGTAGGGACCAAAACCGCTGACCCTGACCTCATGAAAGTAGTAGGCTTCCCAGTCAGATGTGTTCGACATAAACGGCCACATCAGGCTGGCATCTTTCTTCTTGTAATAGGGTGCATTATCAGGTCTTCCAAAGGTGGCGTAAAACATTCTGTGTATCAGGTTCTTCCCCATCATGTTATGCGGTGTTTCAAGCAATTCGTTAGAATCTTCCCCTGTTGCCTCAAAAACACTGGGATATTCTTCTGTTCCCATAATAGGGTAGAGCGGATGATTTCGTTCAACATAATTTGTTATATACGGATTGTATCCTGCAATAAGTAATGATCCGGCAAGTATAACGGCATGCAGATATGCAAATTTGAACCAGTGCTTCCGGTTCACCAGTAAAAGATAAATAAACAGGAAGAATGCCAGGGCACAGAAGAAAACCAATCCGGTAAATTTTACATTCACCAGTGCAGAAATTGCCATGGCTGCCATCAGCATACTCTTATTATCCCGCTGTTTTATCCAAAGCATTGCTGCTGTTAAATAAATACTGATGTACAAAATTAGCAGACCATCAACAAGGTAAGATGTGATTTCGCACCAAACAACAGGATTCAGTATAACTATTACAGAAATCACAAGGGATTTGCTAAAGGACAATTTCAGTTCCCGAAGAGACGCAAAAATATAAAAGAGGGCAATAAATGGGACAATAATGTTCAGACCTTTTCCAGCTTCAAAATTGCCTGTAAAACTGTACACAGATGCTGCAAAATACCACGATCCTTTCGGGAAATGGCAAATGGAAGAACTGTTGTGTATTTCAAAATCACGGATAGGATCTTTTAAAGGATTCCAGTCACTGACCATGTGATAGATGGCGGACTGATGATACCATTGACCGTCCCAGGACAGGTCGAAATAAAATGATGCAATTAACAGGGAGAAAACTATGACTGCAAGACTAACTGCAAAGATTGAAATGTTTTGTTTGAGACTTTTGTGCTTACCAATCAAAAACAACAGGAGTGCTGGCAGAATAAATGACAATGGAAATGTATAAGGCAGCAATCCCTTTACGGTGGCAAAAGAAAATAATACCAGAAGGTGGTTCAATGTAACAAAGGCCATAAGTAACAAAGAACTGTCTTTGAGAGTTTTTTCAAATGTATTCACTATTGTTGTGGAGGTTAAATTATTAGCGGTTAAATATATAGAATTATTAGCTAATCACGAAAATTGAAATAATTATATACACCATAATAGTTGGTGAAAAGGTAAAGATTCACCAATGTTCTTTGTTGCATATATTGTTGATATTCATCCATGCATGAGACTGTCCAAAAAACGATATCAGAATTATCTTTACTTACGGATTGTAAGTAGTTTTTACAAAATTACCCCTAAATCCCCTGAAGGGGACTTAAAGCCTCCCGTCAGCTGACGGAGAGGTTTGGAGGGGTAAAATAAAGATTGCTTACAATTTATAAGTTAAAAATATTTTTATTTGTCTTTTTGGACAGCCTCATTAAGTTATCTCAAACGTCAGTCTGCCATTTTGAATTCAGGATAGTTATTGGAAATTCAATATTAATCGTTCCTTATTCACTGTTTATGATCATATTGTATGATATATTCAGGACCGGTTTTTCGTTTGATTTATGAGGTTAGTTTCATTCATTTTGACTTTAATTGTAATTATGGTTTTAAAATTATGTAAATTGTAGTCGAAAACCGATACTTGATATAACCACAGAGGTAATTAAATAGTGTTGGTGAGGGCAGAAAAAACAGAAAGGCATTTTATCACAAATAATTTATGTTAGTTTACGTGTTAGTGGCGTATTTAGTTGTCTTTACTTATTAGAAATTACAGATTATAAAAAAGCAATATTTAAAATTTTTGTTCGTTTGATGAATGTTTGAAATTTAAAGTTATGACAAGATTTACATTAGTTTTATTTTTATTGATATCCGTAACTGTTTCTACTCTCGCAAAAGACGTTAATGCATGGAAGGAAGAGCCAAATCTTGAACAGCAATATGATGTGTTCAAGAAGAACCTGAATTACTGGAACCTGCAATATTTTATGACGCCTGATCAGTTAGATCAGTTTTATGGAGCAATTAAGGACACTATTAGTAATTTAGAGAAAGTGATAATTAAAAGTGAAAATCAGATTCTTTCCTTGCAAAATGATCTCAAAACCAATAAAAGCAGAACGGACGAGCTACAGGCAAAGCTTGATGAAAGCATCAAACGACAAAACTCTATTCCTGTGCTCGGAATGCAAGTTGATAAAAGTGCTTACTCTATAACGCTTTACGCTATTATAATAGCTGTTCTTGTTTTTGCCGGCATTATGTTTTTGATGTTTAAACGCAGTAATGCAGTTACAGTAAAAACCAAAACGGAATACCAGGAGTTGATGGAGGAATACGAACAGCATAAGAAAAACTCACTGGACCGCTATACAAAAATAAACACGGAATTACATAAGGCCAGAATGGAACTGAAGCAGAAGTAATGAGGTCTGCTTACATTGCTGCGGTAAAACCGTAAAAAACGGGAATTTTTTGCTATTCGAAGGTTAATATTCCCCTTTTATTACAAAAAATGATCCACGTATAGTACCTGCCAGCTTCGACTTCTGGCGGGCAAATTTAAATTTTGGTTCCAGTTCTTTGGGAATTTCCATGCCTTCAGAAAGTTTAAAACCAACAGCCCTTTTTTTGGGATTATCAATGGTATACATCACGTTAACCGATAGGCCATCTTCATAAAAGATGTAAGAAAACTTAATGTTTTCCACCTGGAACTGTGACGTCTCCAATGGTTTGGCTGCAAACTTAATATCACGTTCTTCTTTCAGGACCCGGTTCACATAAGCAAGTGTTTCGTTGCTTTCGTCCACAGGTTCAACAGTAAATTCATGGTTATATTTGTTCATGAAGTAACGGGCTTCATTAGCTCTTAACCCTGCCAGAGCCTCAGCTACAGGTGAAGACTCCAAACCTGTTGTAGATACATTGGTAAAATCAACTTTGTAAGACATAATATTTTCTCTTTTAATGTCAGTTTGTAGTAAAAACCATTTAACTATTGGTGAATGATACCGAAGCAAGTTGAGTTCTTTTGTTTAATAATGGTGGAATATCTGCCGTTCTAAAAAAGAAAGGCACGTCCGGAGTTTTTTACTTTATTATGAATAACTCCTGAAAGTAATTTTTGGTTTAAATAAATGCCACAAATTATAGTCTTACTGCAAATATTCATCAATCACAATTTTGGTCTGTCGCATCATTACGTCAAAGGCATTAGGTTTTTGCATCAGTTCTCCCAGGTTTTCAGGTATCACCTGCCAGCGAACTCCGTATTTGTCGATGCACCAACCACATTGCGATGCTTCACCATCCTTCGTGAAATAGTTCCAGAATTTATCTATTTCGTCCTGATCTTTACAGTTAATAGAAAGGGATAGGGCATCGTTAAAGGAGTGGTGTTCCTGTTCTGTACTCATCACTGAATACTTTTGACTAAAAATTGTTATTTCACACATTTCAGCATTCCCACTGGGTGTTTTACCAAGAGGAATAATACTGCCTTCCTGCAAAGCTTCACCAAAAACAGTTTTATAATAGTCTATTACCTCGGTTAAATTACCATTCGGGGTGCAGAACCAAAGGCTGGGGATGATTTTATCCTGTTTCATCTGTTTTAGCCTGTTATTTTACGGTTTGATCCTGATCGACAGTTAAGTCAACTTTTCTGAAATCAATGGGGAAACCTTCATATTGCAGTAAGATCCTGCCTTCTGTTACGGAAGGTTCAGTACCCTCGTTTACCAGTGTACCGTTAAGTTCCTGTTTGATGGTTCCGTTGCGGTAGGTAACGGTCAGTGTGTTCCAATCGCCGATGGGGTTGGCTGCATCGGTCAATCGTTTAACCACCACACTTCTTCCCGGCTCTGTCCGGCTTCCTTTGTTTATAAGGGTAACATCCTGCAAGAGAATAAAATCCCCGGTCGCTCCTTCTTTAATCTGAAACTGAATTCCCTTAGGCCAAAGGGTATCAGGTGTTGTTTCCGGGACAAGGTACATCAGTCCACTGTTCAGTTTATTATTTTTTCGTGTAAATGCTGTATCTGTATTCCACCTGAACTCAGCAGTTAAGGTAAAGTCATGAAAAGACTGATCCGACATCAGGTATCCGGCTTTGGCACCGTACATCCTGATCATGCCATCCTCAACTTTAAAAAGCTCTGTAGCATCCTGATGTACTCCTGATTCCGGCTCAAACGCATACCAACCGGTTAAATTACTTCCGTTAAATAATTGAACAGTTTTTTGTGCCCTTGTAAAACCGTTGAATGCAAAGCACAAAGGCAGAATTATATACAGATATTTCATCATCGCGATTTAATTTAAACAAAACCGAATATAACTATTTTAAAGATTTTATTTCCGGCTCTTGTCCGTTGAATTCTATTATCCATTCCTTTTTGTTATGTGCAAACTGTAACTCAAATGCTGAAGAATACGCCTTCTCCATGGTGGGTATCCAGTCCTTTTTATGTTTGTTGATGCAGACGAATAACCCATGTTCATTTCCTATGGCACAAAACCTGTCTATATCGCCGCTGTAAATATCCAGGCCGGTAGACCTATGGATATACCTGTAAACCGGAGCAATATCATCTACAGGTAAACCAATCTCTGAGATTTCCAGAAACGAATGTTCTGAAAAAACATCATTTGATTCATTATGAAGATTTTGTCTGGCAATCAGTTCAACAATGTTTTTATCCCGGTCATAAAAATAAAACGCTCTGGCATTCCAGGAATTAAAATTCTGAATTTCAGAACCTTCAAAGGGCAAAATTTCTAAATTCTTTTTTGCCCATACAAGTGCTTCTTCTATTTGATTACAGGGTATGTTAATTGCAAAATGATAAGGTGTTGTTTCCGGTGCATGTTGGAATGTTAGAATGGAATGTCCGATACCATAAGAAACACTATCATGATTCTCTTTTACTGTTTTCAGTCCCAGAATATTCGAATAAAAACTAATTTGTTCTGAAAGTTGTGACGTATAGATTGTTAGTTCCTGAATATGCATGTCAATCCTAATTAAAAACGCTTAAAAGTACCTAGGATTAATGCTCATTAAAATCCCGGTCACTTTATCTGAAGCACCGGATTCTATTTCACGATGCGAAACAGATATATATTTAAACGCTTTTACCAGTAATATGTTTTGAAGTTGCAGATAGCGTACAAATTAGTTCAGAACTTTCAAGGTCTTTTTAATCCGACCATGTCCTAATTGTAGCAGATAGATTCCGCGTTGTAATCCGGGAACTGTAATTTTATTTACCTGTTGATCCAAACTGGTAGAGTACAGTTTCTGTCCGCTGATGGTATATAAGGATGCATTAACCGGTTCATTTATCGAGATTGAGAACTGAATATTTAGAATTCCGTTTGAGAAAAATGTTTTTACGTCATCAAACTGAGCGGGTTGGAAACCGGAATTTGCTGAAAACTCGAAGGCCCCAAGATCGGGCGCTGATCCGTTATAAGGTAAACCTACATCCGTTCCTGCATCAATGAAAACACTTCCCGATACCAGATGCATAAATGATACATCGGGCAGACTCCCGTCAGCTTTTCGCGGTCCGGAAATACCTGTGGTGTCAATGCTGGCAAAATCGTCTGCAGAAAATGGTGTGGTCATCAGCCAGCTGTTGGTAGCCTGAACAGCAAAATCGGGAATGTCGACAGTGCCCTGGTAGGAAATACAGTTTTTAATGATGAGTGATTCGCCGGCGGCCAGGGTTTTATAGTACTTAAAATTTGATGAAGTATTACGATAGGCCGTACAGTTCAGCATAGACATGGTTCCAACGTTGTTGTTTTGATCAAATCCTTTGCCCTTGTTATAAAATGCCATGCAATTGGTCAGATAGAAATGGTGTTCCAGCATTGCACTGTTGCCGTTATCGCCACCACCCATTTTAAACCCGTTTCCGTTTGCCTGCGATCCGGGATTGGTTCCGTCTTTCAGCCAGCCATTTCCCCAGGTCCAGCAATTTTCCAGTATGGTAGTTACGTTGGTGGTGCCACGCATGTATCCATCCCAACCGTCATCGCAATTGCCCCATGCCCGGCAACCGATAAACTTATTATTGCTGCCCACATCAAGCTTTGGCGCGTATCCGTCGGCATCACCATAATCTGTTGGATCGGCATTATAGTACGAATCGCAGTTTATAAATGTATTATCGTGAGCTCCGCCACCGAGCTGGGCGCCGGTATCTTTATTTTCAGAGAATGAACAGAATTCGATTGTATTGTGGCTCCCACCCGAAATATTCAGCCCGTTATCGCCGGCTTTTGTAATATCAAAGCCTTTAATATACCAGTAGCTTCCGGTCAGACTGATGCCCCTTTTCCCGAAATCCGTTCCCGAAAAATTCAGAACCGGTCGTTCACCCGGATAAGCAAAAAGATAACAGGTGTCGTTTTCTGTTCCGCTTTTTGAGATGTAAATGGTCGATGAATAATTATGTATGCCACCTCGCACAAGAATGGAATCTCCCGGAGTAACCTGGTTCAATGCTTTGGTAATAGTTTTAAACGGTAAATCCACTGATGTTCCGGAATTGGAGTCTGTTCCGTTTGTATCAACATAATAGGTTGTGGCACCTGCTGACATTCCGAGGATGAGCAATATAAAGGTAAAGATGTTTTTCATGACGATGGTTTTAAAACACAAATGTATTTTATTCCATTGATCCGGCTATCAAAAAACTGAAAAAGATTATTCATCTTTCACACATCGAATGGAATAACCGGTTTTTTTGTCGATACTGTTTCTGACCATGTTCCCGCTATTGTAGTACAGACTTCGGTACCATGCTGTTGTGGTATTGTTTTCTGTCGCGCTCCACAAATATCCATAATAATTGATGCTGCCAAATGCTCCGGTATAATTTCTGTATCCTCCGGGACGGACTGAAAAACCGTATTCATTGGTAGCTGCCGCATTTGGTGCGATCCAAAGTGAAGTACCGGCATCTTTCAATTTTCCGGCGGCTATTGATTCGCCTCCCAAAAACGTAGCCAAAGTAGTCCATTCAGCATCTGAAGGAACATGCCAGCCTTCAGGACATATTTTGCCACTTTCAACAGTATACCAATTGTAAAGTGGGCCAAACAAAGGTTCGTTGGTATTTTTATCATTGTCATACCAGCAACAACCAGGCCCGGTCAATGCGCCCCATTCTGCATTATCTGTCGCCTGTGTAATTTCTGTACCGTCATTGAGTTTTGTTGTTTTCAGGTTTTCAGCCATCCATATTTGCGGTCCGATCCTGACAGTGGAATAAACATTTCCATCAACATCGGAAACAATCAATCCCTTGTCACTCAACTGCTTTAAAATGGCATCCACATAGGCTTTGTTAACAGCATCCTTATCATTAACAGGATTTCCAAGATTTGTGATTCGACCGTTTGACATGTTTTTTGTGGCATAGATACTCAGATTGGGTTTATTTTTGATACTTGCATATGTGCTGTCCCACGATTCCGGTGTATTGATAAGGTCATTATAGTCTTTATCCCAGGCATGGTAGTCCGGGTCTGATTCGGCAGTAATAAATCCACTCACATCAGGGATATTACCGAGTAGCATTTGTGTTGAATCTGAAAGTTCTGTTTTAGTTGCCAGGTTACTGATATCCTGATCTCCTGTATTTGTTCCGCTCAGGTTTTTAATATTCGAAACATCATTTTCATTGATCAGGGCTGCATCGCTGGAAGAGAAAACCGGATCAGATTCTGATGCCTGTCCAAGCAGTCGCTCGGCAGTTTTGGCGTGCAATGCATACGGTACACTCATTAACTGGCTGGTTCCAGAAATGGTATAACTGGCTCCGCCCTTCAGGTCTGTTTCAGTTTTCAGATAGTAAGGGCCATCACTCCAGTCAATCTCAGACATGCTGCCTTTTACCACAGTGCCGTCGCCGATTTCCAGTGTGATTAAACCATTGCTATTAGTCGTAGGGAAATGCCGTTCCACATAGACCGCCTGTCCATAAACTGAACCCTGCAGAATGCTGATTTGAATCCCAATGCTGGTGTTGGTCACCAGTTTATTGGTGGTATTTCTGATAACGGCCTGATAGGTCATTCTTTCGGGGGCTTGTGCTACGGTATGCTCTGTTGATCCTAAGATTGACAGAAAAAGCAGGATATAAAAGGTTAACAGATATTTCATGACTCAGTTTTTTACGATTTTAAATGTCTTAAGAAGCTCATCGCTTTTCAGTATCCTTAGGAAATAAGTGGCTTTTGCCAGGTCATTTGTCGGAATACGGGTTTGAACATTGCTGATGCGTTCTGATTTTACCAGCGTGCCTTCCTGATCGAATAACCTGTAGGTTAAGTTCTTAACAGAAAAGGTATCCACGTCAAGAATGAGAACGTTAGTGGCAGGATTGGGAAAGGCAGTCAATGTTAGATTCGTTCCGGAAAAATCTTCCAGCCCCGCTTCAGAAGAAATTTCGAAAGCCTGCTGTACCCCAACCAGCATATAAACCCCGTCGCCTTCAACAGGATTTGTCTGGATCTGCCCGACAGAGAAACTCGATGAACCATTACTTCCTTCAGCAATTCCTCCGGAGACAGGAAGGGCTTCCTGTGCCATTCCTGACAGAGAAACCGATATACAACCTAAAAGAAACAGATGTTGTAATATATTTTGCATACCATTCAGTTTAATAATTCGGTCAATAATTTCCGGATCATATTAAATGAGGTAAACGTGAGAGATTTTGAGATCGGGTTATGAGGAAAATAATTCCTGAAGCTACACTTATATTTAATAAGTAAAAGGAGTGGGGGCTTCAATCAGCGAATGAAAATTATCACATAGCCACATGTAAATATATATAACTTTGACGAGAATAAGAATAGCCGGTTGCTTATTATGATATTAATCAATACCGGAAATAAAGAAATTTGCTACTCATTATGATAGGTAATCCGAACAGTATCACCGCGGAATTCAAGCATATCGTATCGTAACATAAAACCAGAATTGTTCTTAAAAGTGAGGTCCAGTTCGTGATCATTCAACCATTTGTATGTTAAATTCAGGTCTGTTCCTTCAAGCAGTATTACCTGTTTGCCGTCTAAAATTTGGTTTATTGAATATTGAGAACCGGATTTATTTAGCTCTTTTATTTCATAAAACAACATAACATTTGTATATGTAAATGATTTTTCAAAACCTTCTTCCCATGTCACAACATATTTAGAATGTGAAGGTGAGTACAGCATATTTTTGACAACCTTGTTCTTTTTATTCACGGCAGCCGTTTGGTATCTGTCTGCTGCCTGTAATTGTTGTTCAATGTTTAGGTTGTCATTTAAAGCAAGGACTACTGTCAAAATAATGAGTACAGCAATAAGCGGGATAAAAGTTGGTTTCATATGCTTTGCATTTTGATTTAAGTTTATGATTTAGCTTCAAAACACATCCGTTTTCTGTTTAAAAAGTTTTATAGTGGATCTTTAATGAATCGTTGTTAATCACAAATGATGTTTTGAATTTGATAGCGGAACAACTTTCAGGATAACTAATAAGAATCTCATTGTCATTTAACCACTTACATTTCACATCTGTATCATTTCCTGAAACAGAGCATAACAATAATGAACTGTACAAGAAACCACGGGTAAGAATAAAACCGTTTGATTTAAATTCATACACTTTTATATCAGTCATTGGAACAGGCAAATGATTAGATTCCTGAATAAGGAGATGTCGTTTTCCCGATGGAGAATTCACTTTTAATTCTGAAGAATTCTTTGATGCGTTTAATTCGGTCGTATGGTTTACCGACCTTTGAGAACTGTCAGTACCGGCAAATATTTGACTTTTGAATACTAATATTGATATGAAAATAAGTAAGGTAACAATAACAGGAACTAATTTTCTAATCATGGTTTTTAATTAAGGAGTACGTGTAAATTTACGATATTTTTTTAATGAATCAAAAAATCAAGATCGGGACACATAATGTTTCGTTCATTTGCCGTTTCATCTCATTTTTTTCTTCGCCCTATTCTTTTTTTGTATCGTTTATTCCCGTTATTTTTACATTCTTATTGCGGTAAACCAAACAGAAAACGCCCGAACGTGTTATGAATAATAATGTAATTTATGGCCGATTTTAAAATCATGTCAGAATTTGAACCTACCGGTGATCAGCCTGAAGCGGTCAGGCAACTGGTGGAAGGGATCAATAGTGGTGAGCGCTACCAGACACTTTTAGGGGTAACAGGATCCGGTAAAACCTTTACCATTGCCAATGTGGTGGAACAGGTTCAACGTCCCACTTTGGTGCTGAGCCATAATAAGACCCTGGCCGCACAGCTTTACGGAGAGTTTAAGGCTTTTTTCCCTGAAAACAGGGTGGAGTATTTTGTGTCGTATTACGATTATTACCAGCCGGAAGCCTATTTGCCGGTAACCGATACGTACATCGAAAAGGACCTGTCGATCAATGATGAGATTGAGAAACTGCGCTTATCCGCGACCTCGGCATTATTATCGGGCCGAAGGGATGTGCTGGTGGTTTCATCCGTATCGTGTTTGTACGGTATGGGGAATCCGGAAGATTTTCATTCCAACCTGATACAGGTAAAAGTGGGAGACAAGATTCCGCGAAATGTATTTCTAAGGCGTTTGGTTGACAGCCTTTATTCAAGAAATGAAATTGATTTCCGAAACGGCACATTTCGTGTAAAAGGAGATACAGTGGATATCTATCCGGCCGATGCCGATTTTGCGTACCGTATAATCTTCTGGGGCGAGGAGATTGAGGAAATTCAGCTGATTGATCCCATTAATAACAGCAAAAAGGACGAAGTGGATTCAGTTATGATCTTCCCGGCGAACATTTTTGTAACGAATAAAAGCCGTATAAAGGAAGCCATTTATACCATTCAGGATGACCTGGTGAAACAGGTGGATTTTTTTAAGGAAATTGGCAAGCCGCTTGAAGCCAAACGCATTGAGGAACGTGTGACCTACGATCTGGAGATGATAAGGGAAATTGGTCATTGTTCAGGTATTGAAAATTATTCTCGGTACTTTGACGGCCGGAAACCTGGTACACGACCATTCTGTCTGCTCGATTATTTTCCTGATGATTACATTACCATCATAGATGAAAGTCATGTTTCTATTCCTCAGATCAGGGCGATGTATGGTGGAGACCGAAGCCGCAAACAGAACCTGGTGGATTTTGGTTTTCGTTTACCGGCAGCCATGGATAACCGACCATTGAAATTTGACGAATTTGAATCCATAACCGGCCAGACTATTTTTGTAAGTGCCACACCGGCTGATTATGAACTGGAAAAATGTGAAGGCGTGGTATCTGAACAGGTGATCCGTCCAACCGGACTGCTTGATCCTGAAATTATGGTCCGTTCAAGCCAGAATCAGATCGATGACCTGATGGAAGAAGTCCGGATCAGGGTTGAAAAACAGGAACGGGTTCTGGTAACAACACTGACCAAACGTATGGCGGAGGAGCTTACCAAATATCTGAACCGGATGTCGGTGCGTTGCAGTTATATTCATTCGGATGTGGACACCCTGGAACGTGTAAAAATTATGGAAGGCCTTCGGCGTGGTGATTTTGATGTGCTGGTCGGAGTCAACCTGTTGCGTGAAGGTCTGGATTTACCGGAAGTATCACTGGTAGCTATTCTGGATGCAGATAAGGAAGGCTTTTTGCGCTCAGAACGTTCACTGACCCAAACTGCAGGGCGTGCAGCCCGAAACATAAACGGCAAGGTAATCATGTATGCGGATAAGATTACCGACAGCATGAAACGCACCATTGATGAAACTTTGAGGCGAAGGGAAAAGCAGTTGAAGTACAATGCTGACAATGGAATTACGCCGAAAGGTATTACGAAAGCATTGGGCAGAACCATTTCTGGAAAAGAGGAAAAAGAAGGCAGACCCAAAGCTTATTCGGGACCATCAGAGGTTAATGTGGCAGCCGATCCGGTGGTACAGTATATGAATGTAGATGCCCTTGAGAAAGCCATTGCCGCCACTAAAAAGAAAATGGAAGAAGCCGCCAAAAAACTCGAATTTATTGAAGCTGCCCAGTACCGCGATGAAATTAAACGCCTGCAGGAACTGGTGAATGAAAAGATGTAAATTATGTTTTAATTCATAATAATTTTGTAGTTCAGATTTGTGCGAGAATTTTTTATGTTTACCAAATATATTCCGCGTCCATAATTGAAATTTATGATGTTTACACCTTTTTGGATATTTTTTTCAAGAAGCATGGTACCGTTTAGCTTATAAACAGATAATACGTATTGTGAATTACTCGAAACATTTATTTTAATAGAGTTTTTTTGTTGAATAAGATTAAAAGTAGCTTTTGGGTTTTGAATGTGATCAGGTATATCAATATTTGTAATTGTAATTGCCGCAGAAGTATCCACGCAGGCATCCTGTGAAATTCTTACAGCATACTGACCATTCTTAGTTGGTGTATAATCCTGGTTTGTTGCGCCGTTAATAGCCTCGAATTCATTAAAAAAATAAAGCCACTGATAAGACGCATTATTCTGATTCGAGAAAACTTTTTCTCCATCATAGCTTATACTCTTTTCATTCTTAATTATGGTTAGATCCAGGTTTACGATGCTGTCATAGCCTGATGAGCCAGTTAGTGTATAGCTAGCTGTATTATTATTGGAGGTATATGTTATTCCATCGATCCATGTTAAACTATCACAAGCAGTTATTTTATCGGTTCCTCTGGAAACCACCTGAGTTGATAGGGCGGTGCATAGATTTCCCATAGGATTTTCACCTTCATTCCTATCACTAAAATAATGAATTACTTGATAGTTGTTTGTGTGAGGATTATATTCGAATAATACACCACCATTGTACCCCCCGTAGTTGGTAGTTCCATACAGTTTTTCTTCAATCTGAATCAGCCCACATGCTG
Source organism: Quyinboa ferrireducens (assembly GCF_042436675.1). Classification (NCBI taxonomy): domain Bacteria; kingdom Pseudomonadati; phylum Bacteroidota; class Bacteroidia; order Bacteroidales; family Quyinboaceae; genus Quyinboa; species Quyinboa ferrireducens. The sequence goes on along the minus strand of NZ_JBHMVA010000018.1, from coordinate 46,654 downwards.
GACTAAATCCATTAGTATCATCCCAAAACTGGATTTTCTTTTCAAATTTATTTGTTGTTAAGTTATATTCATAAATTGAGCCGTAATCATACTGACCATTCCAACATGTTAATCCGTATAAGCATCCGTTCATTTCCGTTAAATAGCTACGTGGAGATGTGCCTTTTTGATCCTGGAGGAAATCAACTTTATTAGAATAAATATTGGTGATTGGATTGAACTCAAATAATGTTCCACATCCGTTATCGCCTCCGTCTTTTGTAGTTCCGTAAAACTTTCCGTTACTTGCAAGAAAAAGATCTCCATAGGGATTTGAGCCAACTGAACTTTCAAAATCAAATAATTTTGAAATCGTATGATTAAAAATATTAAACTTAAATATGGTACCTGATTCATGGATGCCACCAATATTAGTTAGTCCATAAAGGTTATCATCGTTTCCCTGAATAAGACTACCCCTTGGGGAAGCGCCAAAATTACTTCCATCAAAATCTATTAATTTTTCGATCTTATCGGAATCAGGATGTAATTTGAAGAGCGTTCCATAATCATATAATCCTCCTTTACTGGTCATACCGTACAAATAACCATCATTTGCCAGAAATAACCGACCACTAGGTTCAGAACCGTACTCTGCTCCATTAAAGTCAGTTATTTTTTCAAAGTGTTCTGAAGAAATATTGTATTTGTAAAGAGTTCCAATGTTATCATCTCCTCCCGCAATAGTCATTCCAAACAGGTCGTCCTCGACTAAAATAATGCCATCATTGGGAGATGCTCCTTTTTCGGTCCTGTCAAAGTCAACTAGCTTTTTGTGCGTCTTGCTGCTTAAATCAAATTGATATATTGTTCCTTGTCCGTGTTCGCCTCCGTTTGAAGTGGTCCCAAAAATATAATTGGATTGTGCTGTTACATATTCAGAAATGAATAGTACGAATACAAATAGTACGGTGTAAATTAATTTCATAATCAGGTAATTAATAATTGCTTAGATAATTTACCTCAAACGTAGTCATTTTTCGTTAAATTCAAAAATTAATTTGCTTATAAGCCTTGAAGAAGAACTCTGTTTATGGTTTAATTTCAAAAACTAATTTTAATGAGTTGTTCAGTGCAATCTGATATAGCCGCTTATTTTATTTTAAAATTTCTTAAACTATTATCCTAATTTGGCTCAATTATTGCTTTGATAGCGGGAAAAGATTAGTTTTGCTTGAAACTTCCAATACGCTAACATGAATTACTTTGCACACGGGACTGCAGTTATTGATGATAATTGTCAAATTGGTGATGGTACAAAAATCTGGCATTTTACACATGTAATGTCGGGGTGTACGATTGGCAATACATGTAATCTTGGTCAGAATGTAGTTATCTCACCGGATGTTGTTTTGGGAAATAATGTAAAGATCCAGAATAACGTATCCGTCTATACCGGAGTGATTTGTGAAGATGATGTATTTCTTGGTCCTTCCATGGTATTTACCAATGTTATCAATCCCCGGAGTCATGTAAACAGGAGAGGCCAATATGCCAAAACACTGGTTAAAAAAGGCGCATCCATTGGCGCCAATGCCACCATTGTGTGTGGCGTTGAAATAGGTGAATATGCTTTGATTGGAGCAGGAGCGGTGGTTACAAAAAATATTAAGCCATACGCATTAGTTGTTGGGAATCCTGCACGTCAAACCGGGTGGGTGAGTATTTACGGCCATAAATTGAAGTTTGATGCAAATCAGGAAGCCGAATGTCCCGAAAGTCATCAGAGATACAGGCTTGATAAAGAAACAGATACGGTTATGCTGATAGATAAATGAAAAAGGAGAGATTACATATAGTTTTAATAATTCTTTCAGCCTTGATCCTTTCTTCATGTGTGGCGCAGAAAGAGTTGTCAATTGAAATACTGAAGCCCGCTACCGATCCTGTTTCCGGTTCATACGGAAGAATTTTACTGGTAGATAATACGGTTCAGCAGCCAGGCACGCTTGGAAATTACATGACAACAAAAAAGTTTAATTATAGTGGCAAAATCCGGAATCAGAGCAGAAAAGAACTCAAGGATACCTTACATATTGATTCTTTGGGAATTTCATGTGTGCTGAATGCAGCCAATACGTTGAATCAGGAAGATTATCTGGATACCGTGGTCGTAATGGAACGTAATCTTTCGAATAAGTCAAGGGCATGGACCAACCAGATGTTATCACCAAATCAGGTTCTGAATCTCGCCGATTCAAATCATGTAGATATTATTGCGTCACTGGATTTATTTTCTTATGTGAATGATTTGGAATACAATATTTTACCTGCTAATTGGTTTATGGGTAACGAGGATAATTCCTACTATTCAGCTTATACAGAGTATTATACTATATGGCGATTTTATGATGCAGGAACATTAAAGCTTCTTTCAACAAAAACGCACAGAGATACCTTGCTTTTTGATCTCGATTACATGGAAATTGATGATGAGAGCAGGCCTGGCTTACTGGAAACATTAGTGTCAGAAGCGGCCTGGGATGCAGGAAAAACTTCTATATCCGATCTTTTTCCGGGATGGAAGAAAGTGCAACGGGTCTATTTTCAATCAGGATCTCCCGGAATAAGAGTTGGTAGCAGATTTTACCAAAATGGTAAACCGGATGATGCATTCAGGGAATGGAAACGGGTTTATGACAGCGCCAGTGGCAAAATAAAAGCACGTGCTGCCGTTAATATGGCTTTTTACTATGAAATGCATGACGATCTGGAGAAAACAATGGAATATCTTGTGAATGCCAGGTACATATATCTTGATTCGAAAATGCTATCAGAATCAAGCCCGGATTATGACCTGATTCGTTCATATATTAGTGTAATAGAGAAACGATTAAAAGAAGATAAGAGAATAAAGGAACAGTTGAATATGATTTAAATTTATAAAGCAGTAAAAGTATAAGTAATATTTACCCGCTGAATCCGTTAAGTTTATATTGTATACCTTTTGACGTAGAAGTAACCCTGATGAAGATTTTTTATTATTTGAAATTTATTGGTGTGATGTTTTTGTTGTTTTCATGTTCCGGTGAAGACAATAAGTATGTTTATTCTACTGTTGAAAAGGGAAACTTTACAGAGAGCGTGCAGATTGAAGGTGTTGTGGATGCTGTGAACTCCGTTTCCGTTTCCTGTCCACGAATATATAATGTTACCGTTTCCTATCTGGTGGAAGATGGTGAATTAGTGAAGAAGGGGGATACGGTGTGTATCCTGGAAAATCAGCAGTTGGTAACAAATTATGATAACAGACTTAAGTCTTTGAGTTCTGCAAGAGCTCAATATACAAAACTTGAAGCCAGTCTGGCCATGAATAAAGCGCTTCTTGAAGCTCAGGTAAAGAATAATGAAGTGCAGACCGCCATTGTATTTATGGATTCACTTCAGATGAAATACTCATCTGATGTACAAAAAAAACTGACCCGTCTCGAAATAGAAAAAGCTGAAATAACCCGTAAGAAGCTGGAAGACAAGCTTAATTCAACTGAAGAGATTAATAATGCAGAACTTCGTAAGATGACGCTACAGATCAAACGGTTTGAATTATATATTTCCCGGATTAAAGATAATCTTGATCAGTTGGTTCTGACTGCTCCGCAGGATGGTATGGCTACCATTGGAAGTCCCAACGGTGAAAAACTGAAAATCGGTGACAGGGTATGGCCGGGAGACGGAATTGTTAATCTGCCGGATATGCGGAGTGTAAAAGTATTACTCCAGGTGCCGGAAAGCAAGTTTAAACGCCTGAAAATGAAACAGCCTGTTGAAATTACATTTGATGCTATTCCTGGTTTATTGGCAAAAGGCGAAATCAGTCATATGACACCTGTTGGAAAACCGGTAAGCAGAAATTCTAAAATTAAGGTTTTTGATGTGACAGTGATGGTAAATGAAACCGGTGAGATTCCTGACCTTGGAACAACAGCAAAATGTAATGTAATTATTAAACGGCAGGAAAATTGTCTTGTTATTCCGCAGATAGCCATTGAATCCATTGACAGTGTAAAATATGTATATGTTTTAAAAAAAGGGAAAATAAATAAACAGCAAATTACTACAGGCTATGAGTCTGTTGAAAACGCTGTTGTTTCGAGCGGTCTTGGTGAAAACGATGTAATTCTTTTAAATAAGCCGCAGGATTCGGAAGTTCATAAAATTAATCTTCTTGACACCACTCAAATCAACAATAACACAAATGATACAATTAATGAAAAATAAGCCACCTTTTAAGATAACTAAGATTCTGTGGCTGATGCTTACAGTCGTTGCAATTTCCTGTAGCTCAAAAAACGGGACGGAGATATCTGTTTATAAAGCGCAAAAGGGAACATTTCAAATTGAAATAACAGAGGAGGGCGATGTAAACGCCACAAATTCAATAAATATAAGTACGCCAAACCTGTCATCCTGGCGATATGGTAACCTCAAAATTTCCAGCCTGGTAACCGACGGAAGTAAAGTAGCAAAAGGGGATACTGTTGTTACATTTGATCCTTCGGAAGTGAATAAAGCCATTGTAGAATCCGAGTCAAGTCTGGAAATAAATCAGGCTGAACTGGAACGGACACAGGCACAGCATGAATCCGAAATTAAGGATCTTATGTCTGACTACCAGATCACTAAGATTAACAAGGAGATATCGCAGATAAAATTTGAAAATTCTGATTACTACTCCGAAATCGAACGGAAAAAGATTAAGCTGAACCTTGAAAAGGCCGAGATTGAACTTGAGAAAGCACTTGAACAAATTGAGAACCGAAAAAAGATACAGCGCGAGGAAATCTCCCAGAAAAAACTCTCGATTGAACAGGCACGTTCACAGCTTGAGGAGTCTAAACAAACTCTGAATGAACTTATTCTGGTATCAAAAAATCCTGGTATTGTGATCATTGCTGAAAACTGGAGTACAAACGCTAAATACCAGATCGGAGATCAGTGCTGGTCGGGACAGCCGCTGGTTCAGCTTCCTGATTTGTCGGAACTGAAAGCCACTGTTAAAATTAATGAGGTTGATATTTCAAAGATAAGGAAAGGACTGAATGTCGAAATTCGTCCGGATGCTTTTTCCGGGCAGGTTTATCATGGGAAAGTGGTATCTGTGGCTAATCTGGCTGTTAACAAGGAACGCAACTCTGATATAAAAGTCTTTCCTGTGGAAGTGCTGATTACGGATTCTACAGATAACAGACTGATGCCCGGACTTACCGTAAGTTGTAAAATTATTATTGATGAAATTAATGATGTCATGTTTGTGCCGCTGGAAGCCGTTTTCTCAGAGATGGGGCAGGACTACGTATATGTAAAATCAGGTGGTAAATTTAAAAGACAGGATATAAAAACCGCTCAGTCCAACAACGATTTTGTCATTGTGGAGGAAGGATTGGAAGAAGGCGATGAGGTGGCTTTGGTTGACCCGTTTGCAGTGGAAGAAGACTCGAATACTAAATCAGCTAAAAACAAAGACGCATGAACCGGAAACTTAATTTCATATATCTGATTCTGGTTTTGCCGTTGCTTTTTATTTCCTGTTCCGGCGAGGAGTATGCCTATAAGGAGGTTAAAAAGGGAGATTTTAAGCTTACGATTACCGAGACAGGAACGCTGCAGGCAGTTAATAAGAAAAGCTTTGTCCTGCCACGATACGGCCGCTACTGGTACGAAATGAAAATAACAGGAATTCTGGATCACGGAACTGCCGTTAAAGCAGGTGATTCAGTCATCCAGCTGGACCCGTCTGAAGTAAAGAAATATATTGCAGACAGAAAGATTGATCTTGAAACTCAAAATGCCAACATGCAAAAAATGGTGGTTCAACAGCAGATTGATAAAAGCAGTATGCTGGCAGCGCTCAGTAGTGAACAGGCAACATTTGAATTGAATAAGATCGAGATGGAGAGTGCCCGGTTTGCCTCTGAAAATGAACAGAAAGTGAAGGAACTGGAGTTTGAGCAGGCTAAGATAAGGCTGGAGAAAACCAAAAGAAAACTTGAGCTTGCTGATATTCAGCAGGAAAAAGAACGTCGGATTCAGGAGATCAGAATAGAACGTCTGGAAAATGAGATTGATAATGCGATTGATATTTTACCCAAGCTTACCATACGTTCACCTATTAACGGAATTTTTCAGGTGGGGTATAACCGCAGAACCGGAGAATTGCTGAAAATAGGAGACGAAATTTATCCGGGCAGGAATATGGGCGATGTCCCTGATATGACCTGGATGAAAGTTGAAACCGTGTTGAATGAAACGGATATCAGCAAGGTAAAGGAAGGTTTGTCTGTTAAGGTCAAACTGGATGCGTTGGATGGTGTGTTTTTCGATGGTACCATAACATTTATAAGCGGCCTCTGTCACAGATCCAACAACGAATCAAGGAAAAAGGTTTTTGATGTTATTGTAACAATGGATGTGTCGGATGAGCGGCTTAAACCTGGGATGACCGTGAGTTGTGAGTATGTCAGTGCCGATGAAAATGATGTACTGCTGGTCCCGAATGAATGTGTGCTGAATGAAGACGGGAAAAGCTATGTATATGTTTTAAAAGGACATAAACCGGTAAAAACAGAAGTGGAAACCGGTTTAAAGAATAATTCCGTTACCGTTTTGAAAAGTGACCTTAAGAATGGTGCCCGGGTCGTACCACTGAAAGAAATTATTTAAACAGGAAATTATGCAGTTTGAAGAAAATATACGTTTAGCGTTGACCGGTTTGTACGATCATAAATTCAGATCTTTTCTGACTATGCTCGGGATTATTTTCGGCGTGGCATCTGTTATTGCCATGTTGTCCATTGGAGAAGGAGCTAAACGTGAGGCTATTGCCAAATACCAGGACTTGGGTGTAAATAATATTATCATCCGTGATAAAGATCTGTCTGATGCAGAACTTGAAGAAGTCAGAGCCAAATTTTCACCCGGTTTATCGCTCCAGGATGCTTCAACCATAAAGGAAATCGTTCCTTATGTACAGGATGTGGCATCGCAGGCAGAAAAGAGTACAGATGTAAAGTTCTCCGATAAATCAGTAAAGTCTACCGTTATCGGAATTACACCATCCTACATCGATATTCTGAACCAAAAAACAGATGAAGGAGAATTTATAAATGAGGATCATTATAAACGGAACCTTAAAGTTTGTGTGTTGGGTGCTGGTGTGGCCAAAGAACTTTTTGCCGGAGTGGATCCCATCGGTAAAAAAGTAAAGATAGAAGATCAGTGGATGGAAGTTATAGGAACCATGCAGCCCAAAGCGCTTTTTACGGAGACGGTTGGTGAGCTGGCATCACGTGACCTGAACAATGACGTTTACATGCCACTTACAACATTTAACAAACGGTTTGAGCGCTCAAAGAAATATGAAAGTGAGATCAGACAAATTACGGTCAAGATAAAGGAAGCCGGCATGCTGGTAGAAAGTTCGGAAGTGATCCGGAGCATTTTGAACCGGCATCATTTTAATAATGCGGATTTCAGCATCATCATCCCACTCGAACTGCTGAAGCAGGAAGAGAAGGAACGCAGGATTTACAATATTCTGTTGGGTGCTATTGCTGCCATATCGTTGCTGGTAGGAGGCATAGGAATTATGAATATTATGCTGGCGACGGTAATGGAACGTACCCGCGAAATAGGGATCAGACGGGCCATTGGTGCAAGAAAAGCAGATATTATGAGTCAGTTTGTTACAGAGGCGGTTGCCATTAGTATTACCGGTGGAATAATTGGCGTGTTGCTGGGGGTATCGCTTTCTTTGCTGATATCCCTGTTTACGGACGTCAACACCTTTATACGGCTCTACTCTGTATTTGTAGCATTTGGCTTTTCCGTTGTGGTGGGAATCAGTTTTGGTTATCTGCCGGCTAAAAATGCATCGAACCTGAATCCTATTGAATCCATCCGTTACGAGTAAACGAAGAATTATGTTAATTGAAATAAACAGACTTGAAAAAAAATATCTCATGGGTGAGGTTTCTGTACGGGCACTTCGTGGAGTTGACCTGAAGATTAAGCAGAACGAATATGTCGCCATCATGGGACCATCCGGATCAGGCAAATCCACATTGATGAATGTGATTGGTTGCCTTGATGTGCCAACTGCAGGAGAATATCTTTTTAACGGAGTGGATGTAAGTATGCTGACGGATGACGAATTATCTGCGATGCGAAACAAGGAAATCGGATTTATTTTCCAGAACTTTAATTTATTACCGCGTTCCAGTGCACTGCATAACGTGGAACTTCCCCTGATGTATGCCGGAATGCAGAAACACGAACGGATTGAACGGGCACATGAAGCATTATCGCGGGTAGGACTTGGTGACAGGATGGAACATAAACCATCTGAACTTTCCGGAGGCCAACGGCAGCGTGTTGCCATAGCAAGAGCTCTGGTCACCAAACCTGGTATTTTGCTGGCGGATGAACCAACCGGGGCACTCGATACCAAAACCGGACTGGAAATTATGAATTTGTTTGATGAGTTGCATAAGGAAGGAAATACCATCATCCTCATTACCCATGAACAGGAAATAGCGGATTACAGCGACAGGATTATTCATATTAAAGACGGCCTGATAGATACCGACAAGAAAAATCACAACAAAACCGAAACGCTAAGAAAATGAAACGTATACTATACATATTAAGCGCAGTTATACTGTGCGCATCAGGACTTAAAGCACAAAAACCGCAGGCACATCTTCTGGATCTTGAAACCAGTATAGCTATAGCAAAAATGTCGAGTTATGATATCCTTATTCTCAGGCAGAATATAAAAATGGCAGAGTTTAATCTTAAGGCCACAATCAGCAGCCTGAAAACACATGTGGATATGGATATGCAGGTTCCGGGTTTTTCCAATACCATTTATGAATTCAGGGATCCAACAGGAGTTGTATCGTATAATCCCTTAAAGACGAATGCACTTTCAGGCAGATTAAGGGTCACACAACCTTTGCCAACTGATGGAAATATTTTTCTGGAAGCTAACCCAAGTGTTATTACCGATTATACAAACGATACCAGAACCTCAAGATTTAATACCGCCGTCAGGTTGAACCAACCATTGAATGCGTTTTTCGGATATAATGATATTCAGACGAATTTTAAGACTGCCAAACTGAATTATGAAAGTTCTCAAAAAAGATTAACCCGTGAAGAACTGAACCTGGTGTATAACGTAAGTAATAATTTTTATAACCTGTTAGCCATTCAGAAGAGGATGGATATTGCAAAACTGAATCTGGACAGGCAAAAAGAGGCATATGACATCGCTCAGAATAAATTCGCAGTTGGTCTTATTCGCGAAGTTGATGCGCTGCAGATGGAAGTGGACCTGGCAGAGGCTCAGAATAACTATGACCTTAACCGGGTGAACCTGGAGACGGCGTCTAATTCGTTCAAGGAGTTGTTAGGACTTCCCATTACTGATAGTATAATGATAGATGCCAATATGAACTATACTCCGGTTGTTGTGGAACTTGATAAAGCTCTGGAGTATGCCAGAAAAAGCAGGCTTGAGCTTAGGGAGCAGGATATCCAGATAGAACTGAATGAATTGAATCTTAAACGGCAAAAAGCACAGGGGCGTATTTCCGGTGCTATAAATGCCTCTTACGGATTAACCGGAATTGATGATGAAGATAATCCCGGGGCGTTTAACCTGAACCAGACTACTGATCGTGTATTTACAAATTTAACAGACAGGGGCCCGAACTATGGCGTTTCACTGGATATCAGCATCCCAATTATTGACTGGGGTGAGAACAAAGCGCGGGTTAACAGGGCTAAGGCTCAGTTGCAACAGAATATTTATCAGAAGGAGCAACTTGAGCGGAGTATAGATAACGAAGTCAGAAACCTGGTTGCCAATTACAGCAATAGTTTAAAACGGCTGCAGCTGCTGGAGAAAAATGTTGCAGTAGCTGAAAAGAGTTTTAAAATCACATTGTCACGTTATTCAGATGGAGATATTGACAGTCAGGCATTGGCACTGGAAAGGGAACGTTTGAACAATGCTTATTTATCGCATTTATCGGCTTACATAAACTACGAACTTTTGTTGGCCGATCTTATGCGTAAAACATATTATGATTTTAAGGAGCAAAGACCGATCAATTAATAAAATGAAGTTTTGGCTTAACCTGGAGTACTATATAGATTATCAGACTTTTATGGTTATTATTTATAGGTGAATCACAGGACTTTCAATTCAGGAAGGTCATTTGGCATTTCCTTTTTATTTACAACCGGTTTAAATATTTTCTAAAAAGCCGGATACAGTTTGCTGTAAATAAAATAATTAATATCTTTGCGCGTCGAAAATTAAGGATATAATCAATAATTAAATTATAGAGAGTATGTTAAACAATTATGAAACCGTTTTCATTTTAACTCCCGTTTTGTCTGAGAACCAGATGAAGGAAGCGGTAGAAAAGTTCAACAAGCTCCTGACTGATAACGGAGCTGAGATTGTACATCAGGAAAATTGGGGATTAAGGAAATTAGCTTATCCCATTCAAAAAAAATCAACAGGGTTTTACCAGCTGCTTGAATTCAAATCAACACCTGATTTGATTGCAAAATTAGAGTTAGAGTACCGTCGTGATGAAAGGATTATTCGTTTCCTTACATTCAGAATGGATAAGTATTCTATTGAGTATGCAGAGAAAAGAAGGTCGAATTTAAAAGCTAAAAAGGAGAACTAAGCCATGGCACAGAGTCAGTCAGAAATTAGATATTTAACACCGCCCTCGGTTGATATAAACAGGAAAAAGTATTGCCGTTTCAAAAAGAACGGAATCAAATATGTTGATTACAAAGACCCGGAATTCCTTAAGAAGTTTCTTAATGAACAGGGAAAAATCCTTCCAAGAAGGTTAACCGGTACATCTTTAAAATTCCAGAGAAAAGTGGCTCAGGCCGTTAAGAGAGCCCGTCACCTGGCTTTATTACCGTATGTAACTGATTTGATGAAATAATTGAGGAGGATAGTATAATGGATATAATATTAAAAGAAGACATTATAGGTTTAGGATATAAAGACGACATCATCACTGTTAAGGACGGTTACGGCAGAAACTATCTTATACCTCAGGGAAAAGCAGTTGTAGCTACTGAGTCGGCTAAAAAGGTATTGGCTGAAAATATGAAACAGAGAGCTCACAAGCTGGCTAAAATCAAACAGGAAGCAGAAGAACTGGCAGGAAAACTTGGTTCAGTTAATCTGGTTGTTGGTGCAAAAACAAGTTCTACCGGTAAAATCTTTGGTTCAGTAAGCAATATTCAGATTTCTGAAGCACTGGAAAAAGAAGGTTATGATGTGGATCGTAAACTGATCAGCATTAAAGAAGCCGTGAAAGAAGTTGGTAAATATAAAGCAACACTTAAACTTCATAAAGAAGTAAGTGTTGAAATAGGATTCGAAGTAGTACCGGAATAGAATTTCCAAATTACGATTAATCGTTTTTCAAACTATATAACCCCGATGAAAATCGGGGTTTTTTTGTTTTCAATAACGTATATTTGTTGATCTCAAAATTAAAACCATGTTTCTTGATCAGATAAAAAAGGGAAACAGGGCATTTGTTGCCTACTTACCCGCAGTCATGCTAATAATACTGTCTTATTTTATTGGACAGTTTATTTTGTCTAAAGTTTTAGGAGGTGTAGCCGTTATGAATGGCGGTGAACTGAACGAGGATGTCTTAAAAACAATGGATTTCAGTCGGATTGGGATCTCCAATAACGTGGGATTTTTGATTATTATGTCCTCCTTTCTTGTTCCCTTTTTCGGACTATTTTTTGCTAAGATTTTTCATCGCCGTCCGATGCAGACCTTTGTAACAGCAAGAGAAAAACTGGATTTTAAACGCATAGGTTTTGCCATTCTGATATGGGGAATTATTCTGGGAGGCTCTACTTTGGCGGACTATTTTATGGATCCTGATAATTATGTGATAACCTTCGAAGCAAAGTCTTTTATATGGTTATTTCTGATTGCATTAATCTTTTTCCCTTTTCAGGTGAGCTTCGAAGAAATCTTTTTCAGGGGATATCTGTATCAGCTGTTTGGAAATATATTTAAATATCCGGTCATAGCCTGGATACTTACGTCCGTTCTATTTGGTTTAATGCACTCTGCAAATCCCGAAGTTTATGAATACGGATTCTGGAAAATGATGCCGGGTTATGTGCTTCTTGGTGCTTTTCTTGGATTGATTACTATTCTTGATGACGGACTTGAAATGGCAATCGGTATTCATTTTATTAATAATTTTTTTCTGGCTGTTGGCGTCAATTATACCGGTTCTGCTTTAAAGACCGATTCTGCGTTTCAGGTATTAACCATTGATCCGACTTCACAGTGGTATGGTATTCTGATATCAGGATCGATTTTTATGGTTGTGGCCTGGTTGTTTTACCGGTTCAAAGGATTTAAAAAGCTGATTCAACCTGTCAGGATCAGCAAAACAACTTTAACAGAGGATTCGTTTTAATCTTTAATAGTCTTCAGGGTAATCTCAACAATTTCCGGTCTGCAAAAGAACCGGAACGGAACACCAACCACACCAACTCCCGATGTGACATATAATTGGGTGTGCTTTATCTGTTTCAGGCCGTAACGGTACTTCTGGCCATAATCCGAGGGTATCAGGGGAGCCCAAAGTCCAAAAAATGTTACCTGTCCACCATGCGTATGACCGGACAACATCAGGTCAATTTTGTTGGTTTTTAATTCCTCAATATAGTCAGGATTATGTGACAATAAAATGCAAAAATCGGAATCTCTGACATCGTTGATGGTATTTTCAATCTTCTGATCCGATTCCCATAAATCGCCTACACCACCTATTTTAATGCTGTCCTTACCTTCAGTAATCCAAAATGAATTGTTATGGCATAAGTTTAGTTTACTCTCCCTGAATTTACGTATAACCTGTTGAGGGTCTTCAATAAACTCATGATTTCCAAGCACCCCATATTTACCCATGGGAGCCTTAAGATTTTGTAGTGCATTAAAGACAGGCATAACGTATTTTGCTCTTATGTCAATGTAATCACCACCCAACAGAATAATGTCAGGTTGTAATGCATTGATCCGGTTTACTACCTTTTGTATCCTTTTTTCAGATATATATGGTCCCAGATGTACATCCGAAATAAAAACCAGCTTTTTCCCATCAAAAGAATCGGGCAGGTTTTCAGAGTATATCGTGAGGTTTTTTGTTTTGATCCAGTAGGTCTCAATATAGGCGTAGGAGAGTATCAGAATTCCTGCTATTAAAAATGCAGTTGCATATTTCCATTTAAATAAACCAATCATTTAGTTGTCAGTACGAATTAAAAAGGGACCAGTAAAAATATCCGGTCCCTTTACGTTATACATAAAAATTCACTTAATTGTTTATCACTAATTTGCCTTTAAATTCTTTCCCTTTATCGTTTACTTTCACATAGTAAACTCCCGATTTCATATTTTCTTTATCTACTCTGGTTGTAGATTTTTTGGTTATATTTTTATAAACCATTTTTCCTGATGTATCGAAAATATAAACTTTGTAAGGCTCTCCGTATGTGTTGTTGTAACATATTAATGCACTCTCGCGTGCGGGATTCGGCATTATTGTCAGATCACTGTCACTGTTATGTGAAGCATCATTCAGGCTGGTTGAATTACCAAGTTTAACTCTGAACAGCTGGAACGAGTAAGGTGGCAGGGTATAATCAAATGAACCGGAAACTGACACGGTTGATTCCACAGGTTTAATCAAATCCGGTGAGTTTAATGAATTTCTGGATGAAGATGAAGGTCCTGTTAGTGTGGTGACTTTTGCATCAACAGATGTATTCACATTCTTAAGTTTCATATTGACTGTTACAGGTTCCGAGTCCGAATTTACCATCTTAATAATCAGTTCGTTGGTCTGGTTGTCCTTAACAACAGATGCGCTAACCGGTCCGTCCGGTGCAGGAATACTAAACAGGAGATTGTCATCCATGTAGAAATCAACAGACTGCCCTTTAACATCAATTTTTATAGTATACCATACATTGTTTGATATGCTTCCTGCATTAGCCACAAGGGTTGCTTTTGCTCCTCCGGTAGCCTGTTCAACTGCATTTTGTGAGTTTCCCCAACCACCGATATTGAGCCAGTAATAGTTTCTGTCATCCTGCAGAGCAAAGGGAATAAGGAAACCTTCTGCTCCTCCGGTTTTCATAGCCTTTAACGTAATGGTATACTCACTTTTATCAATAACTGTGTTGGCAACGCTCCATGCCGGCGTCTGACCGCTTGATTGCACATAAGTTCCTGAACTTACACTGAATGAGCCATCAAATGGCGTCCAGTTTGCTGCTCCGTCACTGAAGTTTTCGTCCAGTAATACGGTTCCGTTGCTTACAACTTTTACATCGTCAAAAACAACCTGCGTATTCCAGCTTCCTACGCCAATTTTACCCACAAACGGAGCACTGTTCTCTGGAACTGTCAAAGTACTTGGAATATATTCTTCTCCATCATTCCGGCTATACAGTTGCTGTACATAATAACTCGCTGTTTTTACCAGGTTGTTGTTATCAAAACGGATCAGGTCAGGATTCCACTGGTTATGGTTTTCATTGCAAAACAAAGGTGCATAACAGGTAAATTCAATGATATCAGCATTTCGTTCAACGCCGGTAAGGTAAGCAGCTTCTGAAATTGCATTGAATAACTGATCATCCTGTGAAGCATATTCCCCAATAAAAACTTTTGGTCCGGTTCTTGGGAAATCGTCATATCTGTGATTATTTGTCAGGAACCAGGATGGTGAATTATAATAGTGTTCATCTACTGCATCCAGATTATTTTCCCTGCTGAACTCCCACAGACTTCTGTAATAGCTTCCGGTATCATCAGTACCTGATGTGCCTATGATCTTAATTTCCGGATATTTTTCCCTGATAGCATTGGCAATCAGAAGGAATCTCTCACGAAATTCAGGAATATCATCTTCTTCATTTCCCAGCAGAATATATTTCATATTAAATGGTTCAGGATGTCCCATGTCTGCCCTTACCTTTCCCCATGTGGTCGTTACATCGCCATTTGCAAATTCAATTAAATCAAGTGCATCATCAACCCAGGGTTGCATTTCTGACATAGGTACAATTTCCCTGTTTCGGAACTGACAGGATACACCCAATGGCAGAACCGGAAAGGGGATGGCTCCAATATCTTCACAAAACTGAAAATACTCATAAAAGCCAAGTCCGTAAGTCTGATGATAACCCCACAGGTTCCAGTTTGGTGTACGTTCGGCAACATCTCCTATTGTTTCTTTCCAGCGGTAAGCGTTGTCATTACCACGTCCGTGAGAAACACATCCTCCTGGGAAACGCAGAAACTTTGGGTGAAGATCTGCTACTGCCTGAGCCAGATCCTGTCTTAACCCATTCTTACGGTTTTTAAATGTGTTTTGAGGAAACAATGATATCATATCAAAATATAACGTTCCGGTTGCATTTGTCCTGAGTTGAAGTGTTGCATCCTGGCTGGTTGCAGTTGCAGTAATAACACCTGTAACTTTCTGCCATTCACTGGTGATATTATTGATGATAAATGCACCGATAGATGTTCCGGAACCGTTAATAAGCAATACCGTTACCGGAGCAGAGAAGCTTCCATCGCACCTTACATATGCTGAAAAATCATATTTGTCTCTTGCTTTTACTGAGATCCCGTCATATCCGGAGTTTTTAAACCCTACACTGGATCCTGTATTGGAAACTGCAAATTTCAGATAATGTGTATTGTTTTCATTAATGGGATTGCTGTTTTCCACTGTCATGGTTGCTACAGCTCCGCCTTCAGTTATAACTGACCAGGCATCAAGTGGTTGCATATCCGTATAACCAGCCACCGGATAATATTCAAAAGAGCGGTTTTGTACAAGCTCAGCATATAATCCGCCATCGGCACCATAATTTATGTCTTCAAAGAATGCGCCAATCAGGTTGGTGCTGATAGCTTTCCCCTGTTCATTTCCATCTACTTCAAAAGTTACCTGACTTTTAGAGGTACATGAAATTACCAGCAATAAAAAAAGTATGATTACAATATTCTTCATGATATGGGTTAAAAATTTAGTATTCAAATCAATATTATTTCAAAGTTACGAATATACGAATGATTGTAAAACTAACACTTATTGGAAGTGATAATTTTTAATTTTAAGCAATATTTTAATAAATATGATGGCTAAAATTACTGTTTTATGAATTCCCGCGTCAAATGTTTGCCATCATATGTAATATCCAGGATAAAAGTTCCCTGATCAAGATTATCCAGTGGTATTGTAAGCCTTTCAGTGCCACCGGATATTTTTTCAGTAATATGCGTTTTTCCTTTTAAATCTATAATATTAAGAATTGCATCGTTCTTAACTGCTCCAAGTTCTACATTCAAAACCTTACCAGCAGGATTCGGATATAATTTAATATTCATATCTATCTCATCCATTCCGGTAGCTGTTTTTGTTGTGGCTTCAACTGTTGATGTTGGTTCTGATGATCCGCCGCTATTATAGGCTTTTAATCTGTATTGATAAGTTGTTGATGAATTAAGGTTTCGGTCGACATAGATATTGGTTCCTGCCTTAACTGTATCAACAGCCACAAAAGAGCCGTCAGTACCCCGCTCAACTATAAAACCGTCTTCATTAAACGAATTATCTGTCCACCTTAAAAGAATTGCGAAATCCGTTAAGGCGCTTGCTGAAAAATCTATTGGCGGGTGAGGGGGGAAAATAGTATTGATGTAGAAATCAATTATTCCACTGCCGAACGTACTATATCTTACACAGTTTTTATTTTCTATAAACTGAACATCAGTAAAATCGACACTTGGAATCGGATCATCGTTCATTTGATACCAGTAATTATCTTCAACTGAAAATACCCATGCACCTTCATATCCACATGCAGCAAAAATATATTTCTCATCCGGAGACAGGTCAAAATCTCTCATCCTGTATATATCAAGCCCTTTCTTATGGGGTAAAAATATTCTGCCACCATCTTCAGAAATCAGAAAAGTATTACCAACACCAGCATAATACACCCTGTTGGAATCAATCTGGGATGCTTTTATAACAATCTGGTTTTTCGGATAATTATACGATTGATCGTT
Source organism: Quyinboa ferrireducens (assembly GCF_042436675.1). Taxonomy (NCBI): domain Bacteria; kingdom Pseudomonadati; phylum Bacteroidota; class Bacteroidia; order Bacteroidales; family Quyinboaceae; genus Quyinboa; species Quyinboa ferrireducens. The sequence continues at coordinate 29,442 of NZ_JBHMVA010000018.1, read as the reverse complement.
TGCTTTTGGGTAAGGACCAGGATAAAGGGTTTTTGTCCACGTAATTCCGGCATCTTTTGAATATAGAAATACACCGTTATTTAATGCGGCATACCAGTTATTCCGGTTCAGTTTTGAATATCCGAATCCACCCAAATCATCACCAAAACTGGAATTGAAGTTAAAATCATGTGTGGATTGGCTAATCGAATTCGAACCGGAATTATATGTGAATTTCTTCAGATTACTGCCATATGCTGCATATATTGCATCTTCGGATTCATCAGGTGAAGCAACGATAGGTGCAGCCCACCAGTTCCCTAAGCCATCAAATACAGCCTCACCACCGATACCTGTTGGAAAATTAAATCTGTGTTTTATCCTTCCATAGTAGAACCATGTCCATACCGATTTTTCTTTGCTGGCAAAGCAAACCCGAAGTACATCTGTTCCATCTATATCAACCGTATTAACGTCTGAAGCTGTATCAGGATAAGCTGTTGTGCCTCTGTCCTGATTAGCCATATAAACAGAATTGTAACGTTCACTGGTGGCAGCATCGTAATGCATGGCATACCATGCTTCGTTATTACACCAGATATAGGAGTCTTTATTTTCAGGTGTTTCTGAGACATAACAACCGAAATCAAGACCTGCAAGTGTAATGAATTTCCCGCCTGACATTTCGAATGTTTTCAGGTGTTGAAGATCCCATCCAAGTTTGTGATCATATCCGGTCCAGGTAGAACCATAATTCACAGAAAGTTTCATGTCCTCAAATCCACTGATAAGGATATTGGGCTTGTTGGGACTTATGATTTCAAAAGGTTTGTCTCTTCCTGCGTTTTTCTGCGTCCACGTCTGACCTTCATCATCCGAATAATAAATGGTATAATCAGAATTGATAGTGGACAGGTAAAAGTGATATTTTCCTCCGTAAAATGTTGCCGCAGCACTGGATAGGTTTGTTCCGGCCAGCATGGAAGACGAATTATACTTCAGTTCAAAATCTTCACTTTCCGGATCATATTTATAGATATCAACCTTTTTTGATCCTTTCCACCATACCCAAAGATAGGCATCGTTGGTGTTAAATGGTTTGGCTATTCTTACATCGTAAGTGGATATTGGAAAAGTCAATGAGGATTCCTGATAGGTTTTACCATTGTCCGCTGAGAAATATAGATGATGGTAATTCGAGTTGTAGGTATGTAAAATAATTTTTTTGGCATTATCATTGGTAATTTCAAATGCCTGGTTCGACCAGCTTCTCGTTACTGATGCTCCGGTGCTGATGTTCCATGTTTTACCTTCGTCATCAGAATATTCCATACGGTTTTGGTTATCGTTACTTCGTATAAGCCTGAACGTTGAGTCATCTAAGAGAGTCCCTGTAAATACCGGATTTGCTGAAGCGTTTTCAGGTGGGTTCATCTGTATCTTATGGTTAAGCAAGGTCCATTTTATCTGGTTCTCGTATTCAAGTTTGTATAAATGGCCGGCATATGTAACCACATAGAACACATTTCGGAGCGAATCGTATGCTGAATTATCAACACGGTAACCGTAGCCTGTGGTATGGGGCACTTTGTGTTTCCATGTTCCGGTAAGGGCACCATTGGCGTAGCTGCTTTCTCCATTTACCGACACGGATTTCAGCAAGGTCTGTTGTTGTCTTTCTTCCAGATATTTGAGGAATAATTCCTTTTCTTTTCCCGTCAAAACTTCTTCATCGGGTCTTTCCTCATTTTCTTCTTCATAGTCTGAATCTTCATCATGAAATGAGATTCTGTCTGTCATTAAAAACAGGGTGGACAGTCCGGCCACAATGATTAAAATGCCAAATAAAGAAAGTCTTTTATAGTTCATCGCATTGAATTTTATACAAAGAACGCCATTTCATCACACTTTACCTGTCATATAATCGACGATCTTTTTAAATATTTTTACTACGGGTGTTGTAAACGCGCAGAAGTATAAACGGTTAAAAAAATGAAGCACGGAATGTGATTAGAAGGATCAGTTCTGCAATTCCTTTTTCGCAAAAGCAACCGCTTTTTCAAATGAATCAAAAATATGGTCGGCTGGTACAAGCTCAAGCAGTCCAAACGTATCAAAGTTTTGAAGAATACTACTGTTAACACCGGAGAAAGCAATTTTTACTCCGGTTTGCTTAATTATTTTAATGGCTTCTTTTAGGTTATGTAGACCGGTAGAGTCCACAAAGGGCACATGACGCATACGGATAATAAGAACTTTACTTTTAGCACCAATTTCCTTCAATGTTTCCGAATAGGTTTTCGCAGATGCAAAAAACATTGGTCCGCTGATCTCATAGATTGAAATGCCATTAGGAATTTCTGAGTAGTTCTCTATCAGATCGCTGTCGATTTTTTCTTTTACCTCAGCATTACCGATATCAGCCATGCGCTTCATAAACAGTAATGCAGACAGAACGACACCAACTTCAATGGCAATGGTGAGATCTACCAGTACGGTCAGGATAAAGGTGCTGAGTAAAACAATAATATCGAATACAGATCCTCTTAAAACAGATCTGAATGACCGCCATTCGCTCATGTTGTAGGCAACCACAATCAGAATACCGGCCAATGCAGACATCGGAATAAGTTTTGCCCACTGGCCCAGAAACAGCATAATGAGCAGAAGAGTCACAGCATGAACCATTCCTGCTATTGGTGTTCTACCGCCGTTCTTTACATTTGTTGCTGTACGTGCAATGGCTCCTGTTGCAGGAATTCCACCGAAAAAGGGTGTAACGATATTGGCAATGCCCTGTGCAATAAGTTCGGTGTTAGACCTGTGATTTCCGCTGATCATACCATCAGACACTACAGCAGAGAGTAATGATTCTATTCCACCCAACAAGGCGATTGTAAGGGCAGGAGCAAGGTAACCAGACAATTCGGACAATTGTATGTGGGGAAAACTGAAGCTGATTTGATTTGGGATATCTCCAAAAAACGATTCTATTGTTGTAACCGGAAGGTTAAACAGTTTAACCACAATTGTAGTAAGCAGTATGGCAATGAAGGAGCCCGGTATTTTGGTTGTTAGCTTTTTTGAAAAGACTACAATCAGGATGGTGATGACAGTAATGGCCAGTGCATACGGGTTGATATGATGCAGATTAGCCGCATATGTTCCCCATTTATCAATAAAAGCTGAGGGTACTTTGGCAAGATCCAGTCCGAACGCATCTTTAATCTGTGTGGAAAAAATAACCAGTGCAATGCCACTTGTAAACCCAACAATTAGGGGGTGCGGAAAGTATTTCAATAAGGCTCCAAGACGCAGAATGCCGAATAGAACCAGGATCACGCCAGCCAGAATGGTTGAAATCATTAACCCTTCAATTCCATACTTTTCCAGAATTCCATATACGATAACAATAAATGCACCGGTTGGACCACCAATCTGGACCCGGCTGCCACCTAGAAGCGAAATAAGAAATCCGGCGATGATAGCAGTTATTAAACCTTTTTCCGGTGATACACCTGAGGCTACTGCAAATGCAATTGCCAGGGGCAACGCTACAATTCCGACAACTACTCCCGATAGGACATCGGCTGAGAACTGTTTTTTAGATATTCCTGATTTTAGAACTGAGAAGAATTTCGGCTTGAATATGTTTTCCATCCTGGAGTAAAATAAAGCGCGAAATTATAGTAATTTCAGATCCGTTGTTCCGGAAATGGCAGAAAAATTTTTATGTTACCCTTTTAAGTATTCCTGATACCGCAACATAATTTATTGAACCGGTTCCGGAACTTCTTCATATTCAAACGGAAAAAGGTCCGATTTGTGATGTTCCTCCAACATGATCAGATCCATTTTTTCAACCATCTCAGGATTCTGATCTGCTACATTATGCAACTCGCCTGTATCAGTGGTAAGGTCAAAAAGAACCAGCGCAGTATCCGGATTTTCCTGAATACCGAATTTTATACCTTTCCAGTTGTTAATCAATACAGCCTGTTTCCCTCCCTGTTCATGGAATTCCCAGTAAAGATAATCGTGTTCTTTCTGGGGGTTCCCAAGCATGGTTGGAAGGAAAGATATGCCATCAATATCCAAAGGAGCTTCTGCACCAATCATATCGCATACTGTAGGCATTATATCCCAGAAGGCTGAAATATGATCCGTTTCGGAACCTGCGTTGATATGATCCTCCCAGGCTGCAATCATAGGTTCGCGGATACCACCTTCATACAAATCGCGTTTATAGCCATTGAACGGGCCATTGCTGTTAAAATAATCAGGATCACCACCACCTTCCTTATGTGGTCCGTTATCTGACGTAAAAATAATGAGTGTGTTTTTGCTCAGGCCAAGTTCTTCAACTTTATCAATGATTTCACCTACCTGATCGTCCAGCAGTTTTATCATGGCTGCAAATGCGGCATGACATTCATCCTGTGAACCATAGGGCCCCAGCCGGTAACGTGGACCATCATCCACTCCATTATAGGTTTTTTCAGGGAGAAATTTTCCCCGGTACTGATCCATATATTCTTCCGGTGCAACCAGTTCTGCATGTGGCATAATGGTTGGATAGAAAAGAAAGAAAGATGTGTCCCTGTTATTTTCAAGAAACTGAAGCGCATGTTTGTGAATGAGGTTTGGAGCATACACGCCGTTTTGATGTCCCTGGTTTTCTTCCAGCATCACTTTGGTTTGGTTATGCCACAGATGATACGGATAATAGTTATGCGCCAGTGTCTGACTGTTGTAACCGAAAAATTCATCGAAACCCTGAAAATTTGGGTCACCTTCTGATCCGGGATAACCCAATCCCCACTTTCCGAAAGCGCCCGTAACATATCCGTTCGCCTTTAAAACTTCGGCTATTGTTAACGCTGCCGAATCCATTGGAACCTGTCCTTCCGGTTCAACGCCTTTATTACCACGAATGGGGGTATGTCCTGTATGCATTCCGGTCATTAAGGATGATCGCGAAGGGGCACAGACAGTAGACCCTGCATAATGACGTGTAAACTTCATACCCATTGCTGCAAGACGGTCAATATTTGGCGTTTGAAAATGGGTTTGCCCGTAACAACTTACGTCACCATAGCCAAGATCGTCGGCTAAAATGTAGATAATATTTGGGTTTTCTGCTGTTTTCTTCTCCTTAGGCTGACAAGAGGTTGCAGACAATAAAACTGATCCGGCAATAACGGTTGAAAATGTATAAAGGGATTTGTTCATCTTTTTACGAAAGTGATTTGAAGCATTAAAGATAAACATGATTGATAAAACAAACAAAAATGCTGTTGGAATTACAGTTCAGGGCCAGCTATTTTAACTTTTGAATGTAAAGATTAGTCTCCATTTTTGAAGTAGCGCTTCCTCTTATGGTACCGGAAACCGGCATTGTATTTTCCTGAATCCGGCTTGATGCAACAGGAATATGATGATTACCGGTAACTATGCCATGTGTGGGGTCAAGACCAATCCAACCAGCTCCCGGCAAATAAACTTCAAGCCAGGCATGTAGCTCAAAAGCTACAGCACCATCGTCCAGAAAGTAATATCCGCTAACGAATCTTGACGCAATACCCAGAAAGCGCAGGAGATTGATTTGCATCCATGCCAGATCTCTGCATGAACCTCTTTTTAAGTTAAAACTTTTTGCCGGAGTGTAAGGTGCACCTTCCAGCCGCGTTTCTATTAGAAAATCATCGTGTATGGCCTTTGTAATATTGGTCAGAAAAGGAATAGTTTCATTATTGGAAGCTTTTAATATCTGCTTCCCAAAATTTGCAAGGTCGTCCGGTACATCCTGATACCTGAGGTATATTTCCAGTGACTCAGAATCTGTTGGGGTATACTGAAACGGTAAAACGTTATATTCGAGCGGATAAATCAGGAATTGAAACGGATTATAGGGGCTAATGGTCAGCAACGATTCACTTTTAATGTATAGTTTACTATGTACATCGTTAAACCAGCAAAGCTGGATGTCATTGTTTTCTGAATCCAGAAAACGGGAAAGTCCCGCTGGTTCCGGATCAACCGTTATGTGATGCTCTCTCGCACAACAGTATGGTGTAGCCTTAGGTTTAAATCTAAGAACGTGAGGTTCAAAAAAAACATCTGTACTAAAAAAATATTCTGTTATATGCGATATGTGCAGATTCATCCGGTTTATTCTTCGTCAAGCGTTTCAAATGCATCCCCGTTTTTAGTGAAAAGTTTATCCATCCAACTATCATCCAGATTACTTATGGATTCACTCAACTGATGTTGCCAGAACTGAGATATACTTTGCAGTTCTTCTTTTTTGTATTGCTTTTCTATAATGTTGAAACTGTCTTTTTCGTAATACACCACATGGATTGGATAATCCACGTCGTTGGAGCTTACCTGTGTTGCATTAAATGACAGGAATCCGGCCTTTAGAGCGAATTTAAGACTTGAATTATATTTCAATACCCTGTCGAGAATAGGTTTTCCGTATCCGTTATTCCCAATGATCATAAACGGAGAACCTTCCGTAATTTCTATCCAGTTTCCTTCTGGATACAGAAGGAATACTTTATGTCCGTCGTCATCCTGAAGTTGTCCCCCAACCAGTGCAAATAAATTAAAATGTAATCCAGCCTCTTTGAGCGCTTCCCTATCTTCTTTGGCTGCTTTCTTAACCTGTGCGGCAAACGCATTAACGGCCTTATAAAGTTTATTAAAGGACGAATCATCTTCATCAATTATTTCCCTGAAATAAGTTAAGGCCTTGTCCCTGACAGATCTTAACCCAGAGGTCATAATAAAAAATGAATGTTGATTTTTATTTATGGTGAAGACTTTTTTTGCCTTCGTAGTTTCGTGCCCCGACGTGATCCTGGTATCGGAAATTCCTATAATACCGGATTTAACTTTAATGGCTAAACAATATGTCATAATAAGATGATTAGCTGTTGCTTAAAGCATTTTCAATTGAGAAAAATGTATCAAAAATAGCTGATGAAGTCTCATTTAATTTAACCTGAAAATTATCAAGATATTCATGTAATCCGGTTGTAAAAATATCATTTATATCGGCATATTCAAGCTGTGATTTTAAAATTCCGATTTGTTTTTCTGCTTTATTAGAGTACCCGGTTGTACTTCCTGTTATAACGTTTAAGGATTTCTCTGCTTTGTCAAGACAGTAAAGTATCGATCTTGGAAATGCATCGTCCAGAATAAGAAATTCTGATATATGAAAGGGAGTTAACTTCCCGTATCTTTTTCTGTACATGTCGAATGCACTCACAGATTTTAAGAGAGCTGTCCACTGAATGAGATCAAAAGGAGAACCCACTTCTTCCAGCTTTGGTAATAACATATGGTATTTTACGTCCAGTACCCGTGATGTTTTATCGGCTCTTTCAATCAGCTGTCCTATTTTCCCAAAGTGCCAACCTTCGTTCCGGGAGAGAGTTGTGTCGAAGATGCCGTTTAATAACTGACATCCCTTTTTTATTTCATTAAAAAAATTTCGCGGATCATTTTTCTGCCATCGTTTTTTCTCTTTTTCATCTTTAACCAAATAGTATAAATTATTGATTTGTTGCCATATTTCCTTCGTGATGTCCGGCCGTACAGATCTTGCATTTTCACGTGCGCTGGTTATGGTATTGAGAATTGAATTTGGATTGTTTTCGTCGAAACCCAGGAAATAAATGACTTTATTTTTTACGGGTTTGCTATGCAGACTTTTATATAACTCCCAGTCTCCGGTTGTCGCTACCAAAGGCTGCCATTGTTCCGAAATGTCAGGGGGAAGGTCAAGCGAAAGGTTGAAATTTACATCCAGAAACCGTGCATAATTATCGGCTCTCTCAATATATCTGTTCATCCAGTATATGGCATCTGCAACTCTACTTAACATAGTGTGAAATTTAAATATTATCCAAAACCCAGGTGTCCTTACTTCCTCCGCCCTGCGATGAATTCACCACAAGTGAATCCTTTTTCAGGGCTACTCTCGTTAAAGCACCGGGAATGATTTTAACATCCTTACCGTAAAGTATATATGGTCGCAGATCTACATGTCTGCCATCAATAGAACCCTCCGTTAGCGTCGGAACTCTTGATAAATTAATAGTAGGCTGCGCAATGTAATTCCTTGGATTGGCTTTTATTTTTTTAATGAATATCTGTTGCTCCTCTTTCGTGGATTTTGGTCCGATAAGCATCCCGTAACCACCGGATCCATCGGTTTGTTTAATCACCAGCTTATCAATATTTTCAATCACATATTTAAGATCGCTTTCTTCTGAGCAAATGTAAGTTTTAACGTTAGGAATTATAATATCTTCTCCAAGATAGTATTTTACGATACGTGGAATATAGGCATACACTGCCTTATCATCAGCTACTCCTGTTCCGGGTGCATTTACGAGTACAACATTTCCTTTTCTATAGGCATTAAAAAGTCCGGATGTCCCCAATATTGAATCTTTCCGGAATACCATCGGATCGAGAAAATCATCATCAACCCTTCTGTATATTACATCAACCTTTTGTAATCCCTTTGAAGTGATCATATATACGATATCGTTCTTTACAACAAGATCTCTTCCTTCTACAAGCTCAGCACCCATTTGCTGAGCCAGGTAGGCGTGTTCAAAATATGCCGAGTTATAAATTCCGGGTGTAAGTACCACAATATTTGCATTCTGAACCGGAGTAAGTGACTCCAGCATATCACGCAAATGATGCGTATAATTATAAACCGGCCGGACATGCAGTTTTTCAAAAAGTTCAGGGAAGGTACGTTTAAGAATTTCCCTGTTTTCAAGCATATAGGATACACCGGACGGGCATCTCAGATTATCTTCAAGCACGTAAAAATTACCATCTTCACCTCGAATCAGATCCGTTCCGGTGATATGGCTCCAAACATTAAGTGGTGGTTTTATTCCCATACACTCTTTAAGGTATGATTTGGTCCCTGCAATCAACTCATGTGGGATGATCTTGTCTTTTAGTACCTTTTGCTCATTATATAAATCATCAATGAACATATTCAATGCAATAATGCGCTGAGTCAAACCTTTTTCAAGATAATTCCAGTCACTTCCATCTATTATTCTCGGAAGAATATCAAGATGTAATATGCGTTCTATTCCCTGGTTGTCACTGTAAACATTAAAAGTCATGCCCAATGATAATTGTGCCCTGTCTGTTGAATGCTGCAGGAAGTTAAGTTTGGTCCAACCCAGTTTATCCAGTCTTTTTTTGAATAATTTATAATGAGGTCTGACTTTTCCATTTGCGTCAAACATTTCATCATAAAAACCTTTTGCGATATATTGATCAAAACTTATTCTTGGCATATACCTTTTTGAATTTGTTATACTTAATTGTCAAGCTCCTGTACAGACCATTAAAACCTTATCCTGTTTATTCTGATCAGGCATTTTGCTATTTAATTTGAATTATTCATTATAATTCATCAAGCTTCCCAGGCATGAACCTAAAAATCATGGACAGAACTTAAAGTCTAAATCTGATGCAATTATAGCAAAATATTACATAAAAGTGTGTTAAATGTGTCAAAAAGTTTATTTATAGATATAATTATAGTGCATTGTGGTATTTATTATCTTTTTAAGGTTTCAAAATTACTTTATTATAGTCAGCTGTCGGATTCCTTTAAGGATACATCAATTTCAAGCGTAACATATTAGTATATTTTTTTAACGTCATTTATTTTCGTTAGCCCATGAATTGTATAAGCGGCAACGAAACATAATATTTATTAGCTATTTATCTGCTTGAATATGAAAATTGAAATTTGCATGTCCGAATGTGCCGTACAGTCTGAGCCAGATCGGCAGGAGCATTTCCATTCCTCTTGCGGCAGTGATGTCTCCAAGATCCAGAATATTCTCATGTTTCCATCCAATACTGTAAAGCAGGTGTTTTACCATCTGTCTTGCATTTTCATCATTCCCGCAAACGAATACATTGTGATCGCCTGCAATCGTTACCGGATGCATCATGATTACAGTATTCATGGTATTCAGGCTTTTTACGACCAGGGTTTCAGGAAATTCACGTTGAATCTGTTCTGCAAGGGAGTCTGTATTGCATACTGCCAGGGAAGGAGGCATGCCTTTTGAAAAATCCAAAGGATTGGCAACATCAAGCAGGACTTTACCTTTAAGTGTTTCTTTACCAACTGTTTTTAACACAGCCAGGGATACTGAGCCATTCGTTGCATTTATAACCAGATCAGCTTCATTTGCTGCTTCATTGAATGCCATTAATGTTACAGCTGAGTTAATCTTATGCCATTCAGAAAATGATGTTCCGGTCATCTGATTTGGTTCTGTACGCTGGATGGTTTCATGCGGATTGCGTGTTCCCATAACCACCTGATGGTGTAATTCAACAAGCCGGCTGGCAATGGTTTGTCCTACAACACCGGTCCCTAATATTGTAACTTTCATGTATAAAATGCTTTTAATGAGCTTACTTCAGTTTATTGTCTTTTTTCAGCATAGTCCGACAATCTACCGTAAACAGCAGATTTAATCTGTTATGAAAGCAAGCAAAATGGGAATGTATACCTGTATAAAGCAATTAAAATGAGAGAATTAATTGCATTATTAAAGGTATGAAAATGTGATATTAAAGTCAATTTTTTCATTAAAAGAAACAAAATTAGTACATCAGGTGTTTTTAAAGTTCCAACAATCCGGAAAAAATGCTTAGAGGTCATACCGAAATAAGAACATATGCCTTAACAGATCAGAATGATGATCCTGTTGAGTTTATTTTGAAAGATGTGGCAGCATTGTATGATGAGATGGAAGGAAGACCGGATAAACCTCACCGTCACGATTATTATACCATCATTCTTTTGGAAAAAGCGAAAGGCATTCATAACATCGATTTTAAAAGTTATGATATGTTCGATAAGAGCCTGTATTTCGTATATCCGGGTCAGGTTCACCAGGTCATTGCATCAGAACGTCCTTCCGGTTGGGTGTTGAATTTCAGTAAGTTATTCCTGATAAAAAACAATATTCACGACAAAATGGTGGATGATGTTTATTTGTTTAATGAGCACGGAGAAACACCACCACTTCCTTTAAACAATGAGCAGTTTGAATATTACAGGACCATTGTCAGCCATATTTGTGACTATTCTCAGATGCAGCTGGAATATAAAAGTGATGCGCTTGGTGCATTGTTGAAATTATTGCTGATTCAGAGTAATAACCATTGTTCACTTAACAAAGCAAAAGATCTTCAATCTCTGGAGGCAGGAAATCTGTTGGTAAGAAATTTCAAGAATTTAATTGAGCAGCATTTTCGGATCAACCATAAAGTATCGGATTATGCTGATATGTTATCTGTGACCAGTGACTACCTTAATAAGTCGGTTAAAGCGCTGACAGGTAAATCAGCCAAAGAATATATTTTACATCGGATTATTCTTGAAGCCAAACGTTCGTTGTTATTTACTGAATTAACCAACAAGGAACTGGCTTATGAGCTTGGATTTGAAGAACCGGCTCATTTCAGTAACTTTTTTAAGCGGTATAGTGGTGTAGCACCGTTAGAATTCCGCAATACAGCCCGACAGAACTGATTTTTGCAATACCCGACCTGATTTTCGCATGGTCTGCCGTACTAACTCACCGTACCTTTGTAGTGTAATTTAAAACAAAAGGGAGTGAGATATGAAAACCATAATTCATAAGGCAAACAGTAGGGGACACGCCAATCACGGTTGGTTGGATACCCATCATACATTCAGTTTTGCGAATTATTATGATCCTGAACGTATTCATTTCGGTGCACTCCGCGTATTGAACGATGATGAAGTGGCACCGGGAAAGGGATTCGGGATGCATCCGCATGATAATATGGAAATTATTTCCATTCCGTTATCCGGTGATCTTGAACATAAGGATAATATGGGTAACCAGGCAGTAATCAGGGAAGGAGATGTGCAGGTAATGAGTGCGGGAACAGGTGTGTTTCACAGTGAATATAACCGTAACAGCGATAAGTCGGTGAAGTTTCTTCAGATATGGGTTTTTCCTGACCGCAAAAATATTGAACCACGCTATGATCAGGTTTCAATTCGTGACTTGAAAACAGAAAATGAACTCTTTCAGGTCCTTTCGCCTGATAAAAGTGATAAGGGTGTTTGGGTCTATCAGAAAGCCTGGTTTAGTATGGGACATTTTACAGCACACGAAACGGTAGAGTATGAACTTAAAGATCCCAGTGATGGTGTGTATGTTTTTGTTTTGGAAGGAAATGTATCCATTGAAGGAAATAACTTAAGTAAACGTGATGGAATTGGGATCAGCGAAACGGAAAAAATAAAAATAGAAACAGAAAACGGAACATCGCTTTTAGTGATGGAAGTTCCGATGCATATAGGATAATAAATATTATAAATCAATTTAAACAAATAAGCAATGAAAACAATTAATCTTTTAATTTTTGTAGTGCTGAGTGCGCTGGTTAGCAATGTCTCAGCCGAAGAATTGACGGCCAATACCAAAAAAAGTGAAATTACCTGGGTTGGAAAAAAAGTTGGAGGTCAACATAATGGGACCGTAGGTTTGAAAAGTGGTTCCATTGAGGTAAAAAATAATGTTATTTCAGGTGGAGAGTTTGTGGTGGATATGAGCACCATTAAAAATCTGGACCTTGAGAGTGAAGAGTATAACCAGAAACTGGTTAATCATCTTAAATCCGATGACTTCTTTGGAGTGGCGAAACATCCGGAAGCCAAACTGGTTATCAAAGGGAAATCTCCGCTGAAGAATGGTAAAGCTACTGTTAAAGGAGATCTTACCATAAAAGGGATCACGCATCCTGTAACCTTTGATGTGACAAAGGAAGAAAACACATATGCAGCAAATATAAATATTGACAGGGCAAAGTATGATGTGCGGTATGGGTCAGGTTCATTTTTTGATAACCTGGGAGACAAAGTGATTGATGACATCTTTGTTCTTGGAGTAACTTTAGTGGTTGAATAACATTTTTCAACACTATTGTGAAATAAAAACCTGTGGTTGTTTCCACAGGTTTTTTTGTGTTAAAGAATTGAACAAATACAGTGTTTTTATGCTTATAACTAAAACGTTATAAACGTTCTGATATATTAAAAATTCAAAACCATGAATACACTTGAACAATTCAAACAATTTACAAAAGTCGTGGCTGATACAGGCGATTTTGGATCAATTAAAGATTATAAACCCCAGGATGCAACCACGAATCCGTCTCTTATATTAAAAGCCTCGCAAAATAAGCAATATGCAAAACTGATTGATGAGGCAATTGAGTTTGCTAAAAAGCATGAACCGGATAAAGCTAAACAGCTGGATCTGGCTATGGACCGGGTTGCTGTAAATTTTGGACTTGAAATATTGAGAATTGTACCTGGCAGGGTTTCTACCGAGGTAGACGCAAGATTAAGTTTTGATACCGAAAAAACGGTTGAAAAAGCACGGCATATCATTGATATGTACGAAAAAGAAGGTGTGATGCGAGAAAAAATTCTCATAAAAATAGCATCTACCTGGGAAGGTATACAGGCGGCTAAAATTTTAAAGGAAGACGATATTCACTGTAATATGACACTGCTTTTTAGTAAGGCTCAGGCCATTGCATGTGCTGTGGCAGGTTTGCAGCTTATTTCTCCATTCGTGGGAAGAATTCACGACTGGTACAAAAAAGATTGGGGCGTGGATTCTATTTCTGCAGAAGATGATCCGGGTGTGAAATCTGTAGCGGATATTTTTACGTATTATAAAAAGTTTGGCTATGAAACCGAAGTGATGGGAGCCAGCTTTAGAAATACAGGAGAAATTCTTAAATTAGCCGGATGCGATCTGCTCACGATTTCGCCGGATCTTTTAGAAGAAATGGAAGGTATGGATGTAGCGGTGGAACGCCAGCTTTCTGTGGATGAGGCCAAGAAGGCTGATATTGAGAAGATTAAAGTGGATGAAAAAACATTCCGTTGGATGTTGAACGAAGATGCAATGGCTACGGAAAAACTGGCTGAAGGGATTCGGAAATTCAGTGCCGATTTGATAAAACTGGAAGAGTTGATGAAGGAAAAACTATAATCTGATATTAAATGACTGTATTAAAATTTGATGAAACACCTTATGAAAAGGTCAAAGAAGGCTTACAACGAAAAATCATCCATACGGAAAACCTGATGACAGTAGTTATTGATTTTACCAATGGTCCTTGGAGTGAGCCTGAACCTCCGCATAATCATCCGCACGAACAGACTGCTTATGTGGCCGAGGGAGAACTTATTTTTCTCTGCGAAGGTGAACCCGATCAACACTTAAAAGCGGGTGATATGTATTCTGTGCCACCTTATAAAATGCATACTATTCAGTTGCTCAGTCCTACGGCCAGAATTGTGGATAACTTTACACCTTTGCGGGAAGACTTTTTGAAAAAGTAAATTCAGAAATTGAAAGGAACTTTTTTATCAAAATAATCCATCCAGGAATATAATCTTTTACCAAGGATTTGTTTCTGGATTTCTTTTGATTGCAGCTCAAAATTATTGTATTCTTTTTTAAACGAGGTGTAGTCAAAATTCTGAGGACGAGACTTTATTTGTACAATGCAGAATATAAGGCCAGTTACAAAAATTAGCGGCGTTAATTTTCTTGCTTTTATTTTTGGGAGAAGTAAAATTGTAAGGTTGACGGCCGCAACTCCGGCTATGATTAAAAATAAATCATAATTATTCCACCACCAGATTTCGCCGGTTCCACCGGAATAATCTGAAGATGGCCAGAAAAGATTTATTCCTTCCCATGTATATCCGGGTGTAGGCATATCTTCCAGCAGATGAATGATGTAGCCTGCGCAAAAGGCAAGAAGAATCAAAGAACTTCTTTTAAGATGAATGATGAAATTTTCTTTGGGATGTTTTCCACGACCATTTTTAAACAGAAAAAGTAAAGAACCTAAAATTAGTGTGATTAAAAATGCCGCAAAAAATGAATGGAAGAAACCATGATGTGAATACCAGTATTGTGCATAGTAAATCTTGTTTCCATCTTGCAGATTGAAGGTGCTGCCAAATGTTTTATCAAATCCTGACCATAAACTGAAAACGTCAAAATCAGGTAATATACCACCAATTGCAGAAACAGATAAAATACTGGTTTTAGCCATAAATCCTCGCCTTGAAAAAGACGCAAGAACTGTTCCTACAGCCACGCCGGAAACCATATGTGTTAGTATATCCATGTTATCTGAAGGCTAAAATATAATAGTTTTTGACGGTTATCACTTATTTCTATTTTGGTTTTATATCACTACTTTTGGTGAGTATTCCGGTATTACTGCCGGTTTTACAATATTATTTAACAGATTCAAAACCCAATAAAATGCAATATCTTTTGTCGCTGCCGGAAAATCTGGTATCAGCTTTTCATACCATAACGCATTATTCACCAGAAAATTGGTTCGTGGCTTCCGATCCTCCGGGAAATAAAATTGGTTCAGGAGGCGGTACTGCTTTTCTTCTTTCAGAACATTCCAAAAAGCTGGGCGGCATGGAAAATTATCTCTCGCAGGATAAGAAGATTATTATTCATGCAGGAGGACAGAGCAGGCGCCTTCCGGGGTATGCGCCATCCGGTAAAATACTGACGCCTATTCCGGTGTTCAGATGGAGTCGTGGACAAAGCCTTGATCAGACTCTGCTTGATTTGCAGTTGCCTTTGTTGGAACGGGTAATGAGCCTGACATCTCCGGATCAAAATACACTGATTGCCAGTGGTGATGTGATGATCCTTACCGGTGATTCCGATATTTCAGTTCCGGATGCAGATGTGGTATGTCTGGGCATTTGGGTTGATCCGCATCTGGCAGCCCGTCATGGTGTCTTTTTTACGCCCAAAAATAATCCACGTCAACTCGATTTTATGCTCCAGAAGCCCGATCACCAAAAGATTGAATCGCTCGCTACATCTCATTTGTTTATGATGGATATCGGCATTTGGATCCTGAGCGATAAAGCTGTTAATCTGCTTATGAAAAGGAGTGGTTGGGAGAAAGATAAATTTAAAAACGGTATTCCTGATTATTATGACCTGTACAGCACGTTCGGTGTGGCTTTGGGTACAAAACCGGATGTGAAGGATGAAGAGCTGAATGCATTGACGGTTGGAATCGTGCCTTTAAACAAAGGAGAATTCTATCATTATGGTACATCACGTGAATTGATTTCTTCTACCGAGAAGATCCAAAACAGGATCAAAGATCAGAGAGCTATCTGGCATAACCGGGTGAAGGTTCATCCTTCATTATTCGTGCAGAATGCAGAATCCTCGGTTCAGTGGAATGCCGGTCATTATAATGTTTGGATCGAAAACAGTCATGTTCCGTCGGACTGGAAACTGAATCATGATCATATCATAACCGGTGTGCCTGAGAACGACTGGAAGTTGAATTTACCTGCAGGTATGTGCCTCGATATTATTCCGGTTGGAACTGAAAGATACTGTATCCGGCCATATAGCATCGATGATGCTTTTCGTGGTGCCTTGGCTGATCCGAACACAACATGGATGGGCACATCATTTGCAGACTGGCTAAAAGAGCGAACCCTCGATTTCTCTAAAGCAGATCTTGATGGTGATGCGGATATTCAATCATCTGCTATTTTCCCGGTTCTGACAAAAAAAGAATTAAGCGAAGGTATTATAAAATGGATGATGGATAATATCAGCGATAATGCTGCCCAGGGACTTTGGTTATCCTCCGAACGGTATTCTGCAGATCAGATAAGCGCCAATGCCAACCTGGAACGTCTTCAGGATCAACGCAAAAAATACAGATTATTGAACTTATCCGGTCTGGCAAAAAATTATCAGCACAGCGTGTTTTACCAGGCAAACCTGAAACAAATTGCAGGTGAATTTGTGGCAGGTCAGCTTCCGTTGCCACGGAATCTTGATGAATCGGTTTCGCCTATGATCCGCTTCAGGGACCATATGTTTCGTTCTGAGGTTCTGAAACAAAGTGGCAAAGATGGTTCAGGCCAGGAACAACAGGCATTTGAGGTGCTGCAAAAAGCTATTGTTAGTTCCATAGAGCATAATCCTTTGCCTCAGTTAAATATTTGTTCTGATCAGATCATCTGGGGACGAAGTCCTATACGCCTGGATCTGGCCGGTGGCTGGTCCGATACGCCTCCATTCTGTCTGCAAAGCGGAGGTAGTGTATTGAATATGGCTGTTGAACTGAACGGTCAACCTCCAATTCAGGTATACATTCGTTTATCCAGTGAGAAAAAAATTACCCTGAGGTCTATAGATATAGGTATTGCAGAGAAAATTAGTACATACGATGAACTGAGGAATTTCAATGTGGTTGGTTCTGCGTTTTCTATTCCAAAAGCTGCATTATGCCTGGCAGGTTTTCATCCCGATTTTTGCGGAACCAAATATGTTTCGTTAGAGAAGCAACTGGATGCATTTGGTGGTGGTTTTGAGATCTCTTTGTTGGCGGCGATTCCCAAAGGTTCCGGGCTGGGAACCAGCTCTGTGTTGGCAGCAACAGTACTGGGAACCTTATCAGATTTCTGCTCCCTGAACTGGGATCTGCAATCCATTGGCCATCGCACCCTTATTCTGGAGCAATTGCTAACCACAGGCGGCGGCTGGCAGGATCAGTATGGGGGTATTTTCCCCGGAGTTAAACTGCTGGAATCAGAACCGGGAACTCAGGAGGTGATGAATGTACGCTGGTTACCGGATCATGTGTTTACCGATGTCAATACCAAAGGCAACTGGTTACTGTATTATACCGGTGTTACCCGTGTGGCAAAAAATATTCTGGCAGAAATCGTACGGGGTATGTTTCTGAATGAGGGGTACAGACTCAGACTCTTAAACGATATCAGACAGCACTCATACGCCATGGCAGAGGCTATTCAAAGAAATGATTTTAAACGGACAGGTGAACTGATTGCCCGCTCATGGCAGCTTAATATGGCTTTGGATTCAGGCACAAACACGCTTGAGGTTCAGCAGATTATTGATAAGATAAAAGATTATACCTTCGGTTTTAAATTGCTTGGAGCCGGTGGTGGAGGATATATGCTGATATGTGCAAAGGATTCGGAAGCAGCGGCAAAAATACAGAATGTGCTTACCAGTGAACCACCCAATAACAGGGCAAGGTTTGTAAGCATGGATGTCAGTCAGCTGGGATTTCAGGTTTCAAGGTCGTAATAAAGGAATTGTATAGATTAATATCTAATGGATTAGAAGATAATATTTTAAAAGATATAATCACAGTTATATATACAGTGAAACAAAAAAAAGCAGTATTCTTACGGGTGGGTAGTTTTTCAAACGTAAATAAATCAATATTAGTGGAACTTCAAACTAATTTTCCGGATATTGAGTTTGAAGATGTAGATATTGCACCTTATATCAATAGAAAAGATTTATTAAATCTTTTCTATTGCATAAAAGAATATAAGTATGGTATATTAAATAGAAATAATTTAAAAAGATTTTACATAAAAACCCCTTATATATTTAATAAAGTTAAAAATATTGTTCATAAAAAGGTGAATTTTAATGAATATACATTCTCATTTCAAACACAATCAATGTTTGATTTTAGTTGTCCGGATGTCCCACATTTTTTATATACAGATCATACACACCTAGAAAACTTAAAATATCCTGGTTTTGATGAACGAAATTTAGCGTCGCGCAAATGGATAGAATGCGAGAAAGATATTTATAAAAATGCGACTCTTAATTTTACGATGAGTGAAAATATAAAAAAATCAATTATAAATGATTATGAATGTAGTACTAAGAGGGTTTTATGTGTTAAGAGCGGTTCAAATCTTAAGGAAGATAGAGGCTTGTCATCAAACCTGAACAACAATTACTCTAATAAGAATATATTATTCGTTGGTATAAATTGGGAAAGAAAGGGAGGTCCGGTATTAATAGAAGCTTTTAAAAAAATACGTCATATTCATCCTGATGCTACACTTACTATTGTTGGTTGTTCGCCAAAGTTACAAGTAGAAAATTGTCATATTGTAGGAAAGATACCTTTAAAAGATGTTGAATATTATTATAAACATGCATCGATATTTGTTCTTCCTACTAATGTTGAGCCTTTTGGATTAGTATTTATTGAAGCAATGGCTAACAGGCTTCCTATTATTGGAACAAATATTGGGGCTATACCAGAATTTATTCAGGAAAATGTGAATGGATATTTGGTAGAACCAAATAATTCAAACCATCTATTTAGCAGTATTTTAGAATTAATAGAGCACCCGGAACGGTGTAAAGCTTTTGGAGAATGTGGGTATAAAATTTTCAAAGAAAACTATAATTGGGAGAAAGTGGGGCAGAAAATGTGTTCAAAAATAAAAGAAGTCATTGAATAGTTATTTTTCAAATCAATATGCAGTCAATTACTTGGTGTTTGTGTTTTAGAAATAACAATCCAGCTTATGATATATATTTGAAATATATATTGTTTTAATATTTTTAAATCTTTACAATTCATAAGCAATATTTTTTGTCAGCTCAATTATTTACCATTTATTGCTGAATTTCTACTTGTTCATTGTAACCTTGATTGGTATATTTGTTAATTGTAAATGAACCCCGTTTTGATATCAGTTAACTACTTTATAACAACACATATCATGAAAACCTTTAAGACAACACTAACACTTATTGTCACTTTGTTGACAATCATGACAACCAATGCTCAGGTTTCATTTGGAACTCCCCAAAAAATAAACGACAACTGGAAATTTATTCTGGCTGATCCGAAAAACGCATCCGAAACAAACTTTGACGACAGTAAATGGCGCACACTTGATCTTCCTCATGACTGGTCGGTTGAAGGTACGCTTAATCCATCATTGTACAGCTGTACAGGATATTTGCCGGGTGGAATAGGCTGGTACCGTAAATCGCTTGATATTCCAAAGGATAAATCAGCTGAAAAAGTCTACCTCTACTTCGAAGGTGTGTACAACCGCAGCAAGGTCTATCTAAACGGACACCTATTAGGCGAACGGCCCAACGGCTATATCTCATTTATGTACGATGCCACGCCTTACATTAAATACGGTGAACCAAATGAGGTGGCTGTACGCGTGGATCACAGCCGGCAGGCAGATTCCAGGTGGTACACCGGATCGGGAATTTACAGGAATGTATGGTTGGTGTATGCCAACCCGGTTCATATTTCTGAATGGGGTGTGTTTGTTTACCCGGAATCATCTTCAGCTAAGAAGGCAACGTTAAAAGTAGAAACTTCGGTGACAAATAGTTCAGATAAAGCTGCTAAGCTGGATATTGTAAACGAACTATATACTGCAGATGGAAAAAAGGTAGCTCAATCTGTTTCGAAACTTTCTGTGTCACAGAATGAGTCAAATAAAACATTGACATCATTAAATGTAAAGAATCCTGAGCTTTGGAGTCTGGATTCACCTAACCTTTATACACTCAAAACCACTGTAAAAAGCGGGAATAAAGTTTTGGATCAGACTGAAACAAAAACCGGCATTCGATCCTTTACATTTGATCCGGATAAGGGATTCGCGCTCAACGGAAAATGGATGAAGGTTAAAGGTGTTTGCCTGCATCACGACGGTGGCGTATTAGGGGCTGCAGTGCCAAAACTGGTTTGGGAAAAACGACTGAAAGAACTGAAGGAAATCGGATGTAATGCTATTCGTACGAGCCATAATCCACAGGCACCCGATTTATATGCATTATGTGATGAACTTGGCTTGCTGGTTATGGATGAAGCCTTCGATGAATGGGAATTTCCGAAACGGAAGTGGCTGGAAGGCTGGAATGTTGGAACACCCGGATTTGAAGGATCATACGACTTTTTCGAAGAGTGGAGCAGTCGTGATCTTGGAGATATGGTTCGCCGCGACAGGAATCATCCGTCCATCATGATGTGGAGCATTGGCAATGAAGTGGATTATCCCAACGATCCGTATTCGCATCCGGTGCTGGATGGATCAGCCATCAGTCAGCCAATGTATGGCGGCTACAAGCCTGAGAGCCCTGATGCAAACAGGTTAGGCGATATTGCCAAACGTCTTGTAAAAGTGGTGAAAGAATACGATACATCGCGTCCGGCTACTGCTGCACTGGCCGGTGTGGTTATGTCGAACCAGACAGCTTATCCCGGCGCACTGGATGTGGCCGGTTATAACTACACTGAAAATCGCTACGCCGAAGATCACAAGACATACCCGGATCGTATAATTTACGGCAGCGAAAACCGGCACGATATGGCGGCATGGAAGGCAGTACGGGACAACGATTATATTTTTGGTCAGTTTCTTTGGACTGGTGTGGATTACCTTGGAGAAGCAGGCCGCTGGCCGTCGCGTGGTTTCAACTCCGGTTTAATCAGTCTGGCTAACGTCATTAAACCACGTGGTTATTTCAGGGAAGCATTGTGGAGTAATAAGCCATTTGCTTATGTGGGAACGTATCCCAACTGGAGAAACAGGGATTATAAATCTATCGATGCCTGGCAGATTTGGAATTATAACGAAGGACAGAATATCAGGGTGGTCTGCTATACCAATGCAGCTGAAGCCAAACTGATGCTGAACGGCGAGCAGGTCGGCGAGATAAAACCGTATGATGATGAGACCGGAGTGATTGCCTGGGATATTCCGTTTAAACCCGGTAAACTACAGGTGGTAGGACTGGATAAAGATGGAAAGGAAATATGTACAGATGCCATTCAGACTTCTGAAAGGCCTTTTGCCCTGAAAGCAAATACTGAAGAGAAAATTGTGGATAAAGACAAGGGCTTATCAATTGTTACCATTCAGGTGGTGGATGAAAACGGCGTTCCCGTTATCTTATCTGATGACGAGGTAAGTTGCCGGATTCATGGACCAGCCAAATTGCTGGGACTTGAGGCCGGTAATCCATCGGATATGACCAGTTATACCGACCGCAGCCAGCGCGTATTTATGGGAAAACTCACAGCATACATTCAGGCAAACGGCGAGGCAGGAGAGATCAGTGTAGATTTTTCGGCCCCATGGTTGAAAGGTGCTACGGTGCAAATAAAAGCTGAATAAAGAGGGCTCAGAACACAAGATATTACAGCTGAAAATCAGGTTTCCAATCATAGGGGAGCCTGATTTTTATGTTTTAGTTGTCTGAGGAGCATAATTTCATCCCTTCGGGATTTTAGTTTATTATTTATAATCCAATCATCTCTAAAATATTCTGTAATCCGTTGTCAGATTATTATACAGCCATTTTTATGGATTGATAAATTATCACGGTATTGAGTATGATAAGGTCTTGTAACTTCAGTTAAACCTGACGGGTTGTAATTATTGTAAAACAGCATACATATAGAAAGATAGAAATCCCGAAGGGATGAATTTAAACGATTGGTTTAAATTCATCAAATTGAAAAACCTGACGATACACTTGCACTACAGAAGGATAATACATCAGTATTACCCTTTTTTCACAAACTTGCTGATGCTTTGCTGATCCTCAGAAAAAACTTTAAGCATATAGATTCCCTGTGGGAGATTAATACTATTCAGGTTTATTGTTTCATTGATCCTGCCAGTTCGATTATAATATTTTTCTGTTTTATAGAGGACCATTCCTGATAAATTACAGACTTCTATTTTCAGATTTCCTGTAGTTGCAAGATCAACCATTAAACGCAATTCATTACTCGCCGGGTTTGGGGACACGGTGACCGATAAATTATCAGTGCTTATGGACGGAGCCTGAATGGCTGTGTTGGTTGTATCGCTTGCAGTTGCCAGGTATTCGTTAAAAAATGCATAAAGTTTAGCCAGTGATGCGGTATCCTTTGGTACACCATGGGTATTGTTTGTTAGATCACCAAAACCATTCCCGTAATCTGTTATCGTTGAGACCGGTACATCCAGTGATTCCAGTTTTTCCTTTAAATGTTGAATCTGATCCTGGTAATAATGGGCATCACCGGTATTATAGAAGAACATGACTGGTGATGTGGCTGATGTTTGCACAAGGTTTGCAGATCCCATGGATTCCCACAAGGCCCGGTTGCTATCCAGTGGTCCCCACACCTTTGGACATTTGGACTCAAGGTTTCCATCACCATCGTCAAGTGTATTGAATATCTGTGTAAAATCAAAGACTCCTGATCCCAGTGCTGCCGCCTGAACATCATCCGAAACACCAATGTGGTTGCCTGCATTTTCAAATTCCTCCACAGTTTTATCACCGATGGCCATTGACCCGGCATCCGATCCGCGGGAGAAGCCATAGATCCCTATCTTACCGGATAATCCAAGTGTATCACCTGCGACACGCAGGGTACGCACGGCTGATTTTACTTTTTGTGCTGCATCCGGATTTACTTCATACCCTCCATAATCCTTATCATCACCTTCTATTGGTTTGCCCTTGCCCCAATCGCAGTATTTAGGATGATCTGCAATGGCCCAGGCGATACCTTTAGCTGGTGCACCTTCAAGAAATGAGTCATCGAACATGGCCAGTGTATATCCCAGGAAAAGTCTGAAATGTCGTTTGTTGTTTGTGCTTTTTTCATAGTAACTGTTGCTGTAAGAGAATGACAGTACCACGGGTACTTTCTCTGCTGCATTGGCAGGATATACAATATCCATATACAGTGAATCGAGTGGTCCGTTTGATGAAGGCCAGTTATACACCTTCGGATCATTTTTAAAATAGGATACATCACGTGCAATGCGGTACCCTTCAAAAAGGATATACGATCGGGTAGTGGAACAATCAGTCAGACCACAGAATGATCCGGAATTGATTTCGTCGTTAATGGCTATAATATCATTATTTATTTTAGGAGATACGGCATCTTCACTATTCGCATAATCCAGCTCAATCACCTGGTAGCCCTGCGAGAGCAGCCAGGCCACATCTTCTGCGTTGGTGTTTTGTCCGATTTTATCAAATCCAAGATTTTCAAGGTATACAACGGTCATTTTTTTACCCTCAAGATCTACGGCCTGGTTTTCTGAATTTGTAGTTAGGTAATTTATTGACCCACCTGTAACAATACTGTTCCAGGTTCCTGTTGCTGCCATGGCACTGATTGAAAAGAATGGGATAAGCATATAAAATGCTAATAATCTGAAGGATACTGCTACATGAACGTGAGCAGGGTTTCTTTTTTCGGTTTTCATCACAATATCAATATTAGTATTAAGAACACAATATTACTATAATCCTTTAAGTTATCAATCGAATTGTACTTTAAAATTAGGGATAAGCATTGATATTTAAATAGAAAAGGTGGTCTGAAATCAAACCACCTTTTGCCTTATTGTTTTGTTTTCGCATATTATTTCAGATCAAAACGATCAAGGTTCATTACTTTATCCCAGGCATTCACAAAATCCGTCACAAATTTTTCTTTCGCATCAGAACTGCCATAAACTTCCGCTAATGCTCTGAGTTCAGAATTTGAACCAAAAATGAGATCAACCCGGCTGCCTTTCCATTTTAACCGGTCTGTATAACGGTCGTGTCCTTCAAAGACTTCATGTGATTCATCTGCCGGTTTCCATTCCGTTCCCATATCAAGAAGGTTGATAAAGAAATCGTTGGTTAAAACACCCGGGCTATCTGTAAAAATACCCAGATCAGAACCATCAAAATTGGCTTCTAATGCCCGCATGCCACCTATCAAAACAGTCATTTCCGGTGCAGTAAGGGTGAGCAGTTGTGCTTTGTCAATCAGTAATTCTTCCGTGGCAATAGAGAATTTCTGTTTCAGGTAATTACGAAATCCGTCAGCCACGGGTTCCAGTACCGCGAAATTATCGACATCGGTTTGTTCCTGCGAAGCATCCATTCTGCCTGGTGTAAACGGAACGGTAATTCCAATGCCACCATCTTTTGCTGCTTTTTCAACACCTGCACATCCGCCAAGAATGATAAGGTCTGCGAGCGATACTTTTTTAGCGCCGCTCTGTGCATTGTTAAATTCCCTCTGAATGTTTTCCAGAACATCCAGAACTTTGGCAAGTTCCGGCGGATTATTCACTTCCCAGTTTTTATGTGGTTCGAGGCGAATACGGGCGCCATTGGCACCTCCACGTTTATCCGATCCTCTGAAAGTGGATGCTGAAGCCCAGGCTGTACGCACAAGTTGTGGTACGGAAATACCTGAGATTAATACCTGTTTTTTAAGGTTTTCTACATCATTTTTATCAATTAACGGGTGATCTACAGCTGGAATCGGATCCTGCCACAGCAAATCTTCTGCAGGTACTTCCGGCCCCAGATAACGCGATTTTGGTCCCATATCGCGGTGAGTCAGTTTAAACCAGGCTCTTGCAAACGCATCTGCATACTCATCCGGATGTTCGTAAAATCGTCGGGATATTTTTTCGTATTCCGGGTCGAACCGTAGCGAGAGGTCGGTCGTCAGCATGGTAGGCTTAATCTTTTGTGATGTATCATGCGCATGTGGTATAACATCTTCTGCATTCTTTGCTTCCCACTGATACGCACCCGCCGGACTTTTGGTCAGTTCCCAGTCGTATTTAAACAGGTTTTTAAAAAAGTAGTTACTCCATTTGGCAGGTGTCTGTGTCCATGTAACTTCCAGTCCGCTACCAATGGTATCACCGGCTTTACCGGAACCAAATGAACTTTTCCAACCCAATCCCTGCTCTTCAATTCCGGCCGCTTCGGGTTCAGGTCCCACAAGGGCAGCATCGCCTGCACCATGGGTCTTTCCAAACGAGTGACCACCTGCAATAAGTGCCACTGTCTCTTCATCGTTCATGGCCATACGGGCAAATGTTTCGCGAATATCGTGAGCTGCGGCTACCGGATCAGGCTTACCTCCCGGGCCTTCAGGATTCACATAAATCAATCCCATCTGTACGGCTGCCAACGGATCATCCAGATCGCGGTCGCCCGAATAACGTGGTTTATCATCCAGCCATTCAGTTTCTGTTCCCCAGTACACGTCTTCCTCTGGTTCCCATACATCTTCGCGACCGCCTGCAAATCCAAAGGTTTTAAATCCCATGGATTCCAGGGCCACATTACCGGCCAGAATCATCAGATCTGCCCATGATATTTTACGGCCATATTTTTGCTTGACAGGCCAGATCAGACGGCGGGCCTTATCCAGATTTACATTATCCGGCCAGCTGTTAAGTGGTGCAAAACGTTGTTGTCCCGCGCCGGCACCACCACGGCCATCACCAGTACGGTAAGTTCCTGCACTGTGCCAGGCCATACGGATAAAGAAAGGACCGTAATGCCCAAAATCCGCAGGCCACCAGTCCTGAGAATCTGTCATGACCTTTTCCAGATCTTTTTTAACAGCTTTAAGATCAAGGCTATTGAATTCTTTGGCATAATCAAAGTCTTCACCCATCGGATTTGAAAGCGAGGAGTGTTGTCTGAGTACATTTATTTTTAACTGGTTAGGCCACCAATCACGGTTTTTTGTTCCGCCGGTGCCCACATTCTGTTTTTGTGTTCCCCCGTGAACAGGGCATTTGCTTAAATCATCTGAGTTATGTTCCATTTTACATCAATTTTGTGGTTTATAACAGTGTTAAATTATGAATTTGCCAAGGCCGGGTAAAGATGAGGTTATGGAGCTATGTATCGAATTTACCAATGATCTGAAGCTTCAGGTCTTCAATTTTAAAATTCGGTATATTTTTCTTTTTAAAGTATCCGGCCAGCAGTTCGTTAAGTTCTTCATCATTGTAATCCTCTATCCTGTCCGTTTCGGGACAGTAAAGATGATGATGATTTTCCATGAGTGCGTCATAGCGCATGTGGTCCCTTTCGGTTTGAACCCGTTGAATCAGTCCGCAGGATACAAATGCATCCAGTACCTTGTATACAGTAGCAGTTGAAATATTCGGATGGTTCCTGCGGATAACATCACTTATATTTTCTGCTGTGGGGTGATTTAACGCATAGATAGCATCCAGAATAACCATCCGCTGCGGGGTGACTTTCAGACCTTTTTCTGTGAGTTTATTTCTGAGTTCTTCTGCTTTCATCAAAAATTATTTTTAAAAAAGAATTATTCTTGTTTAATAGTAAACATATTTAAGCTTAATTGGGTTCAGGAATCTGGTAGTTTTAAGAAATCTTATGAAATTAACAGGGTATATGTATGTCAATTGAATAAATACCGAGTAATATGTGTATGCTAAGCATAAATGTAAACACTGAGGAATTCTATTGATAAAAGTTGAAGTTAGTCAATATCTTCTTTATTTTTATAAGCTTCAATTTTTTTGCACCAGCTTTGTTGAATCTCAATGTTTTGTCCATAATCCGTTTCTGTACTGTATGTATTAATCTCTTCTTTTAGTTTATCGTAATACTCATCTAAAATCTTCTGAATTTTGGATCGGCTACTTGTCCTTTTTATTTCATTATTTACATAAGATTCAAGCCTCTGTGCATAGACTTGTGCCAAATCAAAGATTAACTGAATATGTTTTAAATTATAGTCACTCATATAGGATCTTTTAACGCTGGAAGCATCAAAAAAAATAGTGGCATTTGTTCTAAAATTCTTTAAAGTTCCAAGCCAGGCGTTCACTTCTGAGTTCATAAAGATATTGACAGAGATTTTATATGGGATTGATGAATCCTCAGGCAGGAATATTTTAAAGTCATTCCAATTTAACAAAGGTCTGTTCTCATAGCTTAGAATATCTCTTGAATCTGATGACAGAACAACATCCGAGTACTGATTTTCATGTAGTTTATATATGTCAGCTATGCATCTGTAACAGATGTCTGAATCTATCATCTTTTCATAGTAAACAATATTTATTAAATCACCATGGATGTGTTTGGCTTCACTTTTTAATTTGATAAAAACGTTATCTTTTGTAATATTTCCGGGTGCTCCATTGTATTCTAGTTTAAGACTTCCCAAATATTTAGCATCCAGTCCGAATAAGTTTTTATTATGAACAATTTTAGGTTCAGAAGCATTATCAACTGGATTTTGTGGTAAGTCATATGTTCTTGTAACATTATAAAAACCACAACTATTTAAGGTGAAAACGAATGTTATAAGTAATATTGGAATTTTGCTTAGTTTCATATAACACTTCATGGGTGAATTAATTTATTGACTCTTCTTTTTTAATAAAGATCAGAGTATACTTCCACTATTTACCTTTTTGTACCGGAATAATCTTAACGCCGTCATCTTTATCCTTTTTTTCAGGTTTTAGTTTAACACTGACTTTTTTCCCGATTATTTCGGAAAGATAAATGCTACAGGGCTGACTGCCGATAAAAGATATTCTCACGGTTTTGTCTTTTATTTTCATTCCATTATCAATGATCAGCTTTGCTTCTCCGTTTACATGGCTAATTGTGCCTTTAAGTGTGTCTGATTCCCGGTTTAACAATACAATATTAACCCCGACTAATGGCTCACCATTTTCATAAACAACAAATTCAACCGTGTTTTTAGAAGCTGCTTCGCTAAGAATTTCATACTGACAAGTGTCTGCTTTTCCGGAATCCGTTTGACTGAATACGGTGAAGCTGATCAGGTTTAAAATAATAATTATGTATTTCATTGGTATTGTATTTAGTTAATAATGCATGAATTTAATCATAACAGCTTTTTATAATGAATATTGAATCATTTTCAAGGGTAGTTTTTTTATTAATATTTGACCAATTAACCATAGAATCAAATTTTTCCTTTTCAATTTTAAGATTATAATTCAGAAAATAGAATTCACATCCACCATCATCAATCATTTTATAATTATATGGCTTGGATTTTAATATGTCTTTAAATTCCTGATTTAGTATGGTTAATTCTCCTGCTCCATGTATGTTATCAGGTTCATGATTTATTTTTTTGATCTCTTTTATTTCAGCATAATTAATAATGATTGTATCAGAATTTAACGCATAATATATCTTCTCTTTTTTGTTTAATTGCATGGAGTTGATAACCTTAATAATCAATACTTCCGATACTCCGTTTTCCCATTGAGAAAAGTAATAGTAATAATCGTCAGGAAATTTATCCGGTATCTTCAGACCTTGAGTCCATATATTGGCATACCACGCCCTGTTCCATTTAATAAATCCGGTTATTTCTTTATTTTGTTTTGTGGTAATCGTTACATACTTTAATTCCCAACATGCGGTACAATCAGAAAAAATGTTTTGAGTGAAGAGCAATAATGTAAATACTAAGAAAAGGAGTTTTTTCATCATTATATTTTAAGTTAACGTGAGTTCGATCTAAGAAAACACAGAAAAAGTTTGAATAAAAAAAGGTTTTTGATTATATTTAAGTATCTGACATTTAAATATATAGCAATCAAAAACCTTTCATATTATGATCGATAAAATTACTGAAATT